>JALUUH010000138.1 GCA_027021445.1 Gammaproteobacteria bacterium
ACCCATGTTGCAAATGAAGACCAACAAGTATTAACCTATAGCGATGATGGCGTTCTCACTCTTTTTGATACTTCCAATCTTGACGGCCCACTGCTCATCAGCAACTTTCGACTCAATACAACTCCTCTGCTCATTAAGTTGATAAATAACATCGCACATATCTATACCAATAAACGCATCATCGAAGTAGACTTCTCGGTCGCAAGCAGCCCAGTGATTAGTAATTTTGGAGTTAATATGGGAGGTAGTCGGCGCGCTTATCTCGAAAACAACTTAATGTATGTTGCTGACTGGTTTTCCGGCATGCACATCTACGATGTTAGCCAGCCACGTGAACCAAAATTATTATCCAGTTTTCACACACCCGGCTCTCCCAAGGGAGTTATCGTCAGAAACGGCTTTGCTTTTATCTGTGATGATGACCATGGCTTGCAAATCGTTGATGTAACAAATCCCTTAAAGCCCATCTTTATAGCCCATCTCCCCTTAAGCGGACTTGCTTATACCATGGATTTAAAAGGCGACACACTTTATATAGCCTCCCATCGCGGCGGCTTTCACATAGTCGATATAAAAGATGAGCGCAAACCCAAACTGCTTGGCAGCTTCGACACCCCAGGCAAAGCTTGGGCTATCAAGGTAAAGAACAAAACCGCATTTATTGCTGATGATGAATCAGGTCTTCTACTATTCGATGTTAAAAACCCAAAATCCCCGCGCCAAATTGCACAGTTCTCTCCGGGGGGATTTGCTGAAGATGTGGAGATTCGAGGAAATACCGCTTTTGTAGCCTTTTTTGATGATGGTTTATACATCCTCGACATAAGCAACGAAACGAAACCCAAAGTCATTTCTCACTTAAAAGTTCCGGGTAATTCGCGCGGCATATCACTAGATAAAGACAAGCTTTATCTTGCATCGTGGAAGGCCGGCATTCATGTCATTGATGTTAATAACTTAAAAAAACCCGTCATCTTATCCCATTATGACACTCGCGGCTTTGCATGGGGCATCAACAAAAAAAATGATATTGCCTATGTTCTCGACTGGTGGGGTGGAATCAAACTATTTGATGTTTCTCAAAATCACACTCCGCACTTAATTGGAGCCTATCAAACAAAAGGAAAAATTCACAAAATAGCGATTAAAAACAAATATCTATTTCTTGCAAACGGCTCTCGCGGCATGCAAGTATTTGATAATCGAAACGCTTTAAATCCGATATGGGTAACCGGGGTGGATTTTCCAGGCACTGCAAAAGACATTGTAATAAAAAATGACTATGCCTATATCGCTGCTGGTGATGGAGGGCTAGTGGTTGCGCACATTGCCAACCCATTTCAAAGTATCTGGATCAATCAAATTGCTATGAAAAATGACATCGATCAATTAGTCTTAAATGGCAATACCTTATTAGCCGGGCAAAAAGGAAAGTCTTTGGCCGCGTATGATATTTCGATACCCGACAAACCTGTTTTTATCAGAACGATAGATTTTCGTGCAAACGCATTAAGCATTGATGAAAAAAATCTCTATGTAAGCGACAGTCGATTCGGCGTAGTCACCACAACCGTCAAAGACCTGATAGCAGGAGTTCAGAAAAACCAACAGATTTCAAATGAAAGACCTGAATTTTTAGCAAAACTTAAACACTTCTTAGTCACCGCTCGCTCTCACTATGGAATTAAGCTGTTTAATATAGAGACAGAGCAAAACGTTAAAACTGCTTTTTATCCGCTTAGCGAAAAAATCACCGGCTTTAAAACGCACGAAGATAAAATCTTTCTCACGTTAGATGAGCATAAACTCGTGATCTTGAAATACCAACACCAACAGCTTCGATTAGAAACAGAAATCGTCTCAGCCCAAGCAATAAGCAAGCTCGCAATAGTCAATGATGAAATCTATTTTGCAGGTGATAATATACTTTCTTCTGCCGTACTCCCGCCGTCTATTAATATCACTCAACAAAACACCGAAATTCAACTTAACATTCCTCCGTTAATGCCCCGAGGTGCATATCATTTAGTGATCAAAAAAGACCATCTTTCAGCAGTACAAATACCCAATATTTTTTCCGTCAACATACCTAAAACAGCTAAATCAACATTCACAATGGAAGATCTTAAGAAAAAAATGCAACAAAAGTCTTTTGTAGGAAAATCACCATAAACTAAAATATTTATAAGCTCCCATCCTTATTTTTTGCCACAAGAGCCACTTTATCTAACGAGATTATTTTATAAGTCATTGCTTTTATATAACTTTCAATCTAAATATTATTAAGCCTGTTTTTGTATCTACGGGTATATATAGTGCATTACTACTGTATCTGATTTATCAGCACATCCCTTATAGGGAATACGACTGTACATATTCTGTTTTTTGAAATGCGATTGATGCACTATATATTTTTGCAGCTAAGTTAATAGTGCAACCCTGAGCAAATTTTACAAAAATAAAATTCATTCTAAATTTTTTAATAACCATGACAAAATACCGTTAAAAAATAATAACGCATTGCAATTTATGATGACGACCCGATGAAAAAAAACATTCATAATAAAGACGAGTCACTCTATGCTGAAAATCAACGTCTACGCAAACAACTCAAAGCCTTTGTCACAAAAGCTCGCCAAAACGAAGAAAAACTAAAGCGTTTTCAAAATTTAGAACTTAAGTTAATTGCCTGTACTCGTCTATTCGATTTAATGCAATCGATGGTTTACGAATTTAGATTTAATTATCAGCATGATCGAATCAGCGTCATTATTCATGACCCGGAATATGAATGCAGACGAATACTAGAAGAGGAAAATGTAACTCTAGAAGAACACCCAGACATTATTCTCGTTGACAGCCTCGATGCAGTAGAATCATTTTATGGATTAAGCCCAAAAGCAATACTAGGTGCATATAACGAAAAAGAAAATGGGTTTATGTTTCCATATGACAGATCCAAACCTCAAAGCTGCGCCTTTCTTCCAATGATAAGAAAAGGAGAATTACGCGGCAGCCTCAATATTGCCAGCAACAAAGACCGCTTTACTCCTGGCAGCGGATCTGAATTTCTCCAACGTGTTTCTGATATTTTCACAGCATGCTTAAAAAATGTTATCAATAGTGAGCGTCTAAAACGAGTAGGTTTAACCGATGGACTCACCGGGGTCAATAATAGAAGATACTTTGATCAACGTATGTACGAAGAAATTACTGCGAGCCAAAGAAGTAAAAACTCGCTCACGTTTCTATTTTTTGACATCGATCATTTCAAACATGTCAATGATACATACGGACATCAAACAGGGGATGCCATCTTGCGTGAAGTATCAAATTTAATACGCCTGCAACTTCGAGTGAGCGATGTTCTGGCGCGTTATGGCGGCGAGGAATTCGCGGCCTTACTTATTAACACCCCACTAAATAGCGCTTATGAAATTGCGGATCGCATTCGTCAATCTGTTGCTCAAAAAGACTTCATCGCTTCTTCAGGAGAAATCATTAATATAACCATTTCGATTGGAATCTCTTCACTACAAAACATGAGCAACAACACTGATCCAGAGAGCCTAGGCATTGAATTGCTTCAAGAAGCAGATGAATGTTTATATCAAGCAAAACGCGATGGTAGAAACCGCGTCATCTATAATCATAAAAACCAAGAGTTTGTTTTAGAACCCACTTAACTTATTTTTTTATTAAAAACTTGCATCAAGCTGATCTTGACTTTAACTCCTTAACATTTTCACGTACAGACATAGTAAATGCTCCCGACTTAAGCATAACGCGAGCACGACGAGATACCAAACGTTTCGCGATTTGAATAGCGTCAGGGTCAGGACTATTCAATCCATCTATTGCAGACTGCAACATCGCTCGCGGACGCTCTAACATTGATTCTAATATAACTTGCTTGAATTTTTCGTCGGCATCATACAAAGCCAGCGCCAAATCTTCACGCTCAAATTCTCGAATAAGATTTTTAAGCCCCATTTTGGGTATTTTAACGATATCATCAAAACTAATGTAAATTTCTTTAATTTGATAATAGAGATCGGGATTATCACGCTTCAGAGATTTTAATAAAGAAGTTTCTTCTGCCGTACCCATGTGGTCAAGCATATCAGTAAGAAGATCTAGACCGTCTACCTCTAGATTAGCAAAACTGGGAACATGAACCGATTTTTTGGCTAATCGGTTCGCTATGTCACGAAATGCAGCTATTGGAAGCTTGGCAAAATTGCTTATTTCCATTGCTATTCTGCTGCGCCCTTTATCAGGAAAACGTTTTAACAAACCCGCGCCCCGATCCGAAGAAATCTGTGACATAACTAAGGCCTTCACTTTGAGGTCTTCTTCTTTCAATAGAAAAAGAATCTGATCGTCATTTAGTTTTTCTAGAAATGCAAATGGCCGTACTTCATTTTGCATATCATTCTGTTGATAATAATGACGCTGCATCAATAATTGATAAGCTGATTCAGCTAATTCAAGCTGTTCATCAAAACTCATGGACTCATCTTGATCCAATGCCTTAGCGGCGATCGCAACTTTCTTTTCAGGTGTCAAAGCGGTGACTGCCAAACCTTTAAATAAACCTTCTCCTAGCAATCGATATAATATCGATAATTTATCAAGACTCTCTTCCGCTCCACTATTAAGCAATTCCTTAATCTGTTCGCTGACCAAATCCTTATCAGTAACCGAGAGACTAACTAACTCCTCTTTAATCGCACCTAATCTATTTTCATTGACCACATCTTCTTTTTGATGCATTTTATCAATTAATTCTTCCACTTTTTTCGTCGTTTCAGACTCTAATACGGGTTCCTCTTCTACGACCTTTGACTTACTCATTCTCATCATTAGAAATACTAAAAGAAGAACGATCAAAAGGCCTGCAGCAAGAATATAAGGCCAATATTCTTGCCACCAAGGCTGAACTTCAGGAACGGGGATTACTTCCTCTGCTGAGTTATTCTCTAGCGACTCCTCTAAAGGCACTTCTAAAGGCTCATCTAAAATGGATGCGGCCGGAAATTTTGACCGTAGAATTTTTATTTCATCACCACGAAAAAATGAAAGACCTGCCTTTTCGATCACCAAGTTACGTATAAATGTCTCTTGCTCAGGCGTCACATGATCATCCAGCATTATTTTTACCCGCAACTGTCTTATTTCTTCTCTAGATCCGATTAACTTTTCTTCAATCTCCTTTCTATATCTAGGGGGAGGGGGGGGAGGTGATGCGGTTACCTGTTGTTCTTGATCTACAGGTCGAGGTTTAGGTTTTTTTGTCTGCTTTTCTTTCTGCTTACTCTCATCAAACACGACTTGAGGTAACGGCAAACCAGGCAAAGGGGCATTCATCCCGAGGGCGTGCTCCAATATATTTTCACTGATTCCATCCTCAGTATCCAATTCCATTTGTGAAATGAATTCTTCTTTTGTGGGTTGCTTTATTGAGCGGGGATTCTCTTCAGGAAGCTTTTGCTGATTTTCAATGGCTGGGTTTTTAATCTCCGTTAAAACTTCTTTTTGTTTATAGGTTTCCACATTATCCAGCTGCACATTAACCTGAATAATAAAAAACTCATGATTCAGGTACGACCTAATGTCTCTTGATAGTCGCTGCTCCAAATTCTGAGCAAACTTAGTGGTTGCCAATTCACTCACTCGGGTTTTACGCTCAATTTCTTCCGCGGCCAAACCATGAATAATCAAGCCAATCAACAGGCTAACCATTAGGCAAAAAAATAGGATTTTTAGAAAGAGTCTTTTATTAGCATATTGTTTCATCAGCAGCTCACAAGTTATTTCTCATTGGCTTTTAGCTGCTCTAACATCGTTTTAACATTATGCAGAGACTCATCGATAGCAAGTGCCCGTTTCCATGATTTTCGCGCATTTTCTCGCTCCCCTAACTTATAGTGAATTGAACCTTTTAGAGAATGCGCAATAGCCGAGTTTGGGGAGTATTCAGTAGCCCGAGTAGCCTCCTCCAATGCGCGTGAATATTTTTTCTCAAAAAAGTAAGTCTGTGCATATAATACGTATTTACTTGCACGGGTTTCATCGACTTCTTTAGGGTTTTCTTCCTCTTTAGGCAACAACTCGGCTGCTTCCGTATTCTCCTCATCTTCATGCATAGCTTCATCGGTTTCGTCTTGCGGAAGATCCATTACAAAGTAAATATTTTCGTCACTTGCATCCAAAACCATGCTAATGGAATATTCTTTTGTATGGCGCTGTATATGAATCATTCCTGGCTCATTCAATTGCTTGATACGCTGCTTGTTGGATTTCATTTCCTGCTGAATATCATTCATCATTACGGGCTTAGGAATATCTTTTTTAGGCCAACTATACGAGCAAGCATTTAGAAGAATTACTGAAACAGTCAATATCACTAGTTGATGGAAAATATAATTTGAACGCCCACTCATCGCATTCACCTAAAACCTAAATCCAAATGTTAACTCGTATGATAATCCGCCCAACGTAGCGGTGTTTGAATACCCAACGAGCGGAGCCGAACCAAACTCGGTTGAGAACAGGAAGACTCCGCCAATCGATACATAACTGCGGCGATTCATCCTTACCTCCAAGCCACCCTTACTGATAATAACCGGTTTACTTTTTACCAATGCTTGAGCAATAGAGCCATAAATCAGCCAATTACCGTAGCTAGTCCGTTCAATTCCCAACATCGCATCCAGCTCTAAAGCAAGCTTGGCACTTAAAGCGAGGCCAAATAGGGCAATTTTATCTCGGTCTGATGTATTCAAAAATGCCTCAATTCCGTAACCATAATAGAGACGCCTAGTAATAGTTGAACGAGTTAAGGTGCGTATTCCAAAGTCTAACAAAGGGGAAATACTAATATCAGCCTCCGCCCCCGTGGACTGTCTTGAGGTCTTTAAGCCCCACAGCGATGAATAAAACTCCCATTCGTATTCATAATCAGGTTCATTTTGGTATTGCCTACTCCATACAACCCGCCCATCAACAGCCGAAACCACCCTAAGATTCAACACCGGTTCGCCCTTATACATATAGGCTTCCCATAATACAAAGCTATCAACACCTATTTTTTCACCTACATCCGCCAAATTTTTATTTGAGTCTAATTGGCGTAATATCGAGAACTGTTTTTCTTTGAGTAACACTCGTGTTGTTTTACACTCAAAACATTCATGTACCGAAAATCGTTTTGGCCGTAAAAATTTATCCATTAGTCTTTGCTCAATGACGTCATAAAAAACACGCGGAAAGTTTCTGTACTGCCGATCATTGAATCGGTAAAATGCAATTTTTCTGGTATTAAACTCGATCTCGTTTAAGGTCTCTACTGAAAGCATTCCCGGAGAGCCCAAGAGCGCCATAAATTTTTCTTGCGCATCAATATTTTTGAGCAATTCTCTATCTCTATCGCTTAGCTTAAGACGCTGCACCTGAATACTTTCACTCAAATCTTCTGCCGTTACACCAAATGAAAGGAGTAAGCCAATGATAAAAAAAATACTCTTATGTATTGATATAACTACACGCTTATTTGAGCTGAGTAACAACATACTCTGTGCCTAGCTTTCCTTTCTGACAACGTGTATTACCACACGTCGGTTAATCGCCTGGTTTTCAGGTATGGCATTTCCAGCAACATCTAAATTTGGCACCTTAGGTTTTGTATCCGCATATCCCGCCGCTTTCAAGCGCTGAGAATCAACCCCTTCACGTAAAAAGTGGCGTACTATATTCGTTGCTCGGTTTACCGATAATTCCCAATTCGATGGAAACTGCTTCGTGTGAATGGCTACATTGTCGGAATGCCCCTCTATTTCTACCTGATAGTTTTCATATTCGAAATTTTTAATAGCATCTGCCACCTCACTAAGAGCTTGAATAGATTTACCCTGTATATCTGCTGATCCTGCACGATATAAACTAGACGAGGCTAGCTCAATAGTCACCCCCTTCGGTTGTCGAGTAACGGTCATATTCTCTGCTAAATTGTAATCGTCTGTAATCTGATCCAAATTATTTTTAAGCACTTCAAACGGTGATACAAATTCTTTCGAGCTATCGAAACCATCTTCTTTTATCGACTCAACCACCTGGTCAAATTTTGATTGATCAATAGTGGATACCGATAACAGCAAAATAAGAAATGTCATCAGCAATGTGACGGCATCTGAATAAGTCATCAACCAGTCATCTGCGGAATGGTCTTCTCGTTTTTTTTTACGCCGAAGAATTTTTAGTTCTTTTTTTAATACCGACATAACTACTTGCCTTTGTTTATTGCATTCTGCGATAACAAATCAAAATGAATTTTCGGGTCAAGATAACTATTGAGTTTATCTTGCATTTTCATGGGATCCGTTTTCTGACTCAGCATTACAAAGCCTTCAGCGATAAGACTATTTCTAAAGCGCATTACATTTGTCTTTTGATCTGTTTTTAGTGCCGCTGGTTTAAATATTAGATTTGCAGAGATCACTCCATATAGCGTCGTAATGAGAGCCAATGCCAATCCTTGCCCAAGCTGGCTCACATCCGCTTTTAAGTTATCCAGCATAATCACCAGCCCTACCAAGGTTCCAATCATCCCAAAGGCTGGAGCAAAGGCTGCCATTGTCTTAAGCACCCCTACTTGAACTTGCGCACGGTCATACATAGTCTCAGTAAATTCAAATAAAAGGTCTCTAAGATCTTCCCCCTTATAGCCACTGGCTAATAGACCTAAACCATAGCGCGTAAAATCATCCAGTTTATTTGCGTCAGCATTTTCAAGCTTTTCATCTAAGATCGCTGGGCCATGCTGTCTAACGTCTTGACTCCATTTTAACAACTGCCCTACGTCTGCAAACAAGGAACCTGGGCTCACTCGATGTGGAACTAATATCCCAAATAATGCTTTTATCGTTTTATACACATGCATAAATTGATATGAAATGAGAGTTGCTGAAAATGTTCCTCCTATAACCATGGATAAACTGGCTATGCTCAAAAAAATCATCGAATTGTCGGTCGATGAATACACGGCATAGGCGAATAAGCCAAAACCTGCAAATACTCCGATCAGCGTATCCCATGCAATAAATCTCATTCGTTTTCATTCATCCTATAAATTGGCAATTTTTCTTTTAATTGTCTTAACATCTCTAATCCAAGGTTTGAGCGACTTATTTTTTTTCGACAGGTTTTTTGCCAAGGTTTTAGCCTCTTTCAGAGTGCTGTAAAATCCATATTGAATAACATGTAGTTTCTTTTTTCCTGATCGGTCAATATAATGCAAATAAGCACTTTTTTTCATGCCGTTATTTTTAAAAAACTGATTGACGCTATTCTTATGAGCGGCTGATAACACTTGCAATGTATAGCCTGAGTTAGGCAAATTGAGAAACCAATCGCCGCCTTTCACAGTGATAAATTGCTGATTTGTGTTTCGTTGCTTAAGCTTTTTTGTAGTGTTTAAGCGGTGTTTTTTTTTCTGATTCATAGGTACTGTCACTGCAGTACTCAGTTTTGCTTGCACGATATTCGGCTGATTTTTTGGCGGTAATTTTTGATCGAGAAAAGTATATGATTTTTTGATCCCGTGACTAGCAGCCGACCTAAACCACTGGTCTGCCATATCAGCTTGCTGCCCCGTTCCTATCCCATAGAGATAAGTTAGCGCTAGATTATGCATTGCTTTTGCAAACCCTTGATTCGCTGCACGCCTAAACCAACGATGAGCTTCAAAATCATCTTTATTAACACCTTCTCCAAGAACATAGCGCACGCCTAAAGAATATTGCGCGTCCACATGACCCTGCTCTGCAGCCATCCGATACCAAAATATCCCTTGTTTATTATCGTGAACGGCGATGGCTCCCGTGAGATATAAGCGTCCTAAGCGATATTGAGCATCTGCAGGGCCAGGAGTTGCAGCTTGTTTCAGCAATTCAAATGATTTTAATTTCGCTTCTGCGCTCGCTTTAGGATTATCCAAATTCTCAATAGCCAATGCATACTGAGCGTTCCTAGAACCATTCTTAGCTGCTTTTCTTATCCAGTAGTCGGCCTCACTATTAGACTTTTCACCTAAAAACCCATTACTGTATAATTTCGCTAACTTCTCTTGCGCCTCAACAACTCCATCTTCAGCTAAATACGTTAATAGTGATTGTGCTTTGGGATAATCTGCACGTTCTACTGCTTTCGCAGCTGCATCCATAACAGCTGAGTTGAGCGCGTGGTACTCTTCTTCAATAACGTTTTTTTCTGCGCCAGTCTTAGCTCGACGTAACCAGTCGCGCGCGCGATCAAAATTTACAGGGGTGTATTTACCATCTCTAAAGGTATTAGATACCACAAGTTGAGCACGCCAATTTCCATCGTGGGCTGCATAATACATCCACTTTATGGCATCCTTACGCTCAGCTAAATTTTCCGATTGAAGCAACATCGTGCCGAGAGCCATTTGCGCATCCACCACCCCACTATCCGCTAACGGTGTAAGAACGCTTCGCGCAAATACCGTGTTACCTCTCACCAGCTCACTAACCGACTGATTAAAACGCGATTCTTCTGATTTCTCTAAGACTCTACTTGAGGGCACCGGCAATTGCTCAAGGCGATCCCAAGCGTTTGCTGCAAAAGAGGCTAATAGCGTGAGCAAACATATAGCTACTGATATTGAATATTGCTTGTTAACCATGATTTCCTTGTCTATTTTTCCATGTAGGTTATCTCGACCAAAATAACTTTTACTTAAATTTCAAATGGAAATCTTAGGACCTTAGAAAGTGCGATCATCAACATGGTGCAAGAAGGGAAATGGAGAAGGAACAAACTGAATGGAGTAATTATAACTTTAATAATAGGGCAAATAAAAAAGCCTCCGTTTGAGGAGGCTCTTGCTTAAATCTACTAGAGACCTTTGCACGATCATATTTCCCGCCCCAACGATATTCACCAACAAGGAAGGCTGAGGAAAAATGAACTCAAAATCCTCATTTGCTCCAGCAAACTCGACAATTGCTTTTACATCACCGAAAACGCCTACTTTTGGCGCTAGAACGAAAACTATTTTTCGTGCAAAAATCTCTACGAATAAATTAAACCATATCTTTTAACGCTTTTAGAGGTAATATTTTCACGATATTTCGTGCAGGCTTTGCTTTAAACATCATCTCTTCGCCATTGAAGGGATTAATGCCTTTACGTGCTTTCTGCGCGGGCTTCTTAACAACTTTAATCTTAAATAAACCAGGCATTTTGAATATACCACCACTTCGTTTTTTGAGATGTCTATCAATAATATTGTTATAAGAATCAAAAACCGCCGTAATTTCTTTTTTACTTAGACCGGTATCATCCGCAATTTGAGTGTACATTTGAGTTTTAGTCATAGGCTCAGCTATCGCAGTCGTCGCCAACTTCTTAGGCGCCTCTTTCACTTTTTTTGCAGAAACTTTTTTTGCTACGACCTTCTTTTTTGAAGCCACTTTTTTAGATGCTGCCTTTTTTTTCGCCATGATCCACTCCTCTAGTAACAATATTGCGTTTGCGTGCGGAAACTCTACAATACAAGTCATTTCCCTGTGCGGAAGACTATAATGTATCGATACAAAAATCTACTCAAATAACACCGTTAACAAGATATAATTCGCTTATATATGTGTAGAAAAGCCTAACTTCTCATCCTAACAGTAAAAAATTTCCAAGTAAGTTTCAGATAACGTATTTAACGCAACCAAAGAGAGAGTACTCAATAAAACCATACTACGCTTTTTACGCCATACAGAATTAAGCCTAGGGCCAACAAAACTTTTATTTACTGATCTCATAATATGCATCATCGACATAAAGTTCGTGACCAAGCCTTATACAAATGAGAAAATACTTTCGGGCTTGGATTTGCTTTTTTTATGAAGAACTTTAATTATAAATTGACTAGGACATACTATTAGATATGCGAATTAAACTATTTATCATCACTTTGACTCTGTTGACCATGTCAGCGTGCACAGGCGACACTTATTCCGAATTACATATTGCCGCCGCCAGAGGCCAAGCAGATCGCGTAAAAGTCTTGCTGGATCAAGGAGCAGAAGTTGATCAATCAAACAAACATTCGAAAACCTCGCTGCAACTAGCAGCCGCAGCAGGGCACACGGATGCCATGAAAGTATTACTCGAACGCCAAGCCAATATCGATTCTCAAGATATCGATGGCATGACACCACTTATGGAGGCTTCAGCAGCAGGGCACACTGCAGCAGTGCAGTTGCTCGTCGATGAAGGCGCACAAATCAATATCACCAATAAATATGACGCGACTGCGTTAACTAATGCCGTATTTTTCGGGCACCTCGGAGCAACCAATGCATTATTAAGCGCCAAAGAAAAACTCAGTTCAGCAACTGCAGAAAAGGCTTTGCTTATTGCGTCAGGCTTAGGACACACTCCGATTGTAGAAGCACTCACAAGCTACGGAGTAAACATCAATTCTCGCGGAAAAAAGGGGCGAACACCGCTAATGGCCGCCATTAAGTTTCAACATACGGATACTGTAAGCTTTATATTATCGAAAAATATCGATCTCACAATACGCGATGACGATGGGTCTACCGCACTGATGCTGGCAGAAAATGCGAAATCTAATGAGGTGATTAAGCTAATAGAAGAAAAGATCAAAAGCGAATCAAAATAAACTAGAATATTTCTACGCTTTCTTTTTTCTTTATTTCCACTGTTGTTGCTGGCATGGGGCCATCTTCTTGTCGCCACCAGGCTGCAGGCGAACCCTCATGCGGAACACTATGGCATCTTTCGCAGGTCCATAATGCAAATGCGACCTTGTCGTGACATCGACCACAATATTCTCCAGCAATAATGGCATCCATCCCAATTTTTGGATTACCTCCCTTTTGCGGGAGAAAAATAGCAGGGTGACAATTTGAGCAATCCAACCAACGAGTATGCGCAAGATGGGGAAACCTAACCCAAGGCATTTGTCCAGTATCTTTAAACATGATATCTAAATCCATGATAGTCATTTCTTCATCACCATGTAGACTCATTCGTGGATTTATAATGCCCTCATCAATGGCGGCTACCCAATTCACCCCCCCTCTTCGGTCAAAAGGAAAATTTTCCATAGAAGCTTGAGGTTCTTGTAAAAATGCGAGTTCTTCACTGGCAGGATCATGAATACCATCTTCCCTGAGAGAATGAAAAACAGGCTCTCGCTTAAATATTCTCGTATCCTTTTCTTGATAAACCCCCTGATCTCCAACCACCGTATAGTCAGCAACAGCAGTATCATTCTCAAGCTTATTGACTGAACATGCAGAAAAAACGGCAATGAAAATAGTTATAATCGCTAACACGTGGCCCCACTTCATTCTCACCTTCTCCCTTTTTGCGCGTTCTTTAACACTGTTTATGGCCTTGCACCCGCCTCTTGCAACATTCTGACTAAGTCGGTGTGATTTTCAGTTACGGCAATCATTAATGGAGACCTTCTATCATCCGTATATACTTGGAGCTTTGCACCATGCTTTAGCAGAACTTCAACAGTGTCGTTCTGTTCTCGTAACACAGCTCTGAGTAAAGGCGTCCAACCATCGATACTTCTCGCCTCAATATTAGCGCCTTTTGCGAGCAATAGCTCCACCACTTCAGTTAAGCCTTTTTGCGATGCCTTTATTAACGGCGTCCACTCATTGGAGTCTTTTGTTTCAATATCTGCACCCTTCTCAATTAGGTATTCCACCATATCAAGATCATTCGTTTGCACTGCATGCATTAAAACCGACCAACCATAGTTATTCTTCTCGTTTACATCTGCGCCATTTGCTAGCAAAGTCTCTACTTGTTCTTTTTCTGACTCAATTACCGCTTTCATCAACGGTGTGTTTCCATCACAAGCATATAAAAACAATGTCAGTAGTAATAATAATAAATATTTCATAAATCAATAAACCTATCCGTATACAACGCATGAGAATTTGCATCTGCGGCAAGCCGCAAAATCAAAGAGGAATATAACACGTGTGAATTGAATAGAGAAAAAGGAGAGAGATTTAACAATTAGAAACAATTAAGCCAAACTAAACTCACACAAAATAACCATTTGATTAAACGGGTTATTTGCTGCGTTAGCAGCTCTTAATGACACCGAGAACAGCCTCCTAGGAGGCTGTCTGAGAAGCCTCCTGGAAAATAAGGCTAAGGGTTACCATCCGTCACAACTATGGATTCTAGCTTGAGCGTAGGTTGCTTCACCACACTTGATACAGCGGCCTTCATCTTAATTCCAAAAAAAGTGTCACCAGG
Source organism: Gammaproteobacteria bacterium (assembly GCA_027021445.1). Taxonomy (GTDB): domain Bacteria; phylum Pseudomonadota; class Gammaproteobacteria; order S012-40; family S012-40; genus JALUUH01. The sequence continues at coordinate 14,332 of JALUUH010000138.1, forward strand.
ATCAGTAAAAAACTTTTTCCATTCCTGGGCAGTAAACTGATGCGGCCCCTCAACCTCTAGGGTTCCCAACGTCAAATAAGGCGATGATTCCTCACCTTCAAAAACGAATTTGGCTTTATAATTTGTATTATCCATGGTGATAACCACTTGCGCAGGTATTTGAGGCAACCACAGCAAGCCTTTGTTAACATTCGATCTGTCACCGTTTGATTTAATCCTAAAAACTTGTACAAAACCATCGCCACGAATGCGCAAATCGATTCGTGGACCAAATAACATACCATCTCGCGGGTCAGCACCTACGGAAAACACCACTGACCGATTTGCCGGAATATCATTCGCGGTAAACTCTATGCCATTAAATTCAAACACACGTTCGAAATTAGGATCACCAGAACCGAGCGCATCATTGTAGAAATTAAACTCAGGCAAGCTGGTGGCAACGACATATGCATCAAATATATCCGAAGTGCTAAAAACTAATTTACCATCTGCTTCGGCAAAAACTAGAGCCCCTCTCCCCCTAACCCCTGCACTATACATGGTTTTAGTAACTTCCTCACCAGATATTGAATCTATATAGGTGACAGTTTTAGGATCTCCATCATCAAATTCATCTTCGAAAAGAACCTGCGAGTATACAGGCACACTTAAAATCATGCCCACCACCAGCACCCACCAAAACGCTCTCAAACTGTGAATAAAATTCATACCAACACCCTCACACCTTAAAATTCCATGACATTCTGTTCATTAAAGCGCAGTTAAATATAAGATTTCGACTGCCACTTCATGAAATCTTCACAAACAAACCTATACAATTAATCATTTCTTAATTAATCGACTGAATTAACAACGTAAAACACGGCTAAATAAGCTCAGATAATTCCTGAATAATAACCGTACAAACAACTCTATCATAGATCACTTTAAAAAACCTATTCATAAATTGTTGAATCTTTAAATACACATTCAAACCAATGTTGTTGATGCGTTATTCTACCCCTAATAGCGTTATTTTGACTCTGATATCATGGAGCAAAATTGACTTCTCCACTGGTTAAAGCGCCCATTAAGGGCCAAGTCTTTTTTTGATACAAACTTTTTCTCATTCTGGTTAGTCAAAAACCCTATGTTTTCCGTCTTTTTTAACGCCAGTAAATTTCGCAAGCCCCTACAAGTGGCCTCAGAATGTGTCTTTCTCAATACCAGAATTTCAGCAAGATTAGCCAGTTTTTGGCAAAAACCCGCGTTCTGAGATAGACCTCCACTTAATACAATATGCCTGACATTCGCATGAGGCATTCTGAGAATATTTTCCACACATAAAAAGACGATACTTTCAAGAATGGCAACCGATTTTTCTGGCGTGCTAGCAGCCCGGTTAAATTGACTTTGAAAATTTGCAACCCAAAAAGGTGAGCCAACACCCGATATACCGTTGAAAAACAAGGGCGGATCTTTTATTTCATTGACCCATTTCAGCAAGCTTTTATCCAAGTTCGCAATGCCCTCTTGGTCTGCGAACCACTGCAGCGCACGCCCCGCGCCATTAACGGTTCCTTCGATAAGCGACAAACTCTCTTGCTCATCTTGGTAAACAATGCTCTGCAAAAGCCGTTGTGGCGGCACTTCTTCAGCCGTGGTATCGAGCAATTTCTGGATAAAAACCCCCGTTCCCGCATTAATATAGATAGTGTTACAGTCGGCAACTTTGTCCACAAAAAAAGCAGCCGCCTGATCCCCTGTGCATATATTCACGGGTATCAAGCAATCCTTAAAGGCAATATGCCCATAATCCCATTGAGTAGGAACATACATAGGTAATAACTCAAGAGGAATTCCAAATTTTGCTAATAAATCTGCACTCCAACAATGCCCGTGAACATTTAATAACATGGTGCGCGAACCATTTGAAGGGTCAACCACATAAGGCTTCTCAACAAGCACTTGGTTTAATATAAAACTCGCGACGGGTGCAATACGAAGCCTATTTTCCGCCAATGCGGTCTGCACTTCGGGTATGTTTTTCAGACACCAATGTATTTTAGTTGCCCCATAATGCGCATTAGGGAACAAACCCGTAATTTCACGTGTTTCACCCCTAAAACCATCGATTAGCGACAACAACTCGACAGCGCGCCTATCCTGCCAACTTATAATGGGACTTAACATCTCATCCGTTGCAGAATCCCACGCGATAATGCTCGAACGCTGAGTAGCGATACCCGCACAACAAATATCCGCAACCCGATCACCTAGTTCCGATAACACCTCATCAATCACCGTTGTAATACTGTCTATGAATTGCCGGGCATCATGCTCCACTCTATTGCCTTGCTGGAAAGTGTCAATTTCGCAAACGGAAGTACTTAATGGCACACCTCGTTGATCGTAGACAATTGCTCTACTCGCATGCCCACCCTGATCAATTGTAAGATAGAGCACATCCTGAGAATCGTTTTGAATATTCTGTTGCTTTAAGCTTGGCATATACTCTCAAAAACTATTGCACAATTCATATTGAATGTTAGAAATACTTCTAGGAATAACACATTTATTAAGCGAGCGCTCAAATGAAATACACGGGGATCCTACACTCAAGTATTATCGTAAAAGACTGTACACAGTCATTGAAGTTTTATCTTAATATATTAGAAATGCAACTCATTAATCAACGCCCGGATTTAGGCTTTCCGGGGGCGTGGATTAAAATTAATGACCTTCAGCAAATCCATTTACTCGAAGTTCCAAACCCCGACTCCATGACTACCCGACCACAACATGGTGGACGCGATCGACATATAGCGATAGGGGTCTCATCTCTCGAAAATCTAATGACACGTCTTGAACAAGCAGGAGTAGAATACGCACTCAGTCGATCAGGAAGAAAGGCCTTATTTTGCAGAGACCCAGATGGTAATACGTTGGAGTTTATTCAGGTTTAATGAAAGGTATCTACCCGTAACGATTGAAATTTACGACGAATCACTTAATGCCAGCAAACTTGCGTTGCCACCCATGGCGGTAACATTATTAGACACTGTTTTTTCGGTCACAAATTGCTGCAAATAGTGGGGGCCACCAGCCTTCAGGCCCGTTCCCGATAAACCCTGACCACCAAAAGGTTGAACGCCCACAGTAGCGCCAATCATATTTCTGTTAACATAAATATTACCGACGTTTATGCGCTCAATAATATAATCGATTTTTGAACTTATCCTACTGTGGATACCAAACGTAAGCCCAAATCCCAACGAATTTATTTGATTAATAACATCATCTAGCTCTTCAGCCTTATAAGTATAAAAGTGCAAAATCGGGCCAAACCGCTCCACGGTTAACTCCGATAATTGAGCAATATCTAGCAAGCTCGGCGAAACATAATGCCCGCAGCTTAAATGATCAATGGGAACCTGATAAACCAGCTTGCGTGCAGATTCGGCAATGTAATTATTCAGCTCATTTTTTGCTTGCTCACTAATAACCGGCCCTACATCGGTTTTAAACTGATTCGGCGAACCCACAATTAACTGCTCCATTGATCCAATTAATAACGCTTTAACTTTTAGTGCTATATCTTCTTGCACCACAATTACACGCAAAGCTGAGCAACGCTGACCCGCACTGTTAAATGCCGAAAATATCGCATCAGTAACCACTTGCTCAGGCAAAGCAGTACTATCAACCAACATCACATTCTGACCACCGGTTTCAGCAATTATTGGAATTATCGTAGAATGTTTTAATGCCAATTCAGTATTTATCCAACGCGCTGTCTGCAAAGAACCCGTAAAAGCCACACCCCCAATCGCAAAACCTTGGGTAAAAATTTTAGAAAACACCTTTCCTTTCGCCGGCAAAAATTGCAAAACCTCGTTAGGCACACCCGCCTCTAATAACAGTTGCACCGCCCTGAATGCAACAATAGGGGTGGCAGAAGCTGGCTTAGCAATAACCGAATTACCAGAAACCAAGGCGGCCACAATTTGCCCCATAAAAATAGCTAACGGAAAATTCCACGGACTGATACAAACAAACACACCGCGGCCATGCAAACTCAGAGTATTAATTTCTCCCGTAGGTCCAGGCAAATTTTCTTTGCTTGAAAACAAACGCCTCGCCTGAAAAGCATAATAACGGCAAAAATCGATCGCCTCTCTCACCTCCGATAGTGCATCTGAAATACAACGCCCTCCCTCGCGAACAATAAGCGAAACCATTTCCAAGCAATGCTGCTCGAGTAAATCAGCAGCGCGCTCAAAGATACAAGATCGCTCATTAAGTGTGCGAGAATGCCAAAGCTGAAATCCATTTTTTGCGGACTGTAAGGCGGATTCTATTTGATCATATTCAGCAAAAACAACGCTGCCAATTTTTTTATCAATATTAAATTTTTCAAAACTCGCAACAGCATTGGAATTTCGAATTATTGAACCATTAATAATTGGGCCAATATGCCAGCACTCATGTTCTCTCGATGACAACTCCCGCTCGATATTATCATTTACCAAAAAATCGTCGAGATTAAAACCAGGTGAGTTCTTTCTATCAGGTTGAAACAAATCAAGAGGCAAAGATATATATTTATTTCTTCGACCTAACTCAGATTTTACCTGACTGACCGGATCTTCAATAATTTCTTCAATCGAAATAAGTTCATGCTCAATTCGATTGACAAACGAAGTATTGGCACCATTTTCAAGTAATCGTCGTACCAAATAAGGCAACAACTCTTGGTATGACCCTACGGGTGCATATACTCTTACCGCAACATCTAATCCATTTTTTCCAACAGTTTTTGAATATAACGCATCACCCATACCATGTAATTTTTGAAATTCGTACCTAGATGAACTCAATGTCATTTCTGTTACAGCTGCTATGGTGTGTGCATTATGCGTCGCAAATTGTGGATAAAAATAGGCATTGTTCTGTAATAGATATTGCGCGCAAGCCAGATAAGATAAATCAGTATTTGCTTTACGTGTAAAAACAGGAAAATCATTCAGACCTTGTTCATGTGCTCGTTTAATCTCAGTATCCCAGTAGGCTCCTTTTACCAGGCGAACAGGAATGCAATGCCTCGTTTTTTCTGCGAGCAATCGTAACCAATTCAATACGGGAAACGCCCTCTTCTGATAAGCCTGAACAGCAATTCCTAAACCATTCCAGTTTGCAAACTGTTGCTGCGAGAGCACACACTCAAAAACCAGCAATGACAAATTTAATCGATCAGACTCTTCAGCATCCAAGGTTAATGCGAGAGCATGAGAACAAGCAAGCTCTGCAAGAGCCATCACTTTTGGCAGCAAAAATTCTACAATTTGATCATTCTGAAAAACTTCATACCGAGGCAATAAGGCGGAAAGTTTTACCGATATACTCGGCGCACCAAAAAAACCTTCCGATGAATCGTTCTTTTCAAGTCTTGGTTCAGAAGCCATTTCCAGAATCGCTAAACGATATTTAGTATAATAGCTTTCTGCATCGTCTGCGGTTTTTGCAGCTTCTCCTAGCATATCAAATGAATAACGAAAACTTGCATTATCTTCTTCATAACTTCTCGCTAATGCAGACTTTATATCTATACCCATCACAAACTGTTTACCTAGAATACGCATCGCTTGCTTGATTGCAACACGTAATACAGGGTCACCAAGCTTAGCGATTAAGTCAGAAAAATAATGATCTAAGCCCGCGTCAAATTTTTTCTCAGGTTTTAATATTTTTCCAGATAACATCAGAGCCCATGTCGATGCATTCACAAACAAAGACTGGCTATTACCCAGATGTTTTTCCCAGTTGGCCTCCGCCAACTTTTCACGAATAAGAATATCAGCCGTCAAGTCATCGGGAACTCTTAATAAAGCCTCAGCCAAACACATGAGTACAACACCCTCATCCGAAGTTAAATCATATTCATGCAAAAATGCCTCTATACCTTTTTGTGATTTTTTTGTAGATCTAACTGTAGTAACTAATTTAGCAGCTCGTTTTTGAATTGACAGAATGGACTTTTTACTTGGCTGATAAACTTCAAGCAAACGATTAATACAAAATACCTCATCCTCAAGATAGGCATGGTTGATACTTTCACAAATAGTGCGTAATCGTTTATTACTATTCATCACTCGTCGCTATTTAATTAAGAACCCCAACTGGGGAAAATATTGCATAGCCCTATGCAAAACCATGCGCTTAATAATAAAGATAATAAGATTAAAGGAATTCAATAATTGAACCGAACTGACTACATCGACTATTCGTATTTCACCCACTCTTATGTATTGATATGCACTAGGATTTTATCATGACGCAAAATAAAATTAATATTATCGGTGTAGAATCATGTGCTGGAGCGCGCGATCAACGATGTAATCGAGGACCTAAAAAAATCAGAAAACTCGGCATCGAGCGAGTATTAAGCGACAAATCACAGCAAACTTCCTGGACCAGCCTTTTTCCATCGAATCAAAGCACATCAAACAGCGCCATTAACAGCATAGATACTATTGAATATCTCTGCCGAGAACTGGCTAATCACACTCAGTATTCGATGCGCCAGAACGAAAAATTTCTCGTACTAGGCGGCGACCATTCCTGCGCGATTGGCACCTGGAGCGGTGTATTAAATGCACTAAACAACGATCAAAATCTTGGACTCATTTGGATTGATGCACATTTAGACAGTCATCTGCCAGAGACCAGTCCGAGTGGTGCAATACACGGCATGCCTATCGCAAGTCTACTCGGACACGGTGACAAACGACTTCGGGACATCGCTAATCGGCCAAATAGGATTAAACCCAAAGATCTTAGAATTATCGGCGCCAGAAGTTTTGAAGAAGGAGAAACTTCCTTATTAGAAATCCTAGATGTCAATATAACCGACATTAATGCCGTTAACCAACGTGGTCTACATAGGGTAATTGAAGAATCGATTGAGTACATGAGAAATACAACATCTTATTATGGGATTTCAATTGACTTAGACGCGATTGACCCCGTGGATGCTCCAGGTGTCGGCAGTCCCGCAAAAAATGGGCTAAATGCTGACGATTTAGCTTCGGTACTCACGCTTGCAAAACACGATAATAAATTTGTCGGATTAGAAATCACTGAATTAAACCCAGCACTTGATATTGACGAAAAAACGGCAAAACTTGCAATTACCCTTGCTCAAACCGTGTTTTAATCTAGATTAATCTTGGGTATAGCGTTAAATTAGCACGACGGTATTGTGGGATATAGAAAACCCCGAAGGAAGTCTATGAGCATTATCAATCAAGAAAAACGCTTTTGTGCACATAATTACGAACCTCTGCCCGTGGTATTAGCGCGTGGCAGAGGCATTCATGTATGGGACGAACAAGGCAAACGCTATATCGATATGATGAGCGCTTATTCCGCAGCCAGTCACGGCCACGGTCACCCCCGACTCATTGCAACTTTGAATGCTCAAGCGGCTCAGCTATCCATTGTCTCGCGTGCATTTTACACCGCCAAACTTGCACCTTTCCTCGAAAAAGCCTGTTCAATGACAGGGCAAAACATGGCTCTACCCATGAACACCGGAGCAGAAGCTGTTGAAACAGCTTTAAAAGCCGCGCGTAAATGGGCTTATACAAAAAAAGGTGTGCCCGCTGATAAAGCGGAAATTATAACCTGTGAAGGGAATTTTCATGGCCGAACTATCACCATCGTCGGGTTTTCCAGTGAAGAACAATACAAAAACGGATTCGGGCCGTTTACCCCTGGATTCAAAAATATTCCATTCGGAGATAGCGCCGCCCTTGAAGTAGCGATCACCGATAATACCGCCGCATTCTTAGTTGAACCTATTCAAGGAGAAGGCGGGATTATCATTCCCCCAAAAGGATATCTCGCTGAATGTGCGCGTATATGTCGTGAAAAAAATGTTCTATTAATTTGCGATGAAATCCAAACAGGTTTAGGACGAACTGGCCAATTTCTCGCCTGTGAACATGATCATGTACAACCCGATGGTGTCATTCTTGGCAAAGCACTTGGCGGCGGAATTCTGCCCGTTTCCCTGTTTCTAGCAAGCCGAGAAGTCATGGAAGTTTTCCAACCCGGCGACCATGGCAGTACATTTGGCGGCAACCCTCTCGGAGCGGCCGTAGGACTAGAAGCACTCAATGTGACGATTGAAAAACGTCTACCCGAACAAGCTGCAAAGCTTGGCGAATATTTCATTAGTAGCTTACGCAATATAGAAAGTCCTTTGGTATCAGAAGTCCGTGGCAAAGGACTCATGATAGGACTAGAAATTGATCCTGCATATGCAACTGCGCGTGAGGTCTGCGAGACTCTGATGAATAAAGGTTTATTGACGAAAGAAACCCATGAGACCGTTGTTCGACTCGCACCACCGCTCATCATCACCAAGGCTGAAATAGATCAAGTACTCGGAATCATCGAAAAATCATTGCATAGCCTGGCAAAACCCTAAGGTAGAAGGTGGAATCTAGAATCCAGCCCCTGCAAATTCCTGATGTTATACTAATCCTACAAATCACTTCTTCAAACGTGTCCAGACTTGATGGCCTTCTATTTCTAGACCGACTTGTAAGTCGTCGAACGATTTATTTAAACAAAAGGTATACCAATGATGAAAACCTGCCCTTGTGGTTCTAAAAAAATAGTTAGCAACTGCTGTGACAGATTCATTTCTGGAAACGAAAACCCACAAACCGCTGAAGAACTCATGCGTTCACGTTTTACCGCCTATTCCCAAAACAATTTTTCTTATCTCGAAAAAACCTATCACAAATCAACCCGCACCAGCTACAAAGATTTTAATGCCGACAGTGTGGATTGGACGGGACTCGAAATACTTGAAATTGAAAATGGAAAAATTGAAGATAACACTGGAACGGTTGATTTTATCGCACATTATGAAAGCAATAATATAAAACATGCGATGCGGGAAAAAAGTTCTTTTGTAAAAGAAAATAAACAATGGTTTTACCTTGATGGAAAAGCGAAACCATTACCTACAACACATCACAAGAAAAAAATTGGGCGCAACGAACCTTGTATTTGCAGCAGCGGGAAAAAATACAAAAAATGCTGTGCTTAAGAGACTCGTTTAACACAAACTATATTCTATATTCCCGGCTTAATCAGAACTTTCATCGTTCCTTTTTGCTGAGAAAAATCAATCGCATTCCCAATCTCTGACAACGGGTATATTTTTTCAATCAAACACCTAGGATCAATCAAATTGGCTTCCATCGCTTTTATGGCTTTTTCGAATGGGCCACAACGCGAGCCTATTAAAGTTAGCTCTCGAATAATAACTTGAGACAAATCAACGGTGCTAGGAAGATAAGTGCTTTTTAATACAATATATCCCAAAGAACAACAGGCCTTGATAGCGCGCTTAAAACCAGATATATGACCACTGGTTTCAATAACCAGATCATATCCCATTGATATAATTTCACGCTCATCAATACAATTCACCGATATATCTTTTAACAAATGCTTTTGCTTAACATGCTTGGTAGAAACAGATATTTCGTTGTCCGTTAATGCTAATACCCGCGCAATAAGCTGACCCAGCTTTCCCGCACCGATGATTAATATATTTTTGTGTTCTTCTATTCTTTCTATCTGCTCTAATATTCGAAAAGCTGCGGCTAATGGCTCAATAAACACAGCCTGCTCATCCGTCAATTGATCCGGCACATGGACTAAGGTATTTACATTGACCAGCAGATATTCCGCAAACGCACCGTTGCTAGCTCTAATGCCAATCACTTCTCTATTAGTGCAATGAGCATATTTCTCACTTGTGCAATATTCGCAGTGTCCGCACCATTGATTTATTTCAGCAACTACGCGCCTACCCTGCCATGCGCTAGCAACTGCTGAACCTAACTCCGCAACCAAGCCAACAAATTCATGTCCTGGCGTTCCTTTAAAACCGGCATAACCATTAATGATAGCTAAATCAGTAGAGCATATTCCAGCAACCAGAACTTTTAATAAAACTTCATTTTCAGAGGGCTTAGGTCTAGGCGTATCCGCTTGCAAAATCAATTCGCCATTATTGATGAAGGCAGCTTGCATTAAATCGGGCAAAACCATTGCTTATATACCTAAAGCGCTAAAAACTGAAACGTACAAACTGCGAACACAAAGAAGCGACTTATCTCGCGATGATAGGAAAAAGGTCAAACACATCAACGCCTCACTGGCATACTGATATCAACCGATTGATTATGACTAAATAACAATGTAACAGGTATTACATCCCCCTCCTGAATAGGTTTCTTTTTATTAATCATCATCAAGTGTTTTCCAGACGTAGAAAACTCCACTTTTGCATTAGGAGGTATATCAACATGACGCAAATGCTCCATACGCATCATCCCGTCTATAATTGATGTGTTATGCATTTCTACTTTTTCAAATAAATCACTCTCTACACCGAGCAATTGAAAAGACTCATTAGGTGATTTATTGATTATCGTGAAATATCCGGCATATACTTTTACGATAGATGGCCCTAAGCGGATCCAGGCATCGTCTATCATTAAATCATTTTTTACACTCGTTGCAGCAACAGGAAAAACAAATACCCAGAATAAAACCAATGTCAGCAGAATTTTTTTAGTCATAATAATTAATCGACAACATCAACGCCTCACCTAATCGTTCAACTTCGTGTGGCGCCAATATATGAGTACGTAATCGTCCCTTCGGATCAAATAAATAAACAGCACCAAAATGATTAACAATGTAATCATCTGAGGCCACATCACCTTCATAATCGTAAATCACGCCTAATGGCTCTGCAATAATATCAATTTGAGACTTATCACCACTTAAGCCAACAATCTCTTCACTGAAAAAAGAAAGATATTCTTTCAACTTTTCTGGTGTGTCGCGAGCAGGATCAACCGTGGCAAAGAGAAATAAAGTATCTTCGGGAAAATCGAATTTTTGACTGACCTTATCCATAACACCCAAACTTGTTGGGCAAAAATCAGGGCAGTTGGTATAACCAAAAAAAGCAACCGTCCATCGACCATTTAAATCAGCATTGGTAAATGCTTTTCCATTATAATCAATCAACGAAAACTCAGGTAGCTCCATTGCCGGTGATTCAACAATGACACCTTTTAAGTGCTCGGGCATTTTTAAAGGCTCAAGCTCTCGGCTTGATAGACCAAACACAATTAAGCCAACACCAACTACAATAAGCACAACCGAAAACAATCCTTTTCTAGCTAATTCACTCATTTTTAAGTACCGTGTTCTAACGCAAATTAAGTTTAGGAAGTTTGCTAGATTCAAATCTATACGTGAATACTCTCGGTGGATCATCAGAGTTTATCATTTGCGCTAAAGTTAGCTTTTCTTTGCCTAAGCCGTTTTCATATTTTGTTACATACTCAAACATGTAAAAGTTTCCACTATATTTAGCATCATTCATTGCTGTTTTTACTTTAAGCGTTTGCCTTTCACCCATAACCGCATTTATTTGACCAAAATAGGCACGCCACTCTTCTCGTGTTCGAACAGCAAAAAAATCTTCGTCTGCCATATCCAATGCCGTATCATAATCTTGGTTTTTCAAGGCTTCCATAAAGACCACGGACAGTTTATTAGCTTGCTCAGGATCCACTGAGCCACCGGTGGTACAGGAAGCAAGCATTAACATAATTATAATAAATAATATTCTCTTCATTCTTTTATCCCTTTAGCTTTACAACTAAGCTATCAATTTTATTCTGATGTAATTTATGACGAGCTTCATTCAGTTCTGAAATATTAGTATAAGGTCCTACATACACCCGATGCCAAGTATTGGCTTTAACATTGACTTCAACAATACGCGAAACCAGCCCCTGGAACGCCAATGTTGCTTTCAATTTATCTGCATCGCTGAAGTTTTTAAAGGACCCCACCTGCAGAACATAAGTTCCTTTTTTTTCAGTTGAAGCAAGCGGTATAGGAACTTTACCATCAGGTAAAATATGATCCTGAGGAATATCCACTTCCATGTTTGGCAATAACTTATAAAAATCAAACGTAAAAGAGTTATCCCCGCCATCTTCATTTTGCGCCCTACTTTCCACCTTTTCAGACGGTGAAACCAAGCTTGTTTGAGTACTAGGGGCCACTCGAGTCTGCATATATAGCAGCAACGCCACAAATAATCCAACCAATAACCCTGTTAACAACCACAACCATACGGGAGCAGCATTTGCTGGGACACTCTTATTCTTATTTGCAGTCGCTTTTTTACTACTTGATTTCGCTTTGACTGCCATCACATAACCTCTGGAGCTGAAACGCCTATTAAACTCATGCCATTACTCAATACCTGACGAGTCGCACTAATCAATAACAAACGCGCATTTCTCAATGCAAGATCATCAACAATAAATTTATGTGCATTGTAGTACGAATGAAAGTGATTCGCTAAATCTCGAAGATAGTGCGGAATCTGGTGCGGTTCTAGATTCACTGCCGCAGACTCAACAATTTCCGGATAGCGAGCAAGGCAAGTAAGCAAGGAAAGCTCGTGCGAGTTATCAAGTAAAGCAATCGATTCCAAGGCCGTACTTGAATCAAATATGTAATTTTTTTCATTATCTGCTATTTCTCTGAAGACAGAACAGATTCTCGCATGAGCATACTGTACATAAAAAACAGGATTTTCATTCGATTGAGATTTTGCTAAATCCAAATCAAAATCGAGATGTTGCTCACATTTACGCATAACATAGAAAAAACGCGCGGCATCATTTCCAACTTCTGATCTTAACTCACGTAGGGTAACAAACTCCCCGCTGCGCGTAGACATTTGAGCCTTTTTGCCCTTTCGATATAAAATGGCAAACTGCACCAGCAATACCTCGAGCGCATTAGAATCTAAACCCATTGCATCCAATGAGGCTCTAACACGTGGCACATAACCATGGTGATCCGCGCCCCAAACATCGATAATTCGAGTAAATCCTCGATCTAACTTATTCATGTGGTATGCAATATCAGATGCAAAATAGGTTGTTTGACCGTTATCACGCTTAACGACCCTATCCTTTTCATCACCAAATTTGCTAGAACGGAACCATAGAGCGCCATCCTTTTCATAGACGCAGTCGTGATCCAACAAACGCTGCAACGCCTTATCTACCACCTTCGAATCGACTAAAGAGCGTTCGGAAAACCATTCATCATAAACAACGCCAAATTCTCCCAAGTCCTGCTTTATATCTTCAATGATTTTGTTAAGGCCAAAGTCAAAAATAACCCGGTAATCCTTCTCCCCCAACAAAGCTTTCGCTTTATTGATCAAATCATCTATATGCGCTTCTTTATCACCCTCTGGATTTTCAGAGACCTCATCAGCACATACACCTTTTATGATTTCAACAAATAACCGACTAAAATCAGCGCCATAAATCGCAAAAAGATCAGCCGCAATATCAACGACATATTGACCCTTGTAGCCATTCGATGGAAAAACGATAGAATCACCGCAGTGCTCGAGATAACGCAGCCAAACACTAGTAGCAAGAATATCCATTTGCCGACCAGCATCGTTAACGTAATACTCTTTGGAAACATCATAGCCAACTTCTGCAAGCAAATTCGCGACAACGGCACCATGCGCTGCACCTCGCCCATGTCCTACATGCAGTGGGCCTGTAGGATTTGCAGAAACAAATTCAACTTGCACTTTCTCCTTATTACCCAGCAGACTACTGCCAAACCTGGACTTCTGCTCAACAACCTCATGAACAACATTGAGCAATGCCTGCGTGGTCAGATAAAAATTTATAAACCCTGGTCCCGCTAATTCTGTTTTTTCGATATATTTTGAGCTTGGTAACATGCGCACAAAGTCTTGCGCAAGCTTGCGCGGGTTTTGCTTTACCGTCTTCGCTAAACGCATCGCGATATTACATGAGAAATCACCATGCCTTGCATCCTTGGTACGATCGACAACAATATCCAAGACCAAATTATCAGGAAGATCCCCAGACTTTTGCAATTGCTGAATAGACAGTTTTATTAAATCAGATATATGCGACTTCAAACGATAATGTCCTAGATGTGTAATAAATAAGGGGCCTGGATTTTACCGTGCCCAGGGTGAAAAAACGAGCGCCAGACGGTGCCCACAACAAAGAAAATCTAACCAGAATTATTTGGTCTTTTTTCCCCCTTGCTCCTTTCCACAAGGTTTTTGATATTATTTCGATGCCGCCAAACCAATAACACTGCAATCACTATATTCATAGTTATTAGTGCATTAGAGCCTGTTATGTACCACATCAGCATAGGTGAGAATAGCGCTGCAATTAATGCAGAGACTGCCGAGATCTTGGTAAGAGCCACCACCAGCAACCAAACCAAGAATACCGATAAACCTACTGGCCATGAAATAGCGAGCAAAACCCCAGCGGCCGTCGCCACACCCTTACCCCCTTTAAACCCAAAAAAGACAGGATAAAGATGCCCGAGAAAAGCAGCCAAGCCAATGGCGGCTAATATTTCTTCAGAAACCCCTAAAGCTAGGCCGATAAGCACGGGAATAAGCCCTTTCACGCAATCACCTGCTAAGGTAAATGCCGCTGCTTTTTTCCCCCCTACGCGCAACACGTTAGTAGCCCCAGGATTTTTTGAACCTACGGTTCTTGGATCCTCTAAATGCATGAGCTTAGCGACAATAACCGCTGTCGATACAGAGCCAAACAAATATGCAATAATAATTAAACCAAAATCCATCAATACCTACCGCCTTTTGCAAACACCAGAGGCATTCAAAATACCCCTTCCGACTAAGCAAATCACTTGAAAATTATCCTAAATTCTGCAGTTAACCGCCATGCAGTATCTTTATATTGTTGATTATCCTAGAATCCACAGCTGGACGAGTTGTAGCGAGGTTCACCCTACGAATGAACTGCACAGCAGTTAGAAAAGTCAAAGATTTCAAAATGTTACCTTTATCGCTAAGCAATCAACTGCGGAACCTAGGATTATAGTGATAGTTTTCTTCGAAGTCGCGTTAATCCTCGTTAAATCAACTGCTGAACCTGGGAGGCTGTCTGGGAACAGACTAACCTACTGCGGACAAGACTATCTGAGATAAACTACGATTTTTTAAGATGCTGCTTTACCAGACGTATGTGATAGAATTCATCCTACTTTTTATCATTGTTAAGAGTTTGAATCTATTTAATATTTTTACAATCAGCACTTTGCTAGCAGCTTTTCTCACCGATCAATCAAGGCATAAAAATGGATATAATTTACCTTTCCCAATTAAAGATAGAAACTATTATTGGAATTTACGACTGGGAACGCAAAATCAAACAACTGGTGTGCATTGACCTAGAAATGGGCACAAACATTCAAAAAGCAGCGACCACTGACAGCATCCAAGACACATTAGACTATAAAGCGGTCGCCAAAAGAATCATCAGCTTTGTTGAAGCGAGTGAGTTTCAACTGGTAGAAAGCATGGCAGAAAAAATCACACAAATAGTGATGCAAGAATTCCAGGTCCCCTGGGTCAAACTAAGACTCGCAAAACCTGGCGCAATAACCGGCTCACAAGATGTCGGAATATTAATAGAGAGAGGCAACAAAACCTAGTGACCAAAGTATTTGTAAGCCTAGGCAGCAATATTAATCCCCAAAAACACGTTCGCAATGGCTTAAATGAATTAGAGAAACACTTTGCATCTCTCATTATTTCACCGGTGTATGAGAGTATTGCCATAGGTTTTGAAGGTGATAATTTTATAAACCTGGTCGCTAAATTTGATACTGTTCTCGACATTCATCAAGTATCAAACATTCTCACAGATATTGAAGATCAAAATGGGAGAACACGAGATAATATTAAATTTAGCGCGAGAACCTTAGATATTGACTTACTGCTTTATGGTCAGCTATCGCTGAAAGAAAAGAAAATCAACCTACCCAGGCCTGAGATTTACCACAATGCCTTTGTACTAAAGCCTCTTGCGGATATTGCGGAAAACCTCATTGATATTCATACGGGCAAAACCTATGGCCAGCTATGGAATGAATTCAATCAATCCTCACAACAACTTTGGCAAATAAATTTATAGAACACCCTATTGAACTTTCTTAACACCATTCGGTGTTCCCAGAATAAGCACATCGGCAGGGCGACTTGCAAATAAACCTACGGTAACAACTCCCGTTATTTGATTCAATGTCGACTCCATTGCTGGCGGATCAAGAATCTCAAGATTACGGATATCCAAAATTTGATTCCCATTATCGGTAACAAACCCTTCACGATAAACAGGCTGTCCACCTAGCTTCACTATTTCTCGTGCCACATAACTTCTCGCCATAGGTATAACTTCAATCGGTAATGGAAATTGACCTAACAGATCCACAACCTTAGATTCATCAGCAATGCATACAAATTTTCGCGCAACAGCCGCAATTATTTTCTCTCTTGTGAGTGCTCCACCCCCACCTTTGATTAAATGTAAATGCTTGGTAGATTCATCAGCACCATCCACATATACTTCAAGATCAATCACATTATTCAGATCAAATACTTCAATCCCATGAGATTTCAATAGATGAGTAGATGCCTCAGAGCTAGATACCACACCATCGATCTTATGCTTTACCGTGGCCAAGGCATCAATAAAAAAATTAACCGTTGACCCTGTGCCCACGCCAATAATGCCTCCCGTTGGCACATACTCTAGCGCTGCTTCGGCGGCTTGGCGCTTTAATTCGTTTTGTAACATATGTTCTCCTTACTTAGAACTTAGATCAAGCAATACTCATATAGATTTTATCCGCAACAGAATACATTGGTATTTCCTGAGATTAAAGCTCTTATTAAAAAACAAAAAACTTCTTAAAGCCCAATCAATTAGTTACCAAGGCTCCGATATTTGATAACTTACGCCTTATGAGCATTAACTACTTAGATAAAATATTACAAGCCAAGGTTTACGATGTTGCTAACAAAACTCCCTTGGAATTGGCAACCAAGCTATCCCAACGGCTAAACAATCAGATTTGGTTGAAACGCGAGGATCTACAGCCTGTTTTTTCATTCAAACTCAGAGGTGCTTACAATAAGATCATTCAGCTTTCAAAAAAAGACCGACAAAAAGGCATTATAGCCGCATCGGCAGGCAATCATGCGCAAGGCGTTGCATTAGCGGCGCAAAAAATAGGAATCCCCGCATTGATCGTCATGCCCAAAACCACCCCTGGCATTAAAGTGGAAGCAGTAAAGTATCTTGGTGCCAAAATCATATTGCACGGTAATTCATACGACGATGCATTCGACCACGCAAAAAATATTGAACGATCTGATGGATTAACTTTTATACATCCCTATGATGATCTTGATGTCATTGCTGGACAAGGCACTGTAGCAATGGAAATGATGCAACAACGAGCACAGGGCTTTGACGCGATTTTTGTTCCGGTCGGAGGCGGAGGACTCATTGCTGGAATCGCAGCTTATATTAAAGCACTTGCTCCACAGATAAAAATTATTGGGGTAGAAGCGGATGATTCTGCTTGCCTGAAAGTCGCTCTTGACCACCAAGAGCGAGTCGTACTTGAACAAGTCGGCATATTTGCAGACGGGGTTGCTGTCAAACAAATTGGCAAAGAACCTTTTAACATTGTGCGCGACAAGATTGATGACATGGTACTTGTCACATCTGACGAAATATGCGCATCTATTAAAGATATATTCGATGAAACACGGTCAATCACTGAGCCTGCTGGCGCACTTGCTGTGGCAGGTATTAAAAAGTATGTCGAGCAAAATCAGATAAACAAGCAAACGTTTGCCGCAATAGTAAGCGGCGCAAACATGAATTTTGATCGACTGCGACATGTCGCGGAACGCGCCGAATTAGGCAAACAAAGAGAAGCCTTGCTTGCCGTATCAGTGGATGAAAAACCTGGGAGCTTTCATCGCTTCTGCCATGTCATCGGTCAACGCGGAATCACGGAGTTCAATTATCGTTATGCCGATCCTAAGGTCGCTCACGTTTTTGCAGGAATCCAATTAAGAGAAGGCAATAAAGAAAAAGAAACGCTTATCGCCAAACTAGAAGATCACAACTATCAGGTTCTTGATATATCGGATGATGACGTTGCTAAGTTACACATTCGTTATATGGTGGGCGGACATGCGCCTGGCCTAACCGACGAAATTATTTATCGGTTTGAGTTTCCAGAACGCCCAGGAGCATTATTGCTATTTCTCACTAAAATAGGACAACGTTGGAATATCAGCATGTTTCATTATCGAAATCATGGCGCTGATTTTGGTAGGATTCTGGTTGGCATACAAGTACCATCAAACGAAAAAACAGAATTTGATCGTTTTTTAGAAGAATTAGCTTATCAATATTGGGATGAAACCGAGAATCCTGTTTACAAACTATTTTTAGGGTAAATCTAGGAGCCTGTCCGAGTAGAAATCGTAGCGAGGGAAAACCATTTTGAGTCAGATTTTTCGACTCAATAAGGTGAATATTGAGCATATTTAACGAATTTAATCGGAAAATCTGGCCAAAATAGATTGGCCGCAGTATAGGTCAGTCTGTTCTCGAACAGCCTCCTAGGCAAAAGTAGATGCTCGGCTAAAGGGGTTTGAATATCCTGCAGCCGATACCGTTGCACGCAATACCTGCTGCTTTTCTTTTTTGTCCTCACCTTCTTCTAGCCAGTTTATTAACGGCTGCCAGTCTTGTTTAGACTGCGCAACAAATGGCGAATCATGCTCTAGTATGCTGATTCCACTTTCTGCAGCATGTGCATAATTTTCGTTTTGATTAAGGACCGCTATAAACTCAAAATCTAAATTATTAAAAATTCTTTGCAGTGCAAAAAACGACGGGCTGTTCTGATTGGCCCTATTCGCAACAAGACCAATGACCGCTTCAGTGGGTGAAATCCTAAATAATTTTTCTAGCTCCTGAATAAACATAGCAGTTGCTCTTATATCTATCGCAGACTGTTGAACAGGAATTAAAATCTTATCAACATTTTTCATAATCGC
Source organism: Gammaproteobacteria bacterium (assembly GCA_027021445.1). GTDB lineage: Bacteria > Pseudomonadota > Gammaproteobacteria > S012-40 > S012-40 > JALUUH01. Next base: position 33,416 of record JALUUH010000138.1, read on the forward strand.
TGAATGACGCTGCAAATCAATGCCAGCGGGCGTATCAATGATTATTCGCTTTGTTTCCGGTGGGATACGCATTTGCCATGACCGAGTACTACCAGACTGGCTGCGAAAGGGGGAAATCCCATGAATGGCAGGTTTTGAATAAGGTCTCTGCTTTAACCACTCAATGCTTGAAGCTTGCGGATCAAAATCCTTAAGAACTACTGGCAAGCCGATTGATGCATAATACCCTGCCAAATTCGTAACAATCGTTGTCTTGCCACAACCACCTTTAGAATTAAGAACCATTATTGTTCGCATGATAACTCCCTTTATCTAAATTCCGTCCAATAATGCAGCGCACATGTAGATTTCCATAAATTGCACCGCTAATACAGGTACGCTGCCCTGTTATAACGACACAATAAAGCCGAGACTTTAATGAAAATCATAACCACTTCTTAGGGGGATCCATCCACTCAGTATTCATAGAATAGCAAATACATTTACATGTGTTGAGCCTCGGAGCTTGTCCGAGAATAGAAATCGTAGCGAGGGAAAGTTATTTAGAACCCGTTTTTTCGAATAAATGCAGCGAACAGTGGGATTTATTTAACGAATTTATTCGGAAAAAGGGGCCGAAATAGATTTTCCGCAGTAGGCCATTCTGTTCTAGGACAGGCTCCTAGATTATTCTTCAAGAACCGATTGAGCATAATTTAGCGGGATCTTTAGTACTGTTTCTTGCTGCTTACTATTTCGGATATAAAGATTTAATATATCTTTTTGAGGGTCACGCACTGGCAATGCCGTTCGATACACACCCATATTGCCATCTTCAATGGCTTGCTTCCACTGACCGGTTTCACCTAAACGTAATTTCACCAGTAAATCCCAGGCCGGTTTGCGCCCTTCTCTGTTAGCCACCACAAGAAATTCAACCATCCCAATTCGCGGAACTGGCGGTCTCGTTTCCACTCTAAAAGAGAGCCCTTCCCATTCCTGCGTAGGTGATGTTGGCACGTTTCCTGTGCACGATGAAATCATTAACACTAGCACAGCAATACAAATTTTATACATTAGGAGTCACTCGCATTTGAAATTAGGTAAGCTAACAATTCCTTTTTGTCATTCTCAGGAATCGCGTCAAGTGAATTCATAATTCGATGATTATTCATTCGATAGATAACATTTGTCCATTCCGATGACTTGTGCTCCACAGGCTTAGGTGGCGCATGACAATCATTGCAATATTTCATCAACATTGGATGATTATTCGCCTTCAATATGGATAACTCTTCTTCCGCTGGCTTCCCCATATCTGAGCACGCTGAAATTAAACCTGTCAATGCAACGAATAACAACAGAAAAATGCTATTTCTTTGCACTATTTTCTGCTTCTTTCTTTTGCTTCAGTTTTTTTTCTTTTTTTTCTGCTAACTGATGACGCAGATCAACAAAGTAATAAATGATAAAACTCATAAAAACAACCCAAGCTACGCCTGCCGGAATACCCCAATCAAACCAGGGCCGCTCATAGCCCGGTCTATTTCCCCAGAAAGGAAACGTAAGACCCACCGCGACAAGTAATAACACCACAAATATCGCAATAAACCAGTACGGGATAATGACGTTATTTTCCGCCATGTCTTCGACCATTTCCCAGTCTTCAAGGCCTCTTCTATCTTTGCGCTCTGCATCGGATTTATATCCAAAATTATCGTCTCTAGACTCGCCCCATTTGGCCTCCTCGGTTGAGTCTGGATTTACGGTATCTCTTTTAGCGGGCATATACTTAACCTCGTGTCACTACGTGATTTAAACGTACAAAATTTTTCCAACCATCGTCGGATTCCGCCCTTACGATGAAACTATATACACCGGGTGCCAATCCCGCACTTAAGTGTAAAAACAAATCTTTGCGGCCAACGGTATCAAAGTTCATACTTTGCTCACTCAAGGTGTAATCACCTTCCCGCAGACCTTCGATAGTAAGCGTCACTGTGCTTGGCTCAAAAAGCTTATTGGCAATATTAATACGATATTCCGTAATTTGCTTCCCTTGATGAACTTCAGATTGATAAACCGCCAAGTTATGCGCATCGTAGGTAAACAAACCATAAACAAAAATACCCATTCCAATAAACCACACGGGTAAAACCCACATAAGTCTTTGTTTTGCACTCGGTAAAGGTCTCATCTGTCGATGACTCTCTGATAAAGTCTCTCTATCGCCCATTTTGAAACTCAATAAACCCTTTTTATTTTCCTTGGTGTGCATGGTATCGCAAGCAGTAACACAAGCACCGCAGTTAGTACAACTATCAAAAGTGGTTGTATTTCTCGGGTCGATTTGAACCATACACTTACTGACGCAATAAGAGCATTTCTCACATTCCGACGAGCGAGCCGAATCATAATGAATATGTAAGGTATCTTTGGTTTTGAATAGAAACTGCCAAATTCGATAGATGCACATATAACGACAGAGAAAATGCCTTACAACGGCTAAATTCACAAAAACAATAAAGGCAAATACCATGTAAATCCAACGTAGGGAGAACGCCGTTTCAGATTGATCCTGGAAGGAGATTAAACCCCATAGTTGCCCAGGTTCGATGAAATATAACAGGGGAACTAAAGCAGCTACAAACGATAAGCCAAGAAGTTTAGTTCCTAATAGGAACCAATTAATCGCTTTGTTTTTATGCCCCGCCACCTTAGTTTTAGTCTGACTTTCCCAGTCAATGACCGCGCGTTTACCCAATAATTTAAAGGTGAACTTATCCGCTAACGACGAAAAAGTATTTTGCGGACATAGCCACCCACAAAATGCGGTGCCAACGGTAGAATACAGCATAATAAATGTACATGCTAAGGCTAACCATAAACCAAATACTAATGAAAAATCGGCAAACCAGACTTGACGCCCAAGCACAACAAACCCAGATGAAACATCAATTCTAAATATCCCCGTAAGCGGAATTAACAATAACAGGACAATCATCCCAAATTGAGAGCCCTGACGCACCCAATCTAGAGAGCTTCTATTGAGCCCGGCATCGGTGACTACTGCTATCTTACTGAGTGCTTCGTTTGCTTTCATAGTGACCGATTCTAACACGCCAATAGGCTGAATTCACTGAAAAACGTTTAATTCGAACTAGGAACTTATCCGCGAACAGTATACGTAACGATCGCAGTTCTCGGACAAACCCTAGTATGCACTGAAAATCCAAGCAAAGATTAAATTAACTTTAACTTTTGGAAGAAACAAAGTACTTGTATTTAAATATTTAATTCGCTATATTCGGTAAACGCATATGAGTTTATGTCGTTAAACAAAAACAATCTGGGGGATTGAATAATGGTTGATAACATAGGAATTAATATCCTTATTCCATTGGCAGTATTTGGCTTCATCATAGTTGGTTCATTGATGATGGCAGGCGCTGCACTTAAGGATACGCTTGAGCGTCGTAAATAAACGCTACCAGGAATCAATAAAAAAACCCGGCAAGCCGGGTTTTTTTATGCTCAGAATAAACGGCATTTGTTTATAATGGCGGATTAATTTCCTTATATAGACTCCTATAATATTTGACCTGCTCCAGATCTCCCTCCGCTTCAGCTATCTCCCATAAATCTTTAATCGCAAAATAGTGATCCGATCTAATTCTAAGGATTTCTTCTAAAGCTTGCTTTGCTGAGAAGCCATGCTCCTGCGCTTGATTCTTCGATGTGTACATTTGATCCGCTAAACCAAAACCTAACCAACGATCTTTATTGTTATACGCATAACCTTCTCTTAACTTTTGCAGCGCTTTATTTGGATCACCTTGCAGCGAAAACATCATGCTCTCAGCCCACAAATCAGTTCCTTTATACGCATTGCCAAACTGTACAAGCTCATCATTTGGAATTGAAAATATACCAGCAACCAGGTTTTCTGCTTGACGCATCGATAACACATATAAAAAAGTTTCTAATAAATTAAATCTGCCTTCATATTTTGCTTGCGGCAAAAGAAACTCTAATTTGGGAGACCACTCTGACTGTATCGCCGCAACTCTTACATCCTCTATGTCGCCGATATAACGGCTCATCCAAGTCCAAACTCCCTCATTACCCGTTTTCTCCATAGTCGCCGGATCATCATACGAAACAAAATGTGACCGCATCGAAGCATAGAAGTCTGGTTTTTCAAGCGACCCCACTAGCGCCAGCCTAAAACCATCCAAAAATATCGCCGAATGCGGAAATGAGCCTTTAAAAGTACTTAAAACAATTTTCAGAGATTGAATATCATATTGATTTAAAGCGATCCACTGCACAAAAAGTCCGCGCTGATTCAAGATTCTAGCGACTCGCGCAAAGTGCTCACTGGACAATAACGCTCCCCTACCCACGAGATCTGGATGAAATAAATCCCCTATCACTACATCGTAACTGCGCTTTGTTAACTTAATATACCGCCTAACATCGTCTCTAACGATATCAATTTTATTACTAACATCCAGATTAACCTTGGCAAAATAACTACCGGCAGACTCGATCGCCCCTGCAGATAATTCTACAGCTGTAATACTTACCTCAGGGAATGCTAACGCTCCCGACGCAGTAATTCCCGTACCTAAACCCAAAAACAATACCTCTTTTGGGTCGTGATGTAACAGCAAAGATAATCTCGCTTGATTTTTCTGAACAGTAACTGCAGTAGGCTCAGTTGAAGCATCCATCCGCTGAAGATCAGAAAGCAACAAACGTTCACCCGATGGCTTATCAACAACACTCGTTAAAGAAACTGCATCTTCATAATAAAAAACATCTTTGGAATTTTTAAATGCCTCAGGAAGCAGACTTGAAACAGCAGGAAAGCCGAGAAACAATAAACCAATGAGCGAAATTGAAACTGCAGATAGCTGATAGGACCTCGAAGGAGCCCAAGCCAAACCGGTAAAAACCACGACCAATATAGAAATGTATATAATGGATACCGAACCAAACACCGGCAATAAAACAAAAGCAGCCAGCAATGCACCGATGGCGCCACCCAGTGAATTTGCGCCATATAAAAGCACCGCATCCTCAGCGCTACCTGAGAGACTTTGAAGCAAAACCGGAAACCACATTCCGAATAGAAACGTAACGGGAAAAAACACTACAAACAACACAAAAAATTGATTAATAATGGCTTCATTAAAACTTTGAAAGTCGCTTAATTCAGCCCACGAAGATACAAATGGCAGCAATAAGATAGATAACAGACCAAAAACCGCAATTAACAACGGAATTACTGCTAGCAATACCTTTCGCTGAAAAAACCGATGGGCAAAAGCACCTATACCTATGCCTAATAGAAAAATAGCCAAAAGCATGGCTAAAACATATTCAGTTCTTAATAACACCATTCCATAAAGCCGAACCCATGCTATTTGCAACATCAAAGCTGCCATCCCTATCAACCCATAAGCAATTAATGAGGTCTTACTAACAGAGTTTGGTTTTTTGCAGACTACTTTTGATTTACCTAGCTGATCTAAAAAAAAGGACAACACAAAACATAATATTGCGATAAACAAACCTAATATTGCCACCAGACGAGAAGAAACTATCCAGCCAAACACAGGCAATAGATAAATTGGCGTAATTGAACCAACGACCCCGCCTATTGTATTAATTCCATAAATTTGCCCAACTGTAATTTTGTATGGCTTTAACACATCAAGTAACAACGCAAAGGTTGCGCCCATCGCAACAGCAGGAATGAAAAGGAGAATAAAACATGCGACTGATTCCAAGAAAAGAAAGGAACTCCAACTATTTTGTTCCGTATTCAAATAAATGAAACCTTCAATTTCCGGAACAAATTTTGGTAGCAAAAAAGCAAAGATAGCAATAAAGGCTTCCAATAATGCGAACAGCCTTAACGGAGAAATATTGAGCCGGACAAAATAAGCCCCAAGAAACCCGCCAGCGCCTAGTCCGGCCATAAATGCGGCAACTGTAATGGCTACACCAAAAATGTTTACCCCAAATATAAGCGATAGCATACGAACCCATAATATTTCGTAGGCTAGAGAAGTAAATCCAGTTAGAAAATATGCAGTTGCTATTAAGAGAGCAATGAAGGGAAGTGTCGACTTAGTTGAAACTTGATTGCCTATAGTCGTTTCAGTCATATAATAAAATTAATATGGATAAAACCAAACAACCGCAGTGACCGCATGCGCCACTGTTAGAAATACCGAAACACCGGCAAATATCATATGAGGAACAAATACATTTTTTCCATAAATCCCGAGAGCCAGGCCAAATGCAGATGTTGCAAAAATGAATACCAACAAAATAATTCCCATGATAAACAATATTTCATGCCTACCTTGATTGAGCTCACTCTCCTCTTGCACATTAGTTTCTACACTTTTGAAAGGCGCCATCACAGCCGCACCACTCGATTCGGTTGAAAAACTACTCATTGGAAAAGCAAGCAAAAGCAGTAAGAGACCAATTAAATGGACCTTAGTCATTTTTAGCATTTGTATAACCTGTTATTTAGTTTTTTTTGAGGTATTGTCTTTTTTAAACGCAAAGCGCCAATACAATATTGCCATTAATACCGGAGCCGCAAGCACCATTGGCAATAAAAAGATAAAAATTGCCCAAGGTGTTTCTATCGTGACGTGCAGCCATCTATAACTATCTGTTGCATCAGCAAAAGCAGACGATGAAAATAAAAGACTACAAACTACAGAATAAATGATTAAAAAATTCTTGCTCATAATTATACCAACTGGTTAGTGATCTACATCTTTAACGGTGCGAAACCCATAAAAATCAGATGCAAAATTAGGCCATGAAAAGTTGCGATGATAGGACGAAGTTGAAAAAGGATCTCCTTTCCACGACCCACCCCTCATTACTTTATATCTTTCTTCAGTTTCCATAAAGTCTAACATTTTTAAATTTCGTTCTTTTGAATCTTTAGGGATAATGGGAACTTTTGCCTTGAACAGAGACTCAGATGCCTCGCTACCCTTGTATGGATAAAAATCATCCTCGACCCATTCACTCACATTTCCTGCCATATCCATTACCCCGTATGGGCTAGCACCCTGAGGATAAGTCGTTACATCCGTAGTAGACCCAACATGATAGTAGGTATTTAGGCGCTTAGGATCCATTTTATTCCCCCAAGGCCAGCGTCTAGCATCTTCACCCCTGGCTGCCTTTTCCCACTCAACCTCTGATGGAAGTCGCTTACCCGCCCATTCTGCATACGCTCTAGCATCAAACCATGAAACCAATACAACCGGGTGCATTTTCAAACCCAAAGGTATTTTTCCAGATTCCCAGTGTAATGGCGGCCGATAGTCAGTGGCTGCAATGAATCTCGCATATTGAGCATTGGTTACCGGATATTTATCAATTTCATAAGCTGCAACATTCACGATATGCGCTGGCTTGTTCTGCGAGTCAGCTTTTCTATCATCGGTACCCAAACTATACTCACCAGCGGGAATGAGTATTCTGGTATCAAGTTCATTCCAAACTTCTTCGGTCAATAATGCATTAGCCTCATCAACAGAATAAGTTACCTTAGGGATCGCTCTGTCCTCTTGAGCTTGGTTTCGATATAAGTCTTCTCCCGCCGCTCTAAGATGATCATTTAATTCAGAGAGGTCATACGCTGCAAGATCGCGCATTTGGGTCATTCGGTTTAAACCCAACTCCAGAACATGGATGGTGCCCATAACGAGCGCAATTACGATACAAGACACAAAAGTAGCGCCTAGAATTTTTTTCCTGAATAATATCTGATCAGATGAAACTTTAGTTCTTTTCAAAGCTGGGACTTGCATTACAGAACCTCATAAACTTTCTTTGTTAATATCAGCTGCGGATTCAGGTTTCTTGCTTTCCACTTTATTTTGATAACGAATGTGTCTATCAGACTTTGAACTTCGGCCATACGTTTTTTTGATAACATACTCGCCGACTATTCCACCACCTGCGCAAGCTTCCACACAAACAATAACAATCAAAATCCAGTAGCCAATTGGCAGCACTGAAACACCTTCAGCTAAAAACCGAGTGTCATACGAAATAATATACTCGGGTATCAAAATCAATAGGGGGGGAAAATTGGCCAGCATTTTTCCGCCTAAGCCATAAATAGCAGATACAAGCATCCCAGCGATAAACGGAACGACTATGATTGTTACAATCCACATTGGCCGGAAAGTATGTAAAAGCCCGTAATATAGCTCCAAATTTACGCCAGTTAGCATCTTGCCAAAATAGAAAACAACTGCGCCTGCAAAGACAGCAAATAACGCCCATCCTACATCGAGTATTTTTATTTTACGGGATAGGTTCTGAATCATCGGTATAATCATTTCCAGTTAATTTTTCATAACGTTTTTTTGTGGCATCTTGTAAATACCAATCCTTAACCTTTAACGTTGCAAGGTATTTAGCTAAAGTTTGACGCTCATCCACACTCAAGTGCGCATAGGAAGGCATACGATATTTTGGCTTCAACCTCGAGGGCAAAATATCTTGCGGAACCTCCGATGACAAATAATTAAACAGCCAAGCTTCATCTCTAAACTCTCCAACACCATCAATAGCAGGCGCGGGTACAGCTTGATTCAGATCCCTGGTTCCCCATATAAAATGGCATTCTCTGCAATGAAGAGTTCGGAGAATATTTCCTGCTTTATTAGCTAGTTCTGGGCTAGCATTTGAAACAAATGGTATATCCATTTCTTCTTCAGCTACATCTTCTTTATTACCAAACTTCAAGCCTGCAATTATTGCAACACTTAAAATCATCGCTACAGCGATACCTTTTTCACCGGTTCTCATTTTTTACGTGCTTTCGCCTCAAGCTTCTCTCTTAGAACATCCTTGCGTTTTTGCTCTTGTTCTTTTTGTATTTTAAGCATGTATTCGTATTCTTCAGGTTCCATTTTATCTTTGTCTTTTTCATCAAAGACAACATATTTTATATCTTCATCAAACTGTTCGTTTTTAGCCGCCCAGCGCAAAGCGATACCTGCACCAACTAATATTAGCGCAGCAACCACCAACCATAAATATATAGTCCATCCATCGGGTAGATTTTGAAAAAAATCAGCCATACATAATTCCTCTAAATCAAGTAACCTTCAATTAACTGTACATAACCCATAATTACCGCTAAAAATAGTCCAATAATTATCGCGCCAAACATAACTTTTTCACCCGTTTTTAGTTTCTTGTCATCACCCTTTGGCATATATAGATAAATTATAAATCCAAATACAAGTAACGAAAGAACTAAAAAGAAAAAAATATAATTACTGAATACCTGTGAACGCAGACCTTCAATACTCATATCTACGCCAAACACAATATTATTATCAGAAACACTCTCAACGACAAATGTCGGCAGCCAATCAAAAACTAATATCTGGCTCATGATGGAGAAAACTAAACTACTAAAAACTTCCATCTAATGCACCTTTTATTTAATTATAAATATCAATATTTAAGTGAGACTTAGAGTCATTAAATTAAAGAAAGTTTCGTTTAATAACCCCTGCTAAAAGAAAAGCCGCTCCATTAAGGAGCGGCTTTATTTCTTGCAAAGCACTGACTAAAAACGTATTTAATTAATTAAATACATCGTCGTCATTGCCCGCTTCTTCTGAATGGCGCTTCCAATGAGCATCTACTAGGAATATCCCATACAAAGTAGGACAAAGAATAGCGAACGCTATCATGCCAGCAAATACACCTGGCGCATAATCATAATCAATCATTTGTATGACTCCTTATATTCTACCAATGTCAGGCTTTCTCGTAAAATGAGGTAGCTGCTTAATAACAATAATCATTGTTATTATGAAATAAGTCACATAAAAAACATCAATCGTGTAACCCTTATCCCACCATGGCTGCAAACGTTCACGAACCAGTTTTCCACCTATTTCAACATAGTTGCCTTCGAAATTAGCAAGAACGATTCTATCACCGATTACGTTATACCAACTTAAAGGGTATAAGCCACCATTTTGAATTTCACGAATACCAGGCGCGATATTTAGAAGATCATCCCAAGTAATTGGATGTCTCTCCAAAGCACCCTGCAGACGACTATCAGCGCCACTATAAACCAAATTATAGAGATACTCGATTTTCTTCTCCGGATCAGCGATTTGCTGTACTTCAGGCGAATTCATATTCGCAACAAATTCCTTGAAGTTGTCAGCAGTAGGCCGCTGCCCCCAGATAGGCATGGTTATCATGAACGCCGTAAGTATTATCAACGCCATGATTAAAACTAAAGGCATCGGAAGACGATTATTGCCTTCACTTAACCCACCATGTTTTTCTTTTTCCCAATGCTCTATCATTTCTTTCTGTTCTTTATCATCAGAAAGGCAGTATAGAGGCTGATCAAATTTCCAACCCATAATTAAATCCCCCGTTATCTCAAGCTCGTCATAATCCAATCTACCAATGCACGAACCTGTGAATCAGCTGCAGGCTCAGGCACATCAGGCGGATAAATTGAATCACCTTTAAGGTACGTCATATACTCAGCTCGCCACTTAGGAAAGTCAATTGATGCACCGCTAGCATCGCGAGCATCCGAAGGACCTTTACCAATTGGCGCCCAAAGATAATCAAACCTAGGCATGATTGAGTTAGGCTGAACTAAACGCGGATTAAAAAAGTGCATATACATCCATTCACGCGATGAATTACGTGAAGCTACGTGCAAAATATCCGGTGCTTTACGATCTGAACCGAAAGCGGTAGGCATTTCACCATTGAAGTCACCAAGATATGGCGGAGTACCAAAATACTGCCAATCTTGGGTTTCTTCTGGTAGCAATGTATGACACCACCAGCAACCCTCTGTGATATAGATGGTTTTACCTGCTCCAACAAATCGCTTAGCATCATCACCAACCGAACTTAGAACCTTATCTACCGTCCATCCACGTACTGCCGTTGCATTCTCCACATAATCCAACTCTTCACCGTTGAACTCACCTTTAACAATGGTGAACACTATACCGTCACCCGGTTTAGCATCGTTAATTTTGCCAACATTGACACTTAACTCTTCAACCCCTAAACCAAGCTGATCAGTATGATTAATACCAGGCGAAAATGGAGTACCAGGCTTGTATACATAAGCTCTTATTGGCGGATCAATTGCAGCGCCCGTTGAAGGATCTTTGTCTAAAATTACAGTTACTGGCTTACCATCACCTCGCACCAAAGGATCTTCATAACTAAATCCTATAAGACGACCAGCAGAAAGCTGTTTATCCAAGCCAACCCAAGTAGAAACACCTGAACGGAAGTCAAAACTTGGGAAGAACAGTGTAATACTCATTGAAAAGCCCATCATCAAACCGATGCCGGCTGAACCAAATTTATGTTGTCTAAAACCCACTTGTCACTCCTCCCTAGAAGCAATCGTTAATCCTGAGGGAAAAAATCGGAACTCCCTCAGGATCTCAAATGCTGCTATTTCAAATTTACGATTACCGCTCGTAAGCCATTTCATGCGCATAACGACCATCAGGTATGATAGTACCTTCACGGGCTGTCATCCACATGTTGTATAACCAAATTGTGTTACCGGTAAATACCATAGTTCCACCAATCCAACGTGCAATCATATATGGATGCTCAGCAATAACCACATCAATATATGGAACTTCGTAGATTTTACCAGCGCCTTGAATGAGTCCGGCGATAGTCATGGATATCCAGTAAATACAGAAACCTACAATTACAAACCAATAATGCAGATTTGCCAAGGCTAATGAATAGAGTTTACGGCGTAACATTGCTTGTAAACCGAAGTAAACTGCAGCAATCTCTAGGAATGTAGACATTCCTAACAACGCTAAATGCGCATGCGCAACAATCCAACCAGTACCATGTACGTACCAGTTAATAGCGCGAGTTTGCTGGAAGCCACCTTGCATATTCAATGGAATCGCAAGCAAAACACCTGTTACGGAGAATTTGATTTCTACATTCTCTACAAACAAGCTCCACTTACCTTTCATTGTTAACAATATGTTAGCAATAAAAGCCACTGCCGGGATAAGAATCAAAACACCTTCTACTGAAGCAAAAGACTTCAACCATTCAGGCAGCGGAGCCGACATCAAATGATGAGAAGCGGGTGTTGAGTAGAAAGCGATGATTGACCAAAAATGCAAATGACCAATTCTATGCGAATAAAGGGGATTCCCCGTTATTTTTGGAATTGTATAATAAGCAATAGCCGCTGCAACCGGCGTGATCCATAGACCAAGCAAGTTATGTGCGTGCCAGAAAGTCAAATAAGCTTCTGTTAAACCAGTCAGGTTAAAGAGCTCGGGTGATTGACCAATAGTTACTGTGATTATGGTCAAAAATATCATCGAGCCAAAAAACCAGTTCGTGATGTATATGCCCTGGGTTTTACGATGAGCAATTGTCATCCAAACATTAATACCCAATGGAAGTAAAACACCAAAAATAACGACTAAATCGATAGGCCAAATCAAGTCACTGTATTCACGACCTGAAGTAATCCCCATCCATAACAATAGAAGCCCTAGACTTAAACCAATGTTCCATAGAAACACATTCCATAAGCCTAATTTTTCTGACCATAACTTGGTATTACCCAGTGATGGCGTCATGTACATCATCGTCATGGCAAAAGCCATAGAAATCCAACCAAGAATTACCGCAAGCACATGCACTTGACGCATATGGCCAAACGCAAATAACTCCGTACCAGTAACCCAGTCAGGAAACGCAAGTTTTGCAGCGTTAAACGAGCCTAAACCCGTTCCTACTACAAACCAGAAAATAGATGAATAACCAAAGAATATGGTTGCCGACCCAACCGGTATGTCCTCATTCTTTGCAAATAATAATTTTAGCAGCATTTAAACAGTCCTCCCAATTAATAAACCCTGATAATCAAATACAAGATCACTCTTGCATTTTATTAAAAAGGTACCAGGACAACCACATACTTGAAAAAGCAAGCAGAATCCCACAAGCGCCCGCAAATGTAGCCATGCCAAACCTCCTAATTTAATTACCAACCAGTGTTATCGCGTTGAGACTCGATTTCACCATGTTTTTTCATTGCTAGACCAAAGATGATCGCGAAAGCAAGCCCAAAAGCAAGCATCATGACATCTACGAAACCCGAGAAAGTTGATGGATTATAAGCTTCTCCATACCAACCGCCCCAGCTTTCATACGGCCCTCTACCAACCGCACACATAACCGCGGCACCAAACACACTTCCATTCCCCATACCGGTAGTAAAAGCACCGATAACAAGAGCCCAGAAAGTCTTTCCTATTGTTAACTTATTTTGCATCTCCACCCTCCGAAGCAAATGATAAGACCCTATTAAAACGCAAATTCCCAAAGCAAATTATGATAATTAGTTTATGAAAACTTACACATCCCCCAAGCAAATGAGGAAACCTTGGCAGATTGACACAGCTAATGATTAACGTCAAGATAATTGTATGAAAAAACAATGGGCGACAAAATGTTGGCAATCCCATAACAAAAAATAATACAATCATCACATTGAGAACACATAGAAACAACTATCTGTTTAATCAAAAATTAGAAAAGGCAGGAAAAATGCAGAAAAGAGAAATGGCTATTTATATCTTTGTCGCCCTCAGCTCACTATTGGTAGTCTCTTACACAGTACACATGCTTATTGGAGGATTAGTTAGCGAAGAACTCGAAACACAGATAACAATTGGCGTGACCTTATTTTGGGCCTGCCTCATTATTGCAGCTGGCTTTGACATCGCCAAACGAAGAGGACTCAGAAATTGAGAGACGGCAAGCTGAAAAAGCAAAATGGTATTTACGCAACACAAGAAAACATCAAGTATTTTATCACTATTTATGAATGACTAATAATGAAAAACCACAGCCGATTACCTAAACACACGAAGCAAAGCCTTCGCTTCACTAAAGCTGCTTTCACTTGAAAATTGACCCTTATGAAAAACTTGCTGCTGTTTTTTTCCTTCCCCATCCAAACCGGACAAGCCTATACTTTTACCCGCAGTATCCGAAAAAAACCTCACATCCTTCACCATATCGATTGCTTCGCCGTTGCGCAACTCCAAACGCACCGACTTATGTGACACATCCAAAGCTATAGCCGATGACGGCAATATCATTAACCGAGTTTTGGCAATGCGATTAAATGCGATCAAGAAAATCATAGTCGTCATAAACACTAATAGATAAGTAATGTTTTGCTCTCCATTAAACCAAAATTGCGCGGCAATTGAGACCAACGCTACCAGTGTTGGAATATATAGCAGCAAATCCCACTTCACGCCCTTTTTATCTTGCACAAACTCAAATCTAGAACTTTTTGACATATACCTAACCTTTCTGCTCTGCCAGTATCCGGCCTAATACACCATCCAACTCACCATAAAGTAGGCGACCAGGCCGACGAAACACAACTGTACCAGAAGTATCAATAATAAATGTCCACGGATCACCCTTAACCCGATAGGAAATAAACGCCTCTGGATTCATATATTGATCCATATGCAGAAAAATAACATCTTTTCCATACTTATCAATAATGGCTTTTAACATTTGGAGCTGCTTATCACACACCGTACAATGACCAGGCGTAGCAAACTCAATAACAACCGCCTTGTTCAACGCAAGAGCATCATCAACTGAATACTGATACATTCGCGCATCAGGATGACGATAACTCGTCAACCTACTTAAGTCCCCGCCCACATCATCAATGAATTTGGTTCGCAGACTCGGCGCCTCCATTCCCAAACCCAATTTGCCCGCAGGATCTTCCATTCCACAGCCAACCAGAAGACTAAACACACCTAATAACAAAGAAAACTTAACGAGCCTCATAAGCTTTTTCCCAATTAGAGCAGGTCTTATATAAATTATACGCCCAGACAAAATTTGCTAATAAAACCAAGGTACCAAATATGCCCATGATAGCCAATAAAGGCTTCACTATAACCTCTACTTCCTGAGGCGTAGACATCACACTGGCCATACCACCCATTGTTCCAGCCATAACAAAAAACACCACCATACCGATGACACCCACGTTATGAACCCAAAAATGCACCTTAACTAAAGCCAAGCTGTAAATTGGCCTCTTGACCAGTCGCGGAACAATATAATAGATAGCTGCAAATATTGCCATTTCGACCCACCCAAGTAAATTTATATGAGTGTGGCCACGCACTATTAAATCACCATGAAGACGATGATCGACGAAATAGCGAAACTCAGCTATTCCTCCCATTAAAGCACCCCATGAAAAACCGATAATACTGTATATGATACATGCATATACAAACCACAAAGTATACTTTCGATACTCAATATCATTCTCATGAATCCACGGCAAAGACATTTGCAACAACCCTTCTATTTTAATTATTTATCTTCCAACAAAACATCTGCCTCTGTAGGCGTCTTTTCTCTAATATCTGTATATTTATCACCCCATTCTTTAGGAGCCCACATTTCCACCATATTATCAATAAAAGCCGACTTTTCGGGCGGCGGCACTTTAGCAACAGAAGAACCAGGATCCGCCTTGAGCTCAGATAAAAATACCACAATAGCATGCCGATCTTCAGCACTCATTTCACTGGCATAAGCTGCTTCTTTTGGGCGCAAACCATGGTCTAAAGTAATCCCGCCCTCATACACCGATTCCGGATGCAAAAGAAATTGAGCCAGCCATTCTTTTGAACGTTTGGAACCAATCCCATCCAGAGACAGGCCCATACTGGTGCCAGTTCTTAATGCTCGATGACAGGAATTGCAACGTGCTTCACGGTATATTTTAGAACCCTGACTCCCTAATGGCGAAAAATCAAAATGCGTTGTCTGAGCAAACAAAGGCTCTTCAGAATTCAGTCTCACCGTTTCCAATCCAACGTATGCAATTAACGCCAACAAGAAAAAAACCCCAAATACTATAAATAAAATTTTCTCACCCGACTTTAAAGATTGTTTTTTTTTCATTATGTAACCGCACCAAATTAATTTAAAAAGCAATGGCAAAGAACTGCGAGCATATAGACTTGCTAATAAATGACTAGTTCACCCTTGCAAAATATAAATATTGAAAGCAAAACATGTACGCTCGCCAAATCTAACAAAAAACCTCTAGAGAAAAAATCAATTTCGCAAATTATATTTCAATAAAACCCTACTTTATTAAAAACAAAAAAAAAGCGGGCTAAATGCCCGCTTTTCTTTTTTGCTTTTTAACTAGTAGCCTCTTTCATAGGGCTGCATGATATTGCCCAATGAATACGCAGATGCATTCGTTAAGTACGCCGCCGCATTATTAATATCTTCATCAGTCATGTTTTTAGCAACTTTTTGCATTTGACTTTGCGGATCATTTGTTCTTGACCCATCACGCCATTTTTTCAATTGATTGACTAAATATACATACTTTTGAAGTCCAATTTGCGGATAAATTGGTGGCGCACCACGCCCATTATAGCCATGACAAGCTCTACAAGAAGGCACGGGCTTAGCTCGATTGCCCTGACCATACTCAACTAAAGTCTTACCTTTGTGAGTCAAACCAACTTCAACACCCTGCTCTTTCAGGGCATTTAAATCAGATCCTTTGTACTCATCAGCCTTACCCGTTGTTAGGGTTGACAAATAGAAAGAAACGTCATTTCGATCCTGCGCCGATAACCCCTTCGCATTATCATTCATAACAAACATAGTAGTGTCCAAACGCTTGTCAGTTGCATAATCTTCTAACTGCTTACGCAGAAAAACCCAAAACTGACCCGCGATACGAGGCGTTCCTAATGCGTCATCACCTGTGCCATCTTGACCATGACACGATGAACACGCAGGAACTGAACCCTTACCGTTCTCATATATACTCTTACCATTCGCAACATCACCACTACCCTTTGGGTATTGCGGCGAAGACATTACTAATGAAGGTACTACTGCCCCTACTACGAAAGCGGCGACAGAAATAGCGGTGACTAACCGTTTCATAACGAAGAAGCCCTCCCAAGTTAATTTTTAGCTTCCCAGAAACCTAAAATTTTTATTCTTTCCAGCCAAATACATTCAGCTAATTAATGAATTGGCTCAATACTGAAAGAACTAAAACCAACCAAAACTCTTACGAATTCATTTTAAGCATAAGCCAAGCAAGGACAAATGCTCCTGTGAACCATAAGAGGTATAGAATTGCAATCGATTCTGTTTGTAACATGCCCACCTCCCTAAACAGACATTAAAACCATTTATTTCTAAATCGCCGAAATTTATATTACAGCGAACTTAGGCATTCAATCATTAAATGAAAATGGAGTCAACAGGCATCTAAAAGCAATTTTACAAACCAATCCAAATAATTACTGATATTACTACTTCAAAATCGCCGAGAATTTGGCTTTAAACATTAAAGATGACGCAGAAATACAATTCCGATATGCTTCAGCTCTTTGAATTAACCGACAGTAAATAACCCGACAAAAAACAAATATGAACACAAATAAAATACCTGAACAAGTCTACGCACTAGGATTACTTATAGTATGGGGCGGAGCACTACTCACTTTTGGCGTACTGAGACTAGACGCCTACGGATTAGACGAAAACGCAGCTCGCGGACTGCTTTTAAACTGGTCCATATCTGATCAAATCATAAGCCCCGTATTGGTTTTAGGGGTGCCAGATTTTCGCGCACTGCTTTTTGCACCCATCGGTATTTATTGGTCAGGGAGTATTTTAGCAGCCAAAATATTTAGCTTAATTATTAGCTTCATAGCCATATACTTACTCTATAAATGGTGTGAAAAACAAGGCCGCCAAGAAGCAGGATTAGTTGCTGGCGCGCTACTTTTAATCTCACCCACCTTCATAAGTCAAATCGACACTATGGGCGCCGCGCCTTATTTACTTCTCGGGTTTGGACTTGGCGCATGGCTTGATAACGCATATCGCTCTCGCAACAAGGATTTCGGGGGGTGGTATTTTCTGCAGCTACTTTGGATAGCCATTCTTGTTACCCTACACCCTATTGGACTTGCCTACCCTATCGCACTCGCAATTTGGTGGAAAACAAACCCTGACAAGGTAAAAAACAGTAGACATATATATGTCGGCATCCTGATCTCAGCCTTGCTTGCTACTGCAATTAAAATGGGCTGGCAAGACCTCAGCTGGTTTGCAAACCCCATTGAACAACTAGCGCTTGCACTGCAAGGCAAAACAATCTGGAGCACCGAAGATATATTCTGGTTTCCTGGGTTTATCGCAACCGTATTACTTATAATCATCGTATTAATTGATTATAAAATCTTAACTAAAGACCTACTTGGAATCATGCTAATCGTTGCATTATTTCTAGGCTTATTTGTAGCAGATAGCGTTTGGGCAACCATCGCAATCACAATAATCATCTTTCGCGGCCTTACAATATTGATTGATTTTCAACAATCAAAAACAAGATCCTCTTTCATTGGACAACGCGGCCTGTTCATCATCATTGCCTTTTTAATTTCAACTTTTTTCATGTTTGAAGCCAAAACACATGCTCTTACCATAAAATACGAAATACTCAGTCCTGAAGATGAACTCATACATGCTCTCGCGGAAATCGCCAAAGATGAAAACAAACCTTTTCGCGCAGCCAGTCAATGGCCTGGGCGAACTGTTATAGCAACCAAGCGCGACGTTCTACCCCTGCCGCCTGGATTCGAGAGCCCAGAAGCTTTCTGGGAAAATGCGGGTAAAAATTTAACCCATATTATTTTTAACCCTAAAGCCCCTGAAAACCAAGAATTAACTGCCAACTTGGCAAACCTTGTCGGCAAAACAAATACCTTAGCCCTAATAAAAGGTGGTGCGCTAATAAAACTCATTGATCACGAAGTAAAACTCTTTATCCGCCCTGATGAAGAAATCATAGAAGAAAAAACAGCGAGCACAAATCAACAATCTAACACCGAAGAAACAAGCAACCCATCATTGAAATAAAAACCAACAAAACTTGATCGGGAAATGCTCATATCAGGCTTGTTCGTAATGAACTGGCCTGATCTCACTCAAGTCTCTGGTTTTATATCACTACTTACTTGACTCAGGTCAACACAATGAATTAGTTTTGATAATCCTTGCATAACTAATTAAGTATTAAAAAGCCAATAAAACAACGCCTCCATGATGATATCGGGGATATCACCCGAAAGAGCGAAAGGAAAAATCATAGCATGAACCGCGCATACCGGACGTTTGTTCTGTGGCTAATCTGGGGATCTGCCGCAACAACCATTTATTTAGGACTCTATCTAGACACCGACATACTTACCTTTTTTCGTCAAGATGAAAGCAAAATCACATGGATTATCATGTTTTTATTTTTACTTGGCGTTGCTGCGAGCTTTTTCCTCACTGTCGCACTCACCAAGGAGAGTATCGAGGCTGAACTACAAGATCAATTAGCCAGCGACCAAGGAATAGCGGGGGTCAAACCCTCTGGTCGTAGAAAAAAAGCCGTCAACCGCTTTTATGATTCACTCAAAGTGGTTGCCCTATCCAATGAAAAGCCAAATATTGATGCTTTACTCGAAGTAGAGTTCTCTTCATATTCTCGCATGAGCCATGGCATAGAAATACTAGGCAACCTACTCATTACACTGGGACTTATTGGCACCGTAATGGGGTTAACGCTGACACTTACCGGGCTTACCACATCACTTGATGCTCTTGGACACGACCAAGACATGCTTTTATCTGGGCTCCGTAAAGCAATGGGCGGCATGGGTACCGCATTTTATACCACGCTCCTCGGCGCCGTACTGGGCGGCGTCTTGCTTCGAATTTTTGCATTAATCACTGAAAATGGCGTCGCATTTCTATTAGAAATAGTCGCCAAAACCTGCATGATTCATTGCTCCGCCGATTTTAAACAAACCGTAGAACGCGACATTCGCTTCCTCAATGTGGAAGTAGAGGCATTAGGCAATCGAGTCAAAAGTTTAAAAGGGGCGTTTGATGACTCCAAGCAATCCGTCAACGAATTTCATGACAGCATTAAAAAATTATACGAACTCGGCGGCAGTGATGACGGAGTCTACACATTACGTGAAACCTTGCAGATGCAAAAATATTATCGCGCACTACTTCGCCAGGAACTCCAACTAATGAACCAATTGAACCGCTCTTGGTGGACCAGATTCAAAGAATATTTAACCGGTCGCGGAAAATAAAAAGTGAATCATGACATGAAACGCCGGCGCTTTAAAAGCACGAACATCTACGAAAGTTTTTCAGATGTATCCCTGTTGATGCTCGCAACCTTTATTTTTTTAATGGTAACTATCCTCATCACTTCGAGAATGGCACAAGAATATGAAGTACCTAAACTCAAAGCGGAAATCGAGACTCTGAAAAATAAACTTGCGGCCTCGGAACTCGATAAGCAATCGTTTAGCAGCGCGCTAGAAGAAATGGTAGTGGCAGGAGAAGGGAGCGCAAGCGCACTTGATAAAGTGGTAGAAACCGCCACCTTTGGACGCAAAGACTTTGATTTATTTATCAAAGGACTAAAGGATTTACCGGGCTCTGATTTACACCTTATCATCGATGCATCAGGATCAATGCACGGACTGACCACATTTCTAATCCCTATACTGAGAGCTGTCGTTATTCGCTCCAATAAACAACTTGCAGCTATTACTTGGTTCTCAGATGGGATGGCAGAAACATATACCGGAAGCCTTGGAGAAATGTTTGATAAATTAATGTCAGGCGCCCCATTCGGAGGTAATCGAGAAACCATCGGCAAAGCTTTACGCGTTGCCGCACGCAATGCCCATGCACCCGGCGCTTACATACTGGTGGGCGACGAACCTTCTGACGACATTATTAATTATTCCGATATTCCAAGCCCCGTTTTTACCCTTCCTCTCGGTCGCTCTGACCCAGAAACCAATCAAGAATACAAAAAAATTGCCGAAAAAACCGGCGGACAAATGCTACACCTAGATTTTAAATAATATGAGACCTTTACCTCACTTTGTTGTAGATTCAGCCCTCTATCTCAGATAATAGAGTGCTGCATAGTCTCAACTTTAAAACCTGAGTAAAATGTTCTAGTAATACCACACTTTTTAGTTATAATATTAAATACGTTTAAAAAAAAAGGGGTAATTTATTATGATCACTATTCCTGTTGATACAAGGATAATAGGTGAAATTAAAAGCAAAGGCCCCATTTGCATTGAAGGCCATGTTTCAGGGAAAGGCGAAATAAACGGCTATTTACTGCTGGGCACGAGCTGCTTATGGCAAGGCGATGTTGTGGCTGAATCGATTTTTATAGAAGGAAGAATCGAAGGTAATATAATTGCAAAAAAACAGATCAGTATAGCCTCTGGGGCAGTAATCAATGGCGATATATTCTGCCCAAACATTTTAATAGTGAGCGGCGCAGTTATAAACGGCCAACTTAATATGAAAAAACCAGAAGCACCTATCCAATTTATAGGGCAATCCTCTCAGACTACCAAGCATACAGAGCAAGATAAACAAAAAGCCATCGCATAAAGGGGCGATAACAAAATATCTTTGCATTACCATTAGATTCATGAATACTGATATAAAGTGAGCGCCCACCTAAACAATCTACAAACTAAACCGCACTCGGTCATTATTTCGACAACAAGAGAACTTCAGCCGTTTTTGTACCACCTTCTAAGCATACTCGTTTTTTCTGTAGCAAAGCCCCATTTTCATCTATTAAATCACCGATCTTCACATCGTCCTTGACAGTGTACGGAAAACGGGCAAATCGTCCGATACTACGCAGCCTCTGCTTTGATATATTGCCAACCCACACTCTCTCAGCGTCTTCATTTTCTAGTTTAGCAACCGGCCAAAGCCTAATAATATACCGTTCTTCATCAAGCAATAATTTTTTCGTTAACTGTAGCGACTCGAATTTACCCGCGTAAATTTTGGGCAATGGCGCGAGTTCACTCATTTTTGTCGTCGCTGAAAACCATCGTA
This sequence comes from Gammaproteobacteria bacterium, assembly GCA_027021445.1. Classification (GTDB taxonomy): domain Bacteria; phylum Pseudomonadota; class Gammaproteobacteria; order S012-40; family S012-40; genus JALUUH01. The sequence continues at coordinate 55,520 of JALUUH010000138.1, forward strand.
AAAAGCTAGAAAAAGTAAAATTAACCGACTCCTCCCAATTCGTTAATTGCAATACTTGTCTAATCTCATCAGCGCTAGCAGCCCATTGAAACGTAATCGGGAAGTGATTCTGGCGCTTGTCGTTATACACATCACACCATCCTCCATTCCACCATTGCTCTAATTTTACAGTTTTCAAATTAGAACGTTCACTAGACCGATATTCATCCTGTAAAAATCCGGAAATTATTCCCACACTAAACACCATAACCAAGCCCAGACTAGCAAGGCCTAAATATGTACGACTTGGTAAATTATAAGCGTGCCGACGATAAGACAAGCCCATAATAACAATCATAAAAAATGAAAACGATAAACCAAACACCCACGTTGAAAAGGAAACATCACCATAATACAGCGCCGAAAAACTAATGATAAAAACCAATACACTGGCAATAGAATAAAATAGCCTGCGCACAGATTTACTAAATTCTCCTCCGATCAAAGCAGATAAGACACCGAGCAAAGTGCTCACAAGCAATACATGCATTAGCTTCACAGCCAAAAAATACTCAGCGGCTAAAAACATCAATACACTGGCAATAGATGCAAAAAGCAAATACCAAAATGCCTGCATTAATTTAAAACCGACAAATGAAATTAATGCCATGAGAAATACAACCCCAAGAAAAACAGGATTACCTAGCTGATAAAACACACTAAAAAAATAATCTAACCACGGGAAATGAATGGCACTAAAAAACTGCGATACATACGAGTTAATAGAAACAATCAAGGGTGTGCGATGGAAAATAATTTGTGATAAAAGAACACTAAATGACATCAGCAGCACGGCAAACCAAAAAAACAGCGCACCTTGTGGCTTTTTTTCGGAATCAACGAGATTCACCACAATCATTTTCATCACTGGGCGTGTGCGCCCCCAACGAATTAGCCGCAAAACCCATCCATCCAATTTCGAACCCAGCAACTTAGATAGCTTCTTGACTAACCACAATATTGCCACCAGCAAAACAATAATAACAACGAATAAAATCCCGAGTCTCGTCGCTATCTCCGAGGCCAACCCTAATGAAGCACCAAACGCAACACCCGGTAACAGATACGCAGGCGCCCAGCCTGCCGCCGAAACAACATTGTACAGAAAAAACTTTTCGGGCCGCATTTGCATCATGCCTGCAATAGTAGGAACAACCGCACGTAAAGGCCCCACAAACCGCCCCAGAACAACGCTCTTTCCACCATGGCGCGCAAAAAATACTTTGCCATTTTCTAATAAATGCTTTCGATTTTTAAACGGCCATAAATTCGGGACTAAATCTTTGAAGTAATAACCAATCCAAAAACTAATAGCATCACCCACTACCGCACCTAAAAAAGCCCAAAGCAAGGTCTCCCACAACCCGAGAAAACCCGTCCCTATCAGCGCACCAAAACTCAACATAATGAATGCGCCGGGCACTAACATGCCAATTACCAGCAAAGATTCCGCCATAGCAACGATAAACACCATTACACCGGCCCATGCAGGGTTGGCTTGTAACCAGTTAAAAAAAGGTTGTAAGTCGGTTAAAAAATCCATTTTTCGCCAGCGACAGCTCCTAGCTTAGAAAAATAATGAAAGGTAAACGTGCGCTGATCACGTAGAATGTCGCCCAGTAAAAGTAGCGAATAATGCCCTGAAATATAAAAATCGATTTAAATACCAGTGATTCGTAAAATAAACCAAGATTCCAGTAAATATTGATAAACAAGAAGACGCCCCTCGCAAAACCGAGAGGCAATAATTTGAACTTTCGATCTCAATCAAGCAAATCTTAAGAGTCAATCTACAATGTTGCAAACGCTTTCTCAGCTGCTGCGACAGTCGTCGAAATATCTTCGTCAGTATGTGCACCAGATACAAAACCCGTTTCGTAAGCAGATGGTGCCAGATAGACACCTAACTCGAGCATTTTGTGATAAAACGTTTTAAACCTTTCAGCATCACATTTTGTCACTTGTGCAAAAGTCGTCACCTTTTCTTCTTCGGTAAAGAAAAACCCAAACATTCCACCCACCTGATTGGTCGTTAGAGGAATACCTGCAGATTTTGCAGCCTCTTCTAAACCAATGCATAATGACTCCGCTTTGCGTGACAAACCCTCGTGAAAACCTGGCTGGGATGCGAGTTTTAAAGTCTGCATTCCAGCAGCCATCGAAATAGGATTGCCGGATAAAGTTCCGGCTTGATAAACCGGTCCCAAGGGTGCAATTTTTTCCATTATTTCGCGTTTGCCGCCAAACGCTCCGACCGGCATACCACCACCAATAACTTTACCCAATGTTGTCATATCAGGAACGATTCCATAATGCCCCTGCGCCCCGCCCAGAGAAACCCGAAACCCAGTCATGACCTCATCAAAAATTAACACCGTCCCAAATTCATCACATACTTCACGCAGGCCTTCTAAAAAACCCGGCACTGGCGGTATGCAATTCATATTTCCAGCAACAGGTTCAACAATAATGCAGGCAACTTCACTACCAACTTCACTGAAAACCTGTTTAACCTGAGCAATATCATTAAAATTAAGCGTCATCGTATGCGTCGCCAAATCTGCCGGAACTCCGGGCGAAGTCGGCACACCTAAAGTCAATGCGCCAGATCCCGCCTTAACCAGTAACGAATCGGAATGACCATGATAGCAACCCTCAAATTTCACTATCCTATCTCTGCCCGTAAAACCTCGGGCTAACCGAATAGCACTCATGGTTGCCTCTGTTCCAGAACTCACCATGCGAACCATATCCATCGACGGTACCTGCTCACAAACTAAATCCGCCATTTCAGTCTCAATGGCAGTCGGCGCACCAAAACCTAGCCCGTTATCCACCACCGCCTTTACCGCTGCAATGACTTCAGGATGTGCATGCCCCGCAATCATCGGCCCCCATGAAGCCACATAATCGATATAATTATTACCATCTTCGTCAGTAAGATAAGCGCCCTTTCCATTTTTAAAAAATACAGGGTCTCCACCCACACCTTTGAAAGCTCTCACTGGAGAATTAACACCACCTGGAATACGTCTTTGGGCTTCTACAAATAAATCGTGTGAACGAGTCATTTTATTTCCTTTTAAATAAATTAACATAAGCCAACGCAGTTTTTTGAGTATCCGCTACGCTGAATAATCCATCGATAACCGCGAGCATGTCAGCACCTGCGGTAAGCAAATCTTTTCCATTGCTTGGTGTAATACCACCAATCGCCACAATGGGAATCCTAATGCTATTTTTTGCCGCTAATAATAGACTCTTATCAGCTGGCACCGCATTGGGTTTAGTATGCGAAAAAAAAAACCGGCCGAATGCCACATAATCTGCACCTTGCGCTTGTGCTTTAACCGCCAAACTCAGGTCGTTATAACAAGAAACACCGATGATTTTATCCGGCAACTGCGCCCTTACTGCCGAAAAATTGGCGTCATTCTTTCCAATATGGAGGCCATCAGCCGCTACTTTTTTCGCCAAATCAATATCATCATTAACAATAAATAATGCTGAATATTGACTACAGAGTTCTTTTAATCGAATTGAGAGACTCAATCTCTCCTTCACCGCTGAACTTTTATCGCGAAACTGAATCACTTTAGCACCGGCTAAAAGTGCGATCTCTACCTTTTCCAGTAAATGTTGATCTTCTCGTGTCACCACATACAGACCACCAAAATTAGCTTTTCTCTTCATCAACAATATCGTTTTGTGCCCAAAAATAACGATTTGGCAAATACTGCCCCATTCCAAGTCGCCGCGCATTTTTCAACGCTTGCCAAGTAAACTCCTGGGCTTCATGCACCGCAGAAAGAGGATCAATGCCTTGTGCCAATAAAGCCGCAATAGAAGCAGACAAAGTACAACCCGAACCATGATAAGTCTGTGGCAAACGCTCCCAAGTATACTCATCCAGCACACGACTATTACCGTAAAATGTATTAACAACTTTCTCCGTATTCTCATGCGATCCAGTGATCAGCACATATTCGCAACCAAAATCCATAAGCTCATGCGCGCAAGCATCCAAATTATCCGCTTCAGAGCATAAAATTCTGGCCTCCAGGCTATTGGGCGTAATAACCGTCGTCAGCGGCGCTAATAAACTCAACATCGCCTGCTGAATTTCACCATCTGCCAACTCTTCGCCACCACCTGAGGACAAGATTGGATCAAAAACAACGGGTAAATCTGGATAATCCATCAGGATAGAATGAATAACCTCCACCGCCTCAACACTCCCAACCATACCTATCTTTATTGCGCTCACCGGCATATCTTCTAAAACCGCACGTGCTTGCTCAGTAATCGTTGTCAAATCAACCGGCATATAGCCCAACACATTCTGCGTATCTTGAATCGTTAACGCCGTTACCACCGCAGCCGCATGCCCACCCATAGAAGAAATAGACTCAATATCCGCCTGAATTCCGGCGCCCCCAGTGGGGTCATTCCCCGCGAAAGTCATAATCACTGGAATTTCAAACTGGTTCTCAGTATCCACTGCACACCTCTCGCACGATTGATTATAAATACTTCATTTATCCCTACTACGCCCGTCTCATAAAGCTGAAACAACCGTAGATTTCATCAACATCGACCGTATTAGGCATGAAACAGTTCAGAGATTAGGAGTCATTCTAATCAATCATGCAATTATACCGACACCTGAGGCTTAGCTTCAAAAAAATTAACGGTTTCAGAGACACTAAAACCCGCGTATACACAAGCCCAAGAAATAGAAAATTACATCGTATTGACAGAATACATTAAGGTTAAAATTTATGGTGAACTGGGAAAAAATAGAAACCGTATTTTTCGATAAAGCTGGATAACTTTATATCGATTTGCCCCAACAGTTAATTAACACTCCTGTCGATGTACTCATTAAGATCTGCGTACAATACTTAATATGCTCTTCTATTCCGGCTAACTATCTGCATTAACACATATATAGCCTAGAAAGAGCGGCTTTAGGTGTAAGGAGCATTAACGAGTGTCACGATTATTTACTGAGGCAAAACGCCGTTTGAAAACTGCTTCTAAATACATTGATATCGACCCAGATGTCTTAGAAAAGCTCAAATACCCACAAGAAACCCTATCTGCAAGCTTACTTATCAGGATGGATGACGGCTCCAGGCGATCATTTAAAGCCTGGCGCTGTCGCTATGATGATACTCGCGGCCCGACCAAAGGCGGAATACGATTTTATCCCTCAGTATGCTTAGATGAAATCATGGCATTATCTTTTTGGATGACATTTAAATGCGCGGTTGCAAACCTACCCTTTGGCGGAGGAAAAGGCGGAGTTGCCGTCAATGCACAAAAACTCTCAAAATCAGAACTTGAAAAACTGTCACGCACCTATGTAAAAGCGTTTAGTAAATTTATTGGTCCAGACCGTGATATCCCTGCCCCGGACATGTATACCAACTCCATGGTTATGGGATGGATGGCAGATGAATACAGTGCCATCGTAGGTCAACCCAGTCCGGCAGTCATTACTGGAAAACCACTTGAACTAGGAGGCTCTCAAGGTAGAAAGGATGCAACAGGATACGGGGGATATTTAGTCATCCGCCACCTTGAAAAAGAATTTGAACTACACCCCAAAAAATCATCCGTCATTATCCAAGGATTTGGCAATGCGGGCTTTCACTGTGCCAAACTACTGCACCAAGACGGTTATAAAATTATCGGCATCTGCGATTCAAAAACCGGCTTATATGACAAGTCCGGCTTAGATCCCATTGCATTATATGACAATAAAATAAAACTCGGCGCCCTATTCAACCAATATACACCACCAAGCGTCACTCAAATGAGTAATACAAAACTACTTGAAGAAAAATGCGACCTACTCATTCCCGCCGCTTTAGAAAACCAAATCACAGCACTCAATGCTGAAAATATAAAAGCATCCGTCATCTGTGAACTAGCCAATGGCCCCATAACATTTGCAGCAGACGAAATACTTGCAAAAAACAATATCACTGTTATTCCAGATATTCTCGCTAATGCGGGGGGAGTCATTGTTTCATATTTTGAATGGGTACAAAATAAAGCGGGCTACTACTGGGAAGAAGATGAAGTAAGAACTAAACTTAAACAACGAATTGAACCGGAAGCCCATAAAATATGGAATTTAAAACTTGAACTAGGCATAGATATGCGAACTGCCGCCTATGTTCTCGCACTTGAAAGAATTAATGCGGCTGTTTCTGCACACGGCACCAAGGCATTTTTTGTTTCCTAAGACTATATACCCAAAGTGTTATGGGTATAGTAAAAATGAGATAAAAATTATTCGAGTACAGGAATAATCACCCTCCAAGTAAACCGTAAAATCCTGCGGTTATTAATACCAACAAAACAGTTGCAATTGAAAACATAGCGATTGATAAAACCTGAGAAACGGATCTCAGCTTATACGCAAACCAAAACAACAGCACGATAACCAGTAACAAAATCAGATATGCACGAGGCATGTATACTCCTGCTCAATCGTTTATAAAGTGCAGGCTATTCTACCTCTTTATCCTTCACAAGGGCAGCGTGAGTCCTGCGAAAGTTTTCAGCCTTATGCTTAGGCACTTCAAATACCCAGTCGGCAACATCACTCCGTAGCTTTAACAACGCATTTTCTATCACCGAATCATTGCTCGGAACACTTAGCCATAGAAAAAATTTACCCTCTAATTCGACAGTTGAGACATCTAATACCTCGTTTGAAGTCAAAGAAAATTTTGTGCTTACAAGCGTAGATTCAGCAAACTCAAAATCTATTTTTTTCATAACGTCATCGAATGTCAGCCCATTCAACGCATTCGCAATATTATCTAAGCTAGACTCGGACTCTAATACTTGATTGGCGGCTAAGCCATCGAGAGCAAATCCTTCCGCGTTTTCAATCCGCGCAATGCTCACTTTACTGCTATCTGGATGAGTAATTTGCACGGATGCAATTTGCTCCTTTTTAACATCAACTATGCCTTTGTCTAACCAGTCAAGTGCTTGGGAAAAAAGAGTAACAACGCCCTCAACCTTCCATACCTGAGGACTATCAATCCGCCTCACAAATAAAGAACGATTCCCTGAGCCTTGATTTTTTGAGTTTCCGACAATAATGGCCGCAAGTTCAGCATCATCTTTACCATAAACCACAATTTGTTTACTCGTGGCGCCTTCAATAGCGACATCCTCAACACCTAATTTAGAAAAATTTTCTGGTTTTTTTGTCTTTTCAGCTAAAACTGTGAGTTCAGACAGTTCAATGACCAGCTTTCGCACTTTCGAAAAATCGGCCTCATAATCAGATTTTTGCTTGAGCTTCCAAGTATCACCCGATTTATAAACAGTGATATTGTCACCACCCGCTACCCGAATATCAATGGAACTTACCGCATTAATATTCTTCTCCAATTCAGGTAAAAACAAAACAGACTCATTAGAAACTTCTTCTTTATCACTCATAAAAAAAGTCAGTCCCGCTAAACCAGCCACTATAAAAAATAATGCAATAATTCCTTTATTCATAATCTCAAACTTTCGTCATATTCAAACGTTTAATACGAAGCATACCCACAAGGCCTGCAATAACAATGATCAACACAGGAATCAGTGCAATATTCAATACTTTAAGTGTCGTACCCAAGCTTTCAATATTTTTCCCTAACTCATGCTGTACGGTACGTAATTCCTTGCGTGTTTGCACTTGCTGATTGCGAAACTTTTCAACTTCTGCCTTTTGCTCTGCACTCAAAATCATCGCACTTCCACCGTCTTTTTCACGTTGTAATTCTGCCAACTTACGTTCGGCTTGCTGCAATTTTTCTTGTAATGCCTTTTCAGTATCCTGGTATTTGTTTTCTGCTTCTTGCTGTAGCTCTAAGACTTTCTGAAACGGACGTGCCGACTTACCTCGACCACGTAAACTAATAAGATCATTATTACCACTTAAGTTTTCTATTGCATTAATAACAAAAGCATCATTATTCGCTCGCGGTATTGCCATGCGATTGCCGAAAAAATTCTGCAGATTTACCCATTGTTTATCCTCTAATAAATCAGTATCCGCAACGACGACTACATTTATTTCATCTTTTGACTCAGATAAACCGGTTTTTTTATTGCCATCTACTTCGATGCCATCAGGATATGCACTATTGACCTTCCCATGAATCCGTGCGGCGATAGTCAGTGACTCACCACCTGAATTAAAGTCTCTTAGCAATTGTGCGGGATTTGGCCCAAATTGCACCCGACTCACCGGTATACTCATCGATTTTTCACCCGTTGATAATAAGGGCGTAAATTCAATATCAGACGCTTCATCTTTCGTCAAAAACCCTGGCGTTGCTACATTAACGAGTTTGAGATCAGAGGTAATAAAATCTTGTTGATTCAAGTTATTCTCATTTAATGACAGCCACACAATATAGTCCATTGCTTGCATACGCTGACCAGATCGCGCATTAACCCGAGTCGCGGCATCTCGATCGGCGGCTAAGTTATCTTGCGCAAAATTAACACCCCAGCTGTTAAATAAAAGATCCAAATTTGATGACTTGCTCGCAGTCATGGCAGCCATTGGGTTCGACGGATCAGAAATAGGGACTTCAGCTTCAGAAAACGGATCTACAAAAACAATGGCCCGCCCACCTTTTAGTATAAACTGGTCAATGGCAAATAAGGCCGGTTCTGCTAAATTTTTCGGATGCACCAGCATTAAAATATCGATATTCGACGGAATGCTAGTAAAACCAGGCTCTATCTTCTGCACCTCAAAAAACTGCCTAAGCTGATTGACGATAAACCATTCTTGCGGTCCCGTATTTTGGTTAGCAAAAGGATTTGCATTGCTTGCTGCGCCAAAAATCGGCAAACTTGAGGCTAAACCAAGCACAGGTTGCTGAGTATTAATTAGCTTATAAATAAGCCTTGTTAGATCATATTCTAAAGAGTCTTCTTTATCCGGTCGAAAAAATATAATCGATTCCTGAGCATCAACACTATTCACTCCGATTAAACCAAAATATCCTGCGCCACCGATATTATCAACCGGAACACCTTGTAATCCGTACTGAACTGCTTCGTCTTCTACATCAGAAAAAGGCTCCGGATCAGCGATAATTAGCTCGAGCTTTCCGTCTGCCAAATCCACATACTCGTTCAACAAATCGCGTACACGATGCCCATAAGAAAGCAGATTCGGAACACTAGAAAACACTTTTTCTGAAAAATAAAATCGCAGCGTTATAGGCTCATCAATAGTCTGAAGTATATTTTCCGTACCTTCCGAAACAGTAAACAATTTATCTTCGGTTAAGTCTAATCGACTCGAGGTAAATAGCATACTCGAAACCACATTAATCAAGAGTAAAAATGCGCCGATAATCAGCAAACCAGATATCGACAAAAAGCGTATTTTTTTCATTCTATGAGCCCCTAATCCGCTTTCTTCATTTCAACAAGAATGACATTGGCAAACAGCCAACAACCTATAAACGACGTAAAATATATGATATCTCGCAAATCTATGACGCCCTTCATGAGGGAATTAAAATGCGTTAGAAAGCTTAAAGAACTAATCGCATTAATCATTGCCTGAGGCGCCCAGCCTTTAAAAAAATCAATCACCATTGGAAACCCGCTCAACATAAAAATAAAACAAACCACCACAGCAATCACAAAAGCAATCACTTGGTTACGTGTAATCGCAGAAATACAGGCACCAATAGCGAGAAATGCGCCCGCCATTAAGAGACTACCGAGGTAACCGGCAAAAATCACGGCATTATCAGGACTGCCTAAATAATTCACCGTAATCCACAAAGGAAACGTAAGCAGTAGCGCAATAGCGATAAACATCCACGCGGCTAAAAATTTACCGAGTACTGCCTGAGTCGTTGAAATAGGCAAGGTCATCAATAATTCAATCGTGCCCGTCTTTCTCTCCTCCGCCCAAAGCCGCATTGAAATAGCAGGAATGAGAAACAAATATAACCAAGGATGATAGGAGAAAAACGGCAGTAAATCCGCTTGCCCGCGTTCAAAAAAACCACCCAAATAAAAGGTAAAAACCCCTGTCAATAATAAAAAGATAACAATAAATACATAAGCAACCGGCGTTGCAAAATAATTCCCTAACTCGCGCTTTAATATCGCCGTTACATTATTCATGAACGCGCATCTCCCTCAATTTCAACTGAGGTAATGTCCCTAAAAACCTCATCTAAATGTCCTGTTTCGACGTTTAATGCTTCAAACTGCCACCCATTTTCTTGCGCACTATTATTCACATCTTTGATAATGCTTTGGCCATTTTTTGCGACCACTCTAAAACTAAAAGTACCCGGCCGTGCTTCACGAAACTCAACATCAGCAACACCCGAAGTCTGTTTAAGTTTTTTTGCAATAGCTCCAGCGGTATTGGTAGTCAACACTAAATTAACCGCATTGTGATAACGAGACTTGGCCTCAAGCTCATCCGGTGTTCCATCAAACAATAATTTTCCTTGGGCAATAATAATGGCCCGGTCACAAATCGCATTGACCTCTTCCAGGATATGTGTAGAAATAATAATCGCCTTATCTTTAGCCATATTCTGAATGAGCGCGCGAACTTCGTGTTTTTGATTAGGATCCAAGCCATCGGTTGGTTCATCCATAATCAAAACCTCAGGATCATGTAATATGGCTTGGGCAATGCCTACCCTACGCTTAAATCCTTTCGACAAGGTTTCAATGGTTTGATTGAGTATTTTTTCCAAATGCGTAATTTCAACCACACGATTTATCCGTCGCGTTTTTTCTTCACCTGAATAACCTCGAATATCCGCGATGAAGCTCAAAAAAGTCAGCGCCGTCATATCGCCATAAGCAGGCGCGCCTTCAGGCAAGTAACCCATTGATTTTTTAACTTCCATTGGATTTTTTAATACATCATTGCCACAAATTATCGCCGTACCTGATGTCGGATTTAAAAACCCCGCAAGCATTTTCATCGTTGTCGATTTACCCGCACCATTAGGCCCTAAAAAACCCAATACCTCCCCGCGTTTAACATTAAACGAAACGTCGGAGACGGCTGAATAATTTCCGAAAACCTTTTCTAAATTTTTTACTTCGATCATGTATATTTTTTCACCACGCTCGGCCTCTCATCATTTTGAGGAAATATCATTACTTTTGCAGTAGCCGCTTATTATCAATAGAACGCTTCTTCTGTCAAGATTGCCTATTAATAAACAACATTAAGCCCTGGTAACACGAAATCCCAAATATTTAATTCCCGCATTCGACTACACACTTTTGCAAAAGTTCGACTAATGAATACCCAATATTTTCGCTCTAATCTCGCTTGGAAGTCCATTTAAGCCTTGCAACCCCCCTGTATGCAGCGCAACAACGGTCGATCCCGTTGGGAAATACCCCTGCTCAAGCAAATCGAACATCGCATAAAACAACTTGCCCGTATACACAGGTTCCAGCTGAATCGCAAAGTCTTCTCTAAACTTTTGAATAAAATCAATTAACTCATTAGAATATTTCGCATACCCTGAAAAATGGTAATTGGTTAGAATGGACCAGCTGATTGATTCTGCTGAAACAGTCAGATCACAAGATTGCAAAAACGTTTTCACTGCATCATTAAGGAAACTCGCATTTTTCAACACCGCTACACCGAGTATTTTTGTCTGTTCATGTTTTGATGCCAGTAAGCCACTTAATGTTCCAGCTGTTCCGCAAGCACTCATAAGATAATCGGGAATGCCATCGATTTGTCGATCAAGCTCAGCGTTGATCTCGGCACAACCCTGCAACGCGAGACAATTACTGCCGCCCTCGGGCAATAAATAAAATGGCCCATACTGCGCGGTTAACCGATTGAGAAAATCAGCATCGGTTTTGTAACGATACTGATCTCTGCTCACAAAATGCAATGTCATTCCACAGGAACGCGCATAGGACAAACTAGAATTATTGGCATATTCCTTTTCGCCACGAATCACCCCTATTGTTGCAAAGCCAAACTGCCGCCCTGCCGCAGCAAGCGCGACAATATGGTTTGAATATGCCCCGCCAAAAGAAAGCAAGGTCGAATGATTTTTTTCCTTCGCATCGAGTAAATTAAATTTAAGTTTTCGCCATTTATTGCCAGAAATATTGCTATCCAACAAATCATCGCGCTTAACAATAAATCGAATTTTATGCCTAGAAAATAAGGAAGAATGGAGTTCTTGAATAGGCGAAAAAGGAAGCGTAAGTTTTTTTTGCAAAATTTCCAAGGAACCCGTCTGAACCTGGGCTTTAACTAACGCTCGGCGACTATATAAGCTAACCATGACTCTTGCTGATCAATTTCTGTCACTTCTCCGTATTCGCCCGTGCCGGTGAGATATTCATTATCAGGGTCATCGTCTTCTTCAAACCCTTCCCAATAAATACGTACATTAGAAAAACCGGCTTCTAACAAAATCTCCCTGATCTCCGGCAAACTCCATAATCTCCAAGAATATGCGAACGCATTATCAAGGCGTGAACCATCTTCAAATTCAAAATGAATTTTACATTCAATATGCGCATTGATCGGATTATAATATTCTTGCTCCCAGATATAGGTAAAGTTTTCATCTTCTATCGGGCGTTCCTCTTCAACGATATCGGTGGTTGCCGTACCTCCCAGCAAATCTAAAAAAAACAAGCCCCCCTCTTCGAGAGAATGTCGAACATTGGCAAAATATTGCCGCATTAAAGAACGTGTTTCAAAAATACAATAGCTAAAATTAAATGCACAAACGATATCTGTTTTTTCGGTTTGTACTGACAATACATTCTCGTTCAATAAGGTTACGCGCTGCGCAATAGCCTTCCCTGCGGGTTTAACATTATGTTTCATACCCCAATCTAAAGTATCTTGGCATAAATCCACGCCAATCGCCCGGTAGTCGTTCCCCTGTCTACACCATTCCGTGCTCAACAATGCAGTCCCGCAAAAGTCCTCCCGAAAAATTTCGGGCTCGGCTGCGTTAATTTCTCGATAAACCTGCAAGACAAATTCAATTTCAGTATCCGCAGTCTGTACCGATTTTTGATACAGAATATGCTTGTCCGCTTTTTCAGCCAGTGTCTTTTTTTTGCTCATAGGTTCCTGCCTTAGCATTCTTCATAAGGAGACAACCCTCAATATACCCAAAACGCTATAAGTATAAATCGAACCTCTCGTTGGAATAGTCAATTTTAGCCAGTATCTCGATGAAATGCTATTCATAAGCAAAGTCGGTATAATCCCAGATTCCGCAATACTTAAACTTTCAGCAATATGCAATATTGTAGCAAACCAAATATTGAGCAGCTCAATAAAATACTCGCCGTTTACCACTTGAGTCTAGAACTCATCAGCACCCATAAAGACATTCCGGGTAGTTTTTGGGGGGATAGTGAAGCCGGGTTAATTGGCAATACTTTATTTATCCGCAAAGATACGCCAATCCACTCGGCTTTGCACGAAGCCTGTCATTACATTTGCATGGATGGGCAACGCCGAAGTAACCTACATACCAATGCCGGCGGTGATTACGATGAAGAAAACGGCGTATGTTATTTGCAAATCCTACTGGGCGAAAAACTTCCATCTATTGATCGCAACATTATGTTCAATGACATGGACGAATGGGGTTATAGCTTTAGACTTGGCTCTACTCAGAAATGGTTTCACTCGGATGCCGATGACGCACAAAAATGGCTCATTGAGAAAGGCATATTGGATGCTGCAAACAAACCAACAGGCAAATTGCGAGAATAAGCAACATGTTATTTTACCTGAGTAAAATCATCAAGGCCTTTATTATTCCACCCGGCTTATTCGTACTTTCTTTTATTGTCGGATTGATATTGCTTAAACGCAAACCGCGTTTAGCAAAAAATATCTTAATCATAAGCGTTACGTTCTTTTCCCTTATGTGCCTACCCATTTTTTCCTCCGTATTAATGACCAGTATAGAGACCTATCCCGCATTAAGTGATGAAAAAATACAACAGTCCAATGCGCAAGCTATCGTCGTACTCGGAGGGGGTCGTCAATATGACGCCAAGGAATATGGTGGTGATACAGTCAGCCCATTTACGCTGTTGCGACTTCGCTATGCCGTAACTTTGCATAAAAAGACCCAAATGCCACTATTAGTCACTGGTGGCGCACCACTCAATGATCGAATTCCTGAAGCTGAATTAATGGCTGCCGTATTAATAGACGACTATGCAATAACAACAAAATGGCTGGAGCAAAAAAGTAAAAATACCGCAGAAAATGCAGCACTAAGCGCCAAAATATTAAATGCAGAAAATATCAATAACATTCTCTTAGTTACCCAAGCATGGCATATGCGGCGTGCGGTTCGTTTGTTTGAAAACCAAGGACTCACTGTCACCGCAGCGCCAACCATGTTTGAAGGCCTCAAAAATAATGAAATCAGTGTTTTTGACTTTTTACCCAGCATCAAAGCTTTTCAAAAAAGTGGTTACGCCATTCACGAGATAATTGGCCAACTTTGGTATCTCATGCGCTATTAATTTCCTATAGACTCGTTAACCTCTTTTTAATTCTGGTAAAAAATCCTTTCCCGCCTGTTAAATGCACACTCCCTAAAAAATAAGTGTTGTCTAGACAACACTAAGATATCATGTCAACGATATAGTTAAATCTCAGCATTCAACACAGGACGTAGCCATGCGCAAATTTTACATCTTACTCATTTCAAGCTTATTCCTCATAACCACCAGTTGCACCCTACTTGATATTGTCGAGGAAAACCCCTCACTAGACCTTTCATTTAAACAAGCATATCAATACGCCGAACTTGCCAACGCAAGCTATCAAGACATCGCTGAGATAAACCAAGTCAATGCAAAATATTCATTAAAAACTATCCATTCAAAGCTTGACACTAAAACCGCTGTTAATTATTTCGTAGCAAATTCAGGCAATCGTTATGTTATCAGCATTCGTGGCACAGCAACCATAAGTGATGCTATTACCGACTTAAAATTTAAACTCGTACAAAATCCACAACTCGGCATATATTTACATGAAGGCTTTGCTGCTGCCGCAAATACGATAGTTGACGAACTGAGAGACCAGCTTCCTAAAAATGCCGATATTGAAATAACCGGTCATAGCTTAGGGGGCGCTGTCGCAGTTGCCATGGCCATCCAGCTCCGCCACGAAGGCTATCGAATTACTCGTGTTGCTACTTTTGGCCAACCCAGAGTTACCGATTTCAACGGGGCACAGAAATACGCTGGCGTAAAGATCACACGCTATGTCACCGAAAAAGACATTGTTCCACTGGTACCACCTATAGCACCTACCGAGTTCAAAAAAACAGGTATTTACTGGCATATAGGAAATGAAGTATTACTCAACGAATTGGGAGGTTACACTTCGTTGAATAGCACACAATCGATGGGAAGAGCCATTAGCGCGACATTTTCAAATATCTCCGAGCGAGATATAGACGCGCATAAAATGAAAAATTACCTGCGACTAACAGGCACATTGGCTATGCAATAAATGAGGCCATACCCAAAATGGACGACTTTGCACTGTTAAATCTTATTTTTGATTCTTGAAAATACGCCTTGACTATCTCCCTGCCTATTTTTTTCTTTCTGTTCACCCGTAGGTAAAATAGCATCAATTTTGCGCACAATCATTTTCGCCATGGTATTACCAATATACTCCCTACTAGATGCAGTTGTTCGCATTTCATCCAATACATATAAAAGCTTTTTATATTTTTTTTCAAGCATCTGATATTTTTTCTTCTCTTTATCTAGGTTGAAATTTAAAGCATCCATTTCCCCCTGAACCGCCTCGGCGGCATCCGCTGCGGTTTGACTCAACTTCCTTTCTAAAGCTTTTAACTGATTATTTTGCTCTGCAATGATCCGGGACTGATTCGCTTGCTGCTCTGTATAAGCACGCGCGTTAATTTGGGTGGTGAGATAAACCGTCACAATAAGAATAACAAGAAAAGAGATAAGAGTGATTAGCATAATTTTCTTTCAACAACTGGTATATACTCTGTTTCGGTCATCGGCATCACTAGCTTTAACACAATAACCATAAGCTTTGAGCTTCACAGTTAGCAGAAACTAACAAAAAACACTAAAGGATTAAAAATGCCCATAACCGCAGATTTTTTAGACTTAATGGCGCGTGGTGGCCCCGTTATGTGGGTGATATTCGTCGTCGCTTGGGTTGCGATTATCATGCTCATAGAACGTGCATTAAGAGTCAATAGCTGGCATCGGCAGGCGCTAAAAGATCAACAAGCACTTGAAGACGATAAAACACATCTGCCTGAAAAATCGAGCACGCAAAATACCAGCCCGATTGCACTATTAATCTCACGCCTAGAATGGCAAGAAATTAAACACAACGATGATTTAGCCCAACAACTCAACATCCAACTCGCTGAGCTAATGCCAAAACTGGAAGGCACCTTGCCGACCATCGCTATTATTGGCTCTCTACTCCCCATGCTTGGACTTTTAGGCACCGTCACAGGCATGATTGAAGTCTTTGAGGTTATCGCCTTACAAGGAACCGGCGAACCACAAGAAATGGCGCATGGTATTTCGCAAGCACTGCTCACAACCGCAAGCGGACTCATCATCGCGATTCCCGTTATCTTTTTTCATCACCTACTGGTTCGGCAACTACGGCATGTACTCGCAATTACCGAGCAAAGTATGCATGCGGTTTATTCTAAAGATATTTCTATCTTAAAAGAAAAGCAATGAGAAATACTAAAAACCCAATCAACAGCCCAAAACTTGAAGCCGGCACACCAGAAATCTCAATGGCTCCGTTGATTGATGTCGTCTTTTTACTGTTAATATTTTTCATGGTGACCACGGTCTTTCCGGAAAATCGCGGGCTCATCATAGAAAAGCCCGAATCAAAACAATCCGAACCACTGGCGATGAAAAAAATCACATTTCTAGTTTCTAAAACGGGTGAAATTCAATTTAAAAAACGCAGCATTGAACTTCATGATATTGAACGTTTAGTCAAAGAAACACTGACAGCCGCACCAGACACTGCCGTGTTAATACAGATTGACCGTAGAGCACCAACCGAAATATTCATCAAAGCATTAGATGCCTGTAAAGCCGGTGGTGCAAAGCAAGTCGGTATTGCAACCAGCCCAGAAAAAAACTAAAAACTCGGTGCATGAAAAGAATAAATCTTAACTACTGGATAACGGCAATTGCCATAGGTTCCTTATTAAATACGAGCTTGTTTGTACTACTACCAAAACTCGGAAAAACAGAACCACCCAAAGCTCCGTCTATCATCAAAGTAGAATTTATGGCCTGGCAACAACCCAGAAAAAAACAACCAACTCCTCCGAAAAATAAACCAAAGCTTAAACCCAAGCCCAAACCTAAATTAGAAAAACCCAAACCTAAATTAGCCCCTCCACCCAAATCGCTACCGAAAAAAAAACCAGCGCTAACCGAGGAGCCTACTCCTATAGAAAAACCCCCAATACCTGAACCCGCCATCAAAGAAGAACCCACTGAAGAAATACTACCGGTGCCCGCGCCTATATTTGAACTAACAAGCATGCCAAGAATGATACACAGAGAAACACCTGTTTACCCGCCAGAAATGCGCGCGCAAGGCAAAGAGGCAACCGTAAAACTGGAAGTATTACTCGACGTTAACGGACAAGTTAAAAAAGTAACTATAAAAAAATCAGGCGGAAGCTTATTCGACCAGGCCGCAATAAATGCCATAAAATCCTCCACATTCATGCCCGGAAACATCAATGGAAAACCCGTTGCAGTCCTCATGCGAATACCGGTAAAATTCAGATTAAGATAATATATATTCGTATGATTATGAGCGAATTACCGTGAATGTCAGCCCTACATTCCCAGGGATTAAGGGGTCAGGGATTGGATTAAGGGGTCAGAGCCCTTTAATCGCTTGCTTTACGTAATGTGAGAAACCATTTATATTAACCTGAATTAAAATTCGATGTCGGCTGGAACGAGTAAAATAAAGTCTATTTTTTAAATGCTGACGACCAAACCTCTTAACCGTGGGAAATAAACATTGGATTTATTCGAGACCGCAACTATCCAAGCAAAAAACCTGCTGCACAAAGATGGCATCACTAATTATTACGGGCATATTATGTCTTTAGATGACGCCGATCTACACCTTATTAGTTTACTCAATAATATATGTTGGAAGAATGATGAGGCAATTATTTTTGGTAAAAAAATTCTTACCAAACGTAAAGTAGCCTGGTATGCTGATAAACCATTTAAATATACTTACTCTAAGATTACAAAGCATGCGTTACCTTGGACGGAAGAATTGCTGGCTTTAAAAGATTTAGTGGAAAAAAGAACAAGTGAAAAGTTCAACTCATGCCTGCTGAATTTGTATCATAATGGAAGCGAAGGCATGGCTTGGCACAGTGATGACGAGAGAGATTTAAAAAAGAATGGAGCCATAGGGTCATTAAGTTTTGGTGCAGAGAGAAAATTTTCTTTTAAACACAAGAAGTCCAAAGAGACTGTATCGCTGATCTTGGAGCACGGTAGTTTACTTGTAATGAAAGGTACAACCCAGACACATTGGACGCATCGTTTGCCACCAACAAAAAAGACATGTAAGCCAAGAATTAATCTTACTTTTAGATCGATTAATACTTAACCTTATAATGCTTTGGATATATAAGAAAAAATGATAAATTTTGAGAAAGATATTGTAACAGTAAGGCCAAAAATAATAACTGATACCATCCAAAAATTACCAAATTATGTTGGTATATCAGAAGTTACAGCTGGCGCAAAAGGTATATCCATGAATATGGTTGTAATACCTGCGGGTGCTAAAGCTGAGCCCCATTATCATGATGGGTTTGAAACAGCAATTTATTTACTGAAAGGGAAAGTTGAAACTTTTTATGGAAAAAATCTTGAAAAATCTATCACCAATATAGAAGGTGATTTTATTTTTATCCCTGAAGGTGTTCCGCATCAACCAAAAAACCTGAGTAATTCCGAGGCCGCAATTGCAATTGTTTCGAGAAACGATCCTAACGAACAGGAAAGCGTGCAAGTTTATAACCTTGCTAGTAACAGCATGGATCAAACACCCTGAAAGACTATCGGGTTAGATCGTCCTGGCACCTAACCTGAACGAATACGACATGTATTTCTCAGAATGTCAGCACCCACCTTTAAAAGTTTTAGTCGGATGGTTGATGCTTGCGCGTGTGCCAATTCTGTTTCTTGTAATCCTAATCGGTATATGTTTTCCAAAAGAATATAAGCCAGGGAAGAAAGTAATACGCGAAACTGATTTGGCCACCAGTTGTGACAACTGGTTCTGTGACCACAAACCGTGGATTTGCACCTTGACTCATATACCCCAGCTTAGCGATAACACGTCTTTCTTTATCCCAGCTTTTTGCCGCATATTGAATCTCTGTAAAGTAAGCGCCAAACAAACCCCAGTATTCCAATTGATCAATTAACCACTTAAGCTAAGTTTTTTCAAACTAAAGGACTTAGCTACATGTCAAAAAAACAAAAATACGATTGATCTGTTTTACTCCAAGAATTTACCGACAGCGGGCTAACTCAAGCTCGATTCTGTGTCGAGTGTCATATCAATGCAAAGTACTTCAGCTTACGTCGGGCAAAATTGCTGAAAGAAAAACAACCCGCTTTTGTCAGAGCGAAAATCTCGCCTTCACCCAATAGTCATCGTGCAAAACAACAAACACTGCTGCTCAAGTTTCCTCATGCTGAACTTCGTTTTGACACCTCCATTGATCCTCTTTATGTTTCACAACTGATTAAGGCCTCATCATGATCCAATGATCTGATCAGGTTGATATCTATTTGCACCGAGAGCCGGTTGATTTTCGCAAAGCCATCAACGATCTCAGTCTTATCGTCGAAGATGTGATGGAACTATCACCCTTTAAGCGTGCCATCTTTGTTTTTTGCAATAAAAATCGGCGTCAACTGAAAGTCCTTTATTGGGAGAATACAGGCTTTGTGCTTTGGCAAAAGCGCTTAGAAAAAGCACGTTTCAAATGGCCAAAAAAACAGGAACAAAGCACCGTTGAACTCACGCATGAGCAGTGGCGGTGGTTGCTACGAGGTTTTGATATGACACAAATAAAACCGCATGAAACATTGTCTTTTCAAACCATTGGTTGACGTTTTTGTTATAATAAAGACCAATGAATATTCTCGACGTCAGACAAGAAAATACAGCATTAAAAGCTCAGCTGACTGAAAAAGATCAGCGTATTGAGGCGCTCGAAGAATTCATCAAACACCTGCAACAGAAAAAGTTTTCACCCTCGAGTGAAAAAATACCCCCCATCAATTAAACCTCTTTAACGAAGCAGAAGATCAGTCGTTAACCGACGAAACTGATATTGAGGGCGATTTGAACCCCATTCCTGAAAACAGAGTCCGAAGGGCCTATCCTGCATACAGCATGTGCAGTCCCTCCTCCTGAGGTATTTCACTTCTTGGCACACAATGCACATGATTGCTCATAAAAGCATAGACGTGAATATCACATCCGCTTGTTCTTTAAGATGATGCAAATAGAATTGAGAATCTTCGTCCGTGAAAAACAAACCGAGCGATTATTCTCGCGTTGGATTATATGCCAGGCTATTCCTGGTATTGAGATACGTGCCCTGCGCGGCATTAAACATCTCCCGCAATACTGAAAAACCCCAAAATAACACCTTAATCATGGTCTGTCCCCTATTTCTTGCTTGTCCCCTATTTCTTGCTATTTCTTGGTCTGTCCCCTATTTCTTAGGATATATTTCATCAGGTTTTGTGCATTTTTTGCTTCTGGTTAAAAGTGTTAGCTTTGCCTGGATTCGGGGCAGGATAACCTGCCCCGGATGTCCTGGTTTACGGTGTATTTACATTACCTGATGTATTGTTGTTATAGGTGTTATTGGACAAGGTGATGTTACAGCCGTCCTCCACGGTACCAGCTTTATACACTCCCCAGCTAGCGCTATTTTCTATGGTGCTATTGGTCACGCTAAAACGTGTGGGGGAACCCGATGTGCAAGATGACTCGATGTTTCCAGAGTTTGATACATTTCCGGCTCCGGCATATTCAACAGTGACATAATCCAGTTGATTATTCAGGCTATTGCTATAGCGAAACACAATACCCTCCCAGTAACCTGGTGATGCTTCCAGTCCGGTAAACAAAATGGGTTCGGCTTCAGTGCCAATAGCTTTTAATGAGCCAGAACTACTGACCGAGAGCCCTGTACCTGCATTAAATGTGAGGGAAACGCCCGCCTCCAAGGTTAGTGCGGCATCAATACCATAGGCAAAAGAAGAGCGCATATAGTAGGGAACATCCAGTTTTTTCCAGGTTTGTGCGGTTTCGACACCCTCACTAAAAACATGAATACGATCATCTGTATTCCCGTTATATTGGCTATCGTTACCCAGCTTCCCAACCATCTCATCAGGCAGGCTAATGGGACGATCATTCAATGTCAGGGTGTTGTTTTCAAATGCATCCAGGCTAACACTACTGTCAACGAGATATACGCCTAAATTACTGGCCTGACGTGAAGTGCTATTTTTAACGCTGAGACGTGTTGGGCTCCCGGACGTTGAGGATGTATTGATATTGATGACACCGTATTCAATCGTGACATAATCCAGTTGATTATTGATGCTGTTGCTCCAGCGGAACTCAATACCCTCCCAGTAACCCGGCGTTGCCTCCCGGGCCGTGATAACAATTGGCTCTGCTACCGTACCCACAGCATATAAAGAGGCACCTGTATTCACCACAAGCTGTGTTCCTGCAGCAAACTCCAATCTCACTCCCGGATTAATAGTGAGTCGTGCCGGACTGTTGACACTAATACCATTTGGGACTTTATAACAAGATTCAGCTAAAGTCGTATCAGCATCGATATTGCTATCCGTAATTTCACTATTACAAACACCCGCAACAATATCAATTATCGTCAACACGGCGGTTGTATTAGTTCCCAAACTTGTATTTGCAGACGGGTTGGACAATGTCAGGTTCACGATTTCATCGCCTTCCGTTGCGTTGTCTGAAATAATTTGCACAGTAAATGTTTTTTCATTGCTGTCGTTCGCTGCCCAGTTCAATGTTCCTGAAGTCGCCGTGTAGTCTTCGCCGTCAATCGCTGTGCCATTACTGGTGGCATAATCAACATTGATGGCCTCAGAAATATCACCCGCACGATTGACGGCAATAGTGACACTGGCAACATCTTCATTGATCTGATAGGTAGCCGATGAAAACGACACACTGGATACGTCGATCGTGCCACCGGTGGCCACGCAGGTTTCACTGCTGGGGTCGGATGTATTGCCTGCTGCATCATAGGCTTCAATGCGATAACAGTATTCTGTTGCGTTAACCAGATTCAGATCGGTATAGGTTGTTGATGTCACAATAGCAACCAATGTTGTCGCATTCCCCATACTTCCACGAAGAATACGGAATCCAACCACGTCATTGATTTGTGCTTGCGACCAACTCAATGAAACACTGCTGTTATCGGCACTCGCCTGTAAATTGGTGGGTATAGGTGGTGCCTCGGTATCCGGTATGCCGTCGAGCATTAAAGGCTTTGTCGGCCCTGCTTTGGCGGATACCTGGCCTCGGCCATCAATCGCCTCCACTTCATAAGTATAGTTGGTGTTAGTCACTAAACCCGTATCAAGATACACCGGATACGGTGTCGAGCCGACAAGCGTGCCATCGCGATATACATTATACCCGGTCACCCCCTTGTCATCTGTTGAGGCATCCCAGACAACAACAATTTCACTCTCACTTGCTGGCAAGGCACGTAAATTATCTGGTATTGTTGGGACATTATCCGTCGCTGCTGTGAAGTCGATATCAAGATTGATCTTGTTGACAATCAGGTTCTGAATATTAGTCACCGGATCATTGATGATGATGGTGATCTGATTATTGTTGATAACAACCGGGCTATTATCCAGGAAGCCATCAAAACCGGTTCCATCGGCATCAAAGGGGGTTGACAATAAATCCACATCCTCAACTACACCGTTTTTATCCAGTACTTGCGCGACGATCGCTTGAATTTCATTCTTGATCGCATTCACTGCTGATTCAGTCGGCATATTTGTGATGGCACTCGTACCAGCAAACTCCGCATCAAGATCCAGGCCCTGTACTTTAAACCAGTTCCTGATAATCAGGTCACTATAGGGATGGATATTTCGAGTAACCATGGAGGTGTTATTGCGATGTGCAACGCTGTACAAAAATTCTCCATTACCTTTGTCCACCCGCAATAAATAAGGCCCGTTATCGACTAAATCATCAATCTGAAATTTACCATTAGCATCGGAAACGCCTGAGTCAGTCATACCACTTTGTGATTTAACCGTTATGGTTGCGTTAGCAAGCGCGGCACCAATAGCAGCCGTGCCACGAATCCCGGTACCAATAATATCTTCAGGGCTGCCTCTGCCACATCCAGTCAGTATTGCAATAGCAAAAATCAATAGGCCGGCTTTCAAAAAATATGATTTACCCTTTACTTTTAAGTGACTCATTTTCCTTTCCTCCCGCTTTTGTGTGTTCTTCAAAATAATAAATACCGATGCCTACCCTTTTTATGGATTCTTCTGATGCAGAAGGTTCTTGCGGCATTCTGTGAATCAGCCATTGGTTTAGTTCCGTTAACAAACCGGACGATTTGTTATGGCTGTGGGCTTTAAATTCTCTGACGATATCTTCAGGCACATCTCTATGGATTAGCTGTCGCTGAAAATGCGGTTGCTTTTTTTCATGCTCAAGATTGTATGCCACCGTTTCCATCAAATCGGCAACACAGATTGACATGATCTCAATTTGCTCAGACTTGTCATTTTTCGGTATATAGCCACAATTGAGCAGTTGCACAAAATCTTTTTCCAGCGTGATTTTTGCGATGCCCATGCGTTTGAGTTCTTCAAGGATGGCGCGGGCCGTAATGTCCCCGCTGTAGCGGGCAGCCAACATACTAAAGCTGGCGTTATCACCCTTTATGGGCAGCATTTTAGGTTGTTTTTCTGCGTCCAGAAATTCCGTGTCATTTAACCAACCGGTAACGACTCTCAAAGCTCGGTTAGTCGTGCCTTTTCTGGGTTGAATTTCGCTGGCGCTCTGTTGCGTCAAACGAACAACTTCCTTCCGGTTTAACCCGGTCAGGATAGCCACTCGGGAATAGGTCGTTTTTCGGCCTGGGATAGAAAAGTGCTCATACGCAACTTCCATGTAGGCGCGCTTTGCAAATTCTGTAAACTCGCCATGTGATATTTCGTTACGAATTAATACCCTTATTAAGGGTTTTAATATCAGTATGACAGCCTGAGCCAGAACAGTTTTAATCGACGCCTTCATAAACGGGATAATAATCCCGTTTTTTCAGCTTGTCAACGTAAGTTACAAACAATGTTATACCGTTTGCGGTTAGAAAAGTGACCTCGGTTATTGGATGGGTTATTATTTTTTGAAAGTGGCGAGCAATACTGAAAATATTGAACTCAATTCCAAATAATTCGGTTTTATATGAGAGTTAAAAAAAACTCTTCGTATCATGAATAATTTTTCCAGCCAAAAATTAACCACACTGGACCGCGCCCACGTCTGGCATCCATACAGTGCCATGGACGCTGAACAACCCATCTACCCTGTGGTGTCTGCCACCGGGGTACGATTGACCCTGGCCGATGGCCGGGAGCTGATCGATGGCATGTCATCGTGGTGGTGCGCTATTCATGGTTATAACCATCCGGTAATGAATCGTGCATTGCAGACACAAATGGAAAACATGGCCCATGTAATGTTCGGTGGTCTCACTCATCCTCCGGCCATTGAGCTGGCACAGCAGTTGGTGGCACTGACACCAGAACCCTTACAAACCGTATTTTTTTCTGACTCTGGCTCTGTGGCTGTAGAGGTGGCAATGAAAATGGCGATCCAGTATTGGCATGCCAAGGGGCAATCGCACAAACAGCGCTTTGTCACCCTTCGCCATGGCTATCATGGTGACACCTTCGCGGCCATGTCGGTATGTGATCCTGTCACAGGCATGCACACGCTATTCTCTGACATGCTGACCCCGCAATTTTTTGTGGATGCGCCACAGTGCCGGTTTGGTGAACCTTGTACCGATGCGCACATCACTTCGCTGGTGAAAACATTGGAAACTGAGCATCAACACATCGCAGCTCTCATTTTGGAACCCATCGTACAGGGCACTGGCGGCATGCGTTTTTATTCTGCTGATTATCTGAAAAGGGCGCGTGCGCTCTGTGATGAATACGGTGTGTTATTGATCCTCGATGAAATCGCCACTGGCTTTGGCCGCACCGGTAAACTATTTGCCTGTGAATATGCTGATATTGCCCCGGACATTCTTTGTCTTGGCAAGGCGCTCACTGGCGGTTATCTCACCCTGGCCACCACCCTCACTACAGACACTATTTCAGAAACCATCAGTTCAGGTGAACCGGGACTGTTTATGCATGGCCCTACTTTCATGGCCAACCCTCTGGCCTGCGCTGCGAGCCTGGCCAGCCTGCAACTACTGCTTGATTCATCCTGGCAACAAAACGTGCAACGCATCGCACGCGGCCTGGAAGCAGGACTGGCCCCTTGCCGTTCCTTTGAGCCGGTGGCGGATGTCCGTGTGCTGGGTGCCATTGGCGTGGTGGAATTACATCGTCCTGTTGAAATGAAAACCCTGCAACCCCGTTTTGTGGATGCAGGTGTCTGGGTACGGCCTTTTGGTAAACTAATTTATCTGATGCCACCTTTCATTATTGGTGAGCATGATCTCGCCACCCTCACCCAGGCCGTTACGGATATCGTTGCTGATCTCTAATATGATACCTAACTATAAAACTGAGATAAGCATTGTAAAACTTAATATAATTAACAATACAGAGAATAT
Source organism: Gammaproteobacteria bacterium (assembly GCA_027021445.1). GTDB lineage: Bacteria > Pseudomonadota > Gammaproteobacteria > S012-40 > S012-40 > JALUUH01. Next base: position 81,616 of record JALUUH010000138.1, read on the forward strand.
TTTTTTCAAAATAGAAACATTGAGTCTATGGGCTAACTTAGCGCCATAGGGTGCGGTGAAAAAACCGGCGATAGAAATCAGTAACACGGCAGGTAAATAGATGAATCCATATGTGTAGTTACCCATTGAATAGCTTTCCCAGCCATTAATAACATATCCAAAAGTACCTACAATTGAAATCGGCAATCCGATTGCAGCGGAAGTTCCAATAGCTTTTTTTATATCAATATTTTGCCAAGTAAGATAAGGGACAGTTAAAGAGCCACCGCCAATAGAGACTAATGCCGATATTGCTCCAATTCCAGACCCCGCTATTACTAATCCAGTATTTCCAGCGAGTTTTTTGTTTAGTTTTGGTTTTATATTTAAAAACATTTGAATGGAAACATAGACCATAAATAGGGAAAAGAATACAGCGAGATAAAACGAGCTGATATGTGAAACGATAAAAGTAGCTATAAATGTGCCCACAATAATACCCGGCAGCATTCCTTTAACTATAGACCAAACAACACCACCCTTTAAATGGTGAGCCCATAAGCTTGAAATTGACATGACTATTATGGAGGCCATTGAGGACCCTAATGCTAGATGTACTACGCTTTCTACAGGAACCCCTTGTGATAAAAATAAAGCGGTTAATACCGGTACCATTATTCCGCCGCCGCCAAGTCCTAATAATCCGGCCATAAACCCAACGAAAGACCCCAGCAATAAAAAAGATAAAATCCACTCAGGTTCTAACATTCTAAATTCATTTCGTTCAACATCAGATTTAGTTTCTTTTTGTTAGTATTTCGGAATACATACTGAGTCTAAAGCAAGCACTATGACTTTTTAATCCAAGTCCAGGTTGTCAAGGTTCAACGAAGGTATGGAGATCACTTCTTCTGAAGTTAAATCTACGGCTGTTAGAAACCCATCAATGTATGCGCCGGTGTCGATAAAAAATAGATTGCCAAATAATGTCGCTTGATTAACGATGCTGTGGCCAATATAAACTTTATGTACTTTTTCTACGATCGGCTCATGATATGAACCTGGATATAAAGCCATCATTTTTTGCTTTCGATAACTTTCGCGCGACCACAGCATAATCTGTAATTGGCGCTCGCTTATTTTTTTACGTTCAACTTTTTTAACCAGCTTAGGCCAATTAAATAAATCAGGCGGTACATCAGCGTGCACTATTCCAACCGTCCCAAAAGGGGTTTCGACTTGTATTAAATAGGGAAGCTCGGCATAAATCTCTTGGAACTCATCCAAGAGGCATGCATCAAGCTCCTCCGCCCAGCGACCACCGTTACGCATCCATACTTCGTGAATTTCTAGATTCATGTCACGCGAGGCAAGTAGCATTGCTTCGTGATTCCCTCTGACGGAGTGAAACCAGGGTTGCTTTAAAAACTCCAAAGCGCGCAGACTTTCAGGCCCCCGGTCTATGTGATCTCCCACGCTGAGCATTCGATCCACTGTAGGATCAAAAGCTATCTCTGCCAGTAATTCTTCAAATAATGAAAAATAACCATGAATATCGCCCACTACAAAATCACGCCCATCTTCATTCAAGCTTAGTTTTAATACCGTCATTTTTATATGTTTACTCGATCCTTGCTGATCTATGCTATTTATCGGTTGGAGGTTCAATATTCAGCACTTTTCGATGCAGAAAAATCGCGCGACTTAAACCAGTGACAATACCACCACATAACGTAGAAACTTCCCTAACCCAATAAATAACAATGATTTAAGAAACCCTAATCGCAGCCAGCCTGCGATCAAACACAAAGGATCTCCGATCACTGGTAGCCAGGATAACAATAATACGGGAGCCCCCCAGCGCTGCGTCCGCACGAGAGCGCCTTGATATTTTTTTTCATTTAGTGTTTTTGAGGATAAAAATCGCCCAATCAACCAAGAAGTCATTCCGCCTAAGGTATTCCCTATAGTAGCCGCTATTAATAAACCTTGAGAACTAAAAAGCTTTTCATTAGCCAGGTATAACAAGGCTAACTCAGATCCACCTGGCATGAGCGTGGACGAAATGAAAGCACTTGCAAACAAACCCCATAAACCATATTCGATGGTCCACGCTTGGAAATGCTCTGCCATTTAATGCGTCGTTCCTGCTTGATCAAAGAGCGCGATTGTAACAAACCAGCGCATTAATCCCGTATAATTTATTACTGTGTTATCTTAGGTGATTAATTTATTTCCATATGCTAGATAATCTTCGACACCGACTTTCTTATGCCAATAAAAACCTTCTTCTCCTGTCTGTTTTCGGGCTTGTTGTGGGTTTATTTGCGGGTCTCGTCATTATTGCATTACGCCTTAGTATCGAAACCATTCAAATGGAATATTTACCGGATGGCAGTATCGAAGGCTACGAGTCTTTGCCATTTTGGGCGCGTTTTCTTCTACCGGTTGCTGGGGCATTTTTACTCGGCTGGTTATTTCAATCATTATCCGCTAACTCGCGCTCGATAGGTGTGGTTCACACCATCGAACGACTGGACTACCATCAAGGACACTTTCCATTAAAGAATGCTATCGTCCAATTTATCGGGGCAGCGGTTAGTCTGATCAGCGGGCATTCCGTGGGTAGAGAAGGGCCGTCCATACATCTTGGAGCCGCAAGTGGTAGTTTATTCGGTCAGTGCTTGCGTTTGCCGAATAATGCTATTAGAACCCTGGTCGCTTGCGGGGTTGCTGCGGGAATTGCCGCTTCTTTTAACACGCCGCTTGCTGGGGTTATCTTTGTTGTTGAAGTGATTATCTTCGAATATACACTTGCAAGCTTAATCCCCATCATCCTTGCCGCTGTTGTTGCCACTATACTTTGTCGGGCTGTATTCGGTCACGAAAGTATTTTCACAGTACCTGAAATTACCCACGTTTCTAACTGGGATTTGCCTTGGATTGTATTCACAGGCTTGATTGTCGGCTTATTCGCCGTCGTTTATATACGCCTATTATTACGTTTTTCGAAAACGGCAACCCATCTTCCAATATGGAAGCGCATGACTTTGGCAGGAATTATCGTCGGGGTTTGCGCATTATTTGTACCGGAAATAATGAGCATGGGCTATGACACCGTGGATTCAGCAATATTAGGCCAATATACCTTTATTGCCTTAGTCATTATTGCGCTGATCAAACTATTAGCAACCACTGCCGGACTTGGGCTTGGTTTGCCGGGTGGACTCATTGGTCCGTGTGTTTTTTTGGGAGCAACTCTGGGAGCGGCGCTCGGGCAAATTGTGGGTTTATTCTCGGCTGAGGAAAGCTTAAATATTAGCTTATTTGCAATCATCGGAATGGGTGCGATGATGGGAGCAACCTTACAAGCCCCATTAGCCGCATTAATTGCAATATTTGAACTTACCCTTAGTCCGCATATTATTTTTCCGGGCTTGCTCGCCATTATTGTAGCGAACTTAACCGCTAACGAAATGCTAAAACAGCCTTCTATTTTCCGTTCTTTATTACGCATTCAGGGGCTGGACTACAAAAATAGTCCAACTTCCCAAGCTTTGCGACGAATCGGGGTTTCAAGCGTTATGGACAAAGCATTTATCGTTTTACCTAAAGGGTCTACTCTCAACGCAATAAATAATGCGTTAAAAGAAAATCCTAAATGGATATTAATTGATGGCAATGACGAAACAAAAACACTCATGCCTGCAATTGATTTAAAACGCTACTTGATTGAGCATAAAGGACAAACAATCAATCTTGGTGAAATACCTGCGGAACGAATGGATGCTGCGGGTATTTTTCTTCAAGCATCAATGCAAGACGCTTTTGAAAAAATTGAACAATCATCCGCCGAGGCGGTTTATATACAAACCTCCGCAATGCATGCTGAAATCCGTGGCATTATTACCCGGGAAGATATAGAGTTTCAACAAAAAACAAACATTTAGGAATATGGGAATATCATTATGCTCTGGCTAAAAGCACTACACATATTTTTTGTTATTTCGTGGTTTTCGGGGTTGTTATATCTCCCACGCCTGTTTGTATACCATGCATCTACAAAAGATGAAGCCGGTAATGCGCGCTTTAAAATTATGGAGCGCAAGCTTTATGCAATGATGACATTTGGCATGCTTGGCAGTCTTATTTTTGGTTTATGGATGCTGTTTGCTTATGCATGGTCCGCCTATGCAAGTGACGGTTGGTTATACGCAAAGATTTTATGTATTGTCCTATTGCTAGGCTTTCACTTCCACACTAAAAAAATTATGCGTGAATTTGCAGATGATAAAAATATTCGAACAGATGTTTTCTACCGTTGGTATAACGAAATTTCTGCGATACTCGGATTTGCTATTGTTATCTTTGTTGTGGTTAAACCATTTTAAAATTAGGCTGCATACCCGTGATTAAGTCAGACAAAACTCCGCCAGTCGTTACTGGGGTAAAAACAGTCACCAAATCGCGCCTATTTCACATAGAGCAAGTTAATCTTAAATTTTCTAATGGCACTGAAGTAGAATACGAGCGCTTAAAAACCTCTACAACAGGTGCAGTGCTCATCGTGCCTATGCTTGACGACAATACCGTCTTATTAATTCGAGAATATGCAGCCGGAGTTGAGCGCTACGAACTTGCTTTACCGAAAGGAAAAATAGACCCTGGTGAAACCATGTTTGAAGCGGCCAACCGAGAGAGCCAAGAAGAAACGGGCTATGCGGCAAATAAACTTTCATTACTTAAATCCTTATCCATTGCACCCAGTTATCAAAGCCATGTAACGCATATTATTCTTGCCGAGAGTTTATATGAAAGTCCTGCCGAGGGCGACGAACCCGAAAGCATTGAAGTTATTCCTTGGAAACTTTCTGCGCTTAATGAATTACTAGAGCACAAAGAATGCACTGAAGCTCGAAGTATTGCCGCATTATTTATGGCCCGAGAAAAACTAGCAACCCGCTAATTTATGCTTTATCCCTAATATTGAGATTCGTAGCGGCAGGCTTAACATATCATACACAAGGGTTTTCCTGTAACATGAATTTCCGCTGGAGCTATAGGCGCTTATATGACCAAAGCATTAACAGATTTATTACGTCCTGTTATCAATATTGCCCATACAGCGGGCGATGAAATACTTAAGTTATACCATTCCAATTTCACTGTTACGCAAAAACCTGACCTCACGCCGCTCACTACCGCCGATATTGCTGCTCACAATGTTATTGAGTCCAGCTTAAAAGCGCTTACGCCAAGTATCCCTATTATCTCTGAGGAATCGAAAATACTATCTTACGAAGAACGTCGGTCTTGGTCAAAATACTGGCTTGTTGACCCGCTGGATGGAACCCGTGAGTTTATTAAAAAAAGTGGTGAATTTACGGTAAATATCGCACTGATTGAAAACAATATTCCAGTGCTAGGCGTAATCTACACACCGACCACCAACATCTGTTATTTTGCGTGCAAAGATAAACCTGCTTATAAACAAGAAAAAGACCAGACTCAACAAAAAATATGCGCTATTCATAATACTCAACTTCATAATATCACCGTTGCGGGAAGCCAAGCGCAAGGTGAAAAAAAGTTAAGTACTTTTATGGAAAAACTGGGTGGGCATAAAAAAATATGCATGGGCAGCTCGCTGAAAAGCTGCATGGTAGCTGAAGGTATTGCTGACATCTATCCGCGTTTCGGTCCTACTTCAGAATGGGATACTGCAGCGGCGCAAATAATCGTAGAGCAAGCGGGAGGGCAGATCGTTGACACTAATATTAAATCGCTGCGCTATAACACCAAAGACTCTTTATTAAATCCTGACTTTATGGCGATTGGCGATACCTCATTTGATTGGAAAAGGTTTTTATAGCATTAACAGCCATAACGCATGCGAGTTCCTCGAATGAGTGACATTGTAATCTCATCAGAACTTAACTCCAGCGGGAAACAAGCTCCGGATACTTTAGCATCATGAATACTCGCTCCATTCATTTTTGCATGACTAAAATCGACTCCTCGAAGATCCGTTAGACGAAAATAAGCATCCGAAAAATCAAGTCCATCGGCATCTAAACCTTGTAAATCTAAAGCCCTAAAATCACAATTTGTGAAATCCAATGTAGAGTCTTTGGATCGACGTGAATTAAACTCCTCAATCTTGCCTTCACGTAATAATTGATACATCGGGTCTTTTTTCATCACTGGCTTTGGCATTATTCTAAATTCCTCAGTTGACCGTTATGAGACGCTGTTAAATTATTGATATAAAATATCCTAAAGAATGCAGCAAAATGAGAATCCTTAAGATAGTATCGCCTTACTCAGCTGAAAAAAATACGCTGAGAATTCTAGGCCTATTAAAAAGCACCAATCATTCGACCGTTCAATGGTTGCACAGGACGAATACTATTGGGAAAGATTTGGGTAAATGCATTTATTTGTGCTTGCGAAACTTCCCCTCGTGTACTCAAGACATTCCAGTTAACGTTTTCTGAGCAAGGGGGCGTAGTCAACGAACCTGAAAAATTATAGTAACCCTTGTCTTCGGGTAATAATGCGTTTATATCAAATGCTTGCGCTAGGTTTGAACTTCCCTTGGTGAGCGGCATCGCTGCCCACACAGGTGATAATATGGCATTCTCCTCTGCACCCACAACAAACAATACGGCAATTACCCCTAACTGGCCGTCCGCCGCCTTATGGACTAAGTGAGCCACTAAATCAGCATGCTCACCTTCAATTTTGTTTTCACTGGGAGAATGAAAGTGAAACTGTAATAAATCGAAGCGTTTGCCCGTTAAAACAACGTAACTACCGGCTGGGTAGTTAACTTGAATAGTATGGCCATTATTAACGATTTCTAGATTTTGCGCGGTCGCATAACTAAATTCGATGGCCGTTAAACCCATACCATGTGCCCCTGCGATATTCACCGGGGACTGGGATTTTCCATCGCTGCACAGCGCGTACTTGTCGTTCAATGTGCCCCAATGTGCCGGGCCTGTGTCGCCGATATAACTCCAGCGAGATTCTTGCCCTCCGCCCATTGAAGCACAACCGCTAATAACACTTACAATGGCTAATATAAGCCATGACTTATTCATCATCTTATTCCCCTTATTTAAACCAGTTTTATATTGAATTATTCTAGGTTATCAGTTTCTTGGGAAGATTAGCCGAATTTGTTTACACATTCAATATGCGGGGCAATAAGGGAACTAAAACAGTTCAATTTCACCTGTTTTATTCTTGTTCTCTGCGGCCAGGTTAACCGCCTCTTTTACCGAGCCTCCGTCCATCAATGAATGAAATAGTTCGCGGTCAGATTCCATGTTATAGCGTTTCTCAATGTCGTTCATTAATTTTTCCCAGCGCTCGGGATCAACAAGTGATGCAGGATCATTCGACATTTTTTTGAGCTGTTTTATGTTTTCCGATGTGTGGGTAAGACGTTGAGTCAGTTTATCGTAGAACTGAAACCCTATGGTTCCCGACTGAACCTTATCAAAATAAGTATCACAGCTTTTCAAAATCTGCTTTTTCAATTCTTTATTGTCCTCGTTATCCACAAGTTTATCTGCCATTAAGCGAATGTCTTGTACATCTCGAACCATGTCCATAAATGTTTTTGTAAGGTTTTGAACAACATCATTGGCTTCTTTCAGGGATAGTTTAATTTCACCTGTGGTCAATGAAAGAAATTTACCGAGATCAGAATTGAACGCTTCCGTGATGACTTGTTGCTTCGATATACCCATGAGCTTCCCTTTTAGTTAGGTTTAATGTCTCCTTATATCGTATTTGTCGATAAAAAAGTTGAGCATCATAAGGTCTGAATAAGATTTATATTGCAAGAATATGAAAATAAACTCTAAGAATAATTAAAAATGAATAAAAACCCATCTATCCCCTTGCTTTTAGACGAGTCATCGACCTTGTACGACTTATTTCATCAGCGTGTAACAGCAAGCCCGCAAGCAATTGCATTCAAGATATTCACCGCAGATAGTTATACCGAACTTGATTGGAAACAGACTTATCGCGAAATTGTGAAATGGCGAGATGGATTAAAACAAACTTCATTGATGCCGGGTGATCGAATAGGTATTTGCATGACGAATTGCCCGGATTGGTTATGCATTGAATTAGCGTGTATCAGCCTAGGCTTGATTGTTGTTCCTCTCGCACCACATGATTCCTTCGCCCGCATGAAATATATTATCGAAGACAGCCAGTTATCCCTTTTAATCGTGAACCAAGTAAGCGCATCCAGCAAAGCCAAAATCATTCAAGAACAACAATTAACACATACTTTTAATATTGCTTTCTTCTACCAACAATCAGTAAAAGAAAGTCTTAGCGAGATTTACACCGCACAAAACAGCGCTCTCAATGGTGCAATTTCGATTCAAGCGCATGATCTTGCGGTAATTATATATACATCTGGTACCACCGGATCACCCAAAGGTGTCATGCTTTCTCATCGTAATCTTTTAGCCAATGCAAATGCATGTTCAACTTATATAAACGGCAGTTTAAAAGATCATATTCTCGTTGTACATTCCCTTGCTCATGCAATGGAACATACGGTTGCAATTTATGTGTCGATGATTGCGGGTTTCAGTCTTACATTTAGCCGAGGTTATCATTATTTATTTGATGAGCTAGCGATCGTTAAACCAAGCATACTGATTGGCTCACCTATGATGTTTGAAGACTTGCTGAAACAGGCAAGTAATAGCACCGCAAAAAAAGCATCGCGGTTCACGGGAATTTTTTCTTTTTCCAGAAAACATCAACAATTATTTGGCGGAAATCTGCGCTGTTTATTTTCCGGTGGCGCACCATTAAAAATGGATACTTTCAATCAGTATTTAAGTATTGGAATTCCGCTATTACAAGGTTACGGACTCACGGAAGCAGGTCCAGTGGTGTCAATTGGCAGCCTGGATGATGGCGATTTTATGAGTGTAGGAAAACCACTACCCTGCATTGCAACACGTATAGGAAAATCAAAAACATTAGAAATTCAAGGTGACGCCTTGTTTCTAGGTTATTGGAATCAAGGTAGGCCGGAATTGCAAAACCAAGAATGGTTTAATACCAAAGATCTTGCAGAAATTAATAACGGCATCATCCGTATCAAAGGTCGCATTGACGATGTCATTATCATGGCAAATGGTAGTAAGATTATTCCGCAAGAAATCGAAAATATATTATTACAAGACAGTATTTTCCATCAAGTATGCATTGTTTGTGATAATGCGTCGTATTTATCATTACTGGCTATAGTCAATAAAACTTCACTATTGGAATTATCCAGAGAGCTAAAAATAGTCGGCCAGGCTTTGACTCAAACCATTCATCATAAAAAAATGCTTGCCGCGTTAAAAACGCGAGCAAACACCTTGCTTTCATTAGCTCACAGCAAGCAACGAATTGAAAAAATAGCGCTCTTTATCGAGCCTTGGTCTAGCACAAACAATCTACTCTCTGCCAATGGAAAACTCTCGCGCAAAAATATTCGCAATAAATATGCAAAAGAAATAGCGGCAATGCATTGAGCGGGTACGGGTACGAGAATCAGAATACGAAATAAATTAGTACTATTTTTTTGCATTGGCGAAAGCCAATGCGAATGCACTTTCTCCCTTTGTTGTTTTTTCGGTAGCCGCCTTTTGTTTCTTATTCATTTTATGGCTGGACTTATTAACAACCGGCATAGCATTCACTTTTTCCGCTAATCGCATAGATAAGGATATTCGTTTTCTTTCAATATCAACCTCAACGACTTTAACTTTTACAATATCACCCGTACGAACAACATCTCTAGGGTCTTTGACAAATTTGTCTGCCAATACAGAGATGTGAACCAAGCCATCTTGATGTACTCCTATATCAACAAACGCTCCGAAGTTTGCCACATTGGTAACAACGCCTTGCAAAATCATCTCTGGCTTAAGATCCGATATTTTTTCCACATCCTCTTGAAATGCCACCGCTTTGAACTCCGGCCGAGGATCTCTACCCGGCTTTTCAAGCTCGGTTAATATATCTCTAACGGTTAATTCTCCAAACTGCTCATCTGTGTAATTAGCAACCTTCAGTTTTCGCAGAAAACCAACATCCCCAATAAGTGACTGAAAATCTTTGCCTGTGTCCTGGATAATTTTTTCCGCTAAAGGATAGGCTTCGGGATGCACGGCAGAAAAGTCCAATGGGTTTTCTCCATTGGATATACGTAAAAATCCTGCGGCTTGCTCAAACGCTTTTTTGCCTAATTTTGCTACCTTGATGAGTTGCTTTCTATTGGTAAATGCACCGTGCTGATCGCGGTAATCAACGATATTTTTTGCCAAGGTTTTATTGAGTCCTGAGACATGTGTTAATAAAGGTGCTGAAGCCATATTTGCATCTACGCCAACTGCATTTACACAGTCTTCAACGATACCAATTAGACTCTTATTCAGTTGAGACTGATTGACATCATGTTGATATTGGCCTACCCCGATTGCCTTTGGTTCTATTTTTACTAGTTCGGCGAGCGGGTCTTGTAAGCGTCGAGCAATCGACACTGCACCGCGAATAGACACATCAAGATCTGGGAACTCAGCGGCGGCTAATGCAGATGCTGAGTACACAGACGCACCGGCTTCTGAAACGACAATTTTGGTCAAATTTGATGTTTTTAATGACTTTATTAATTCGGCTGCGAACTTATCCGTTTCACGCGAAGCTGTTCCATTGCCTATTGCGATTAGTTTTACTTCATGCTTCTCAATTAATTTGGTCAATGTATGAAGCGATTGATTCCACTGATTTTGCGGAGGATGGGGATAGATAGTCGCGTGATCAATAAACTTACCCGTATTATCAACCACGGCGACTTTAACCCCGGTTCGAAAACCGGGATCCAAGCCCATGGTTGTTGTAGATCCTGCCGGCGCTGCCATTAATAAGTCTTTTAGGTTATTGGCGAATACCTTGATAGCTTCCATTTCGGCTAATTTTTTAAGCTGCAGTTTTAACTCTGTGTCAATCCGGGTGATTAGTTTTACGCGTAATGTCCAACGAACGGTATCTAATAACCAGGCATCGGCAGCTCGAGATTTATTTTCGATTGCAAATGCTTTTGCAATCATGTGTTCACATACGATACTCTGGTTTATTGGAACTACTTCATCTGCATTCTGTTTCACCACAAGATTGAGTTGCAGAAAGCCTTCGGTGCGCCCGCGAAATAATGCTAAAACACGATGGGAAGGAATATTATCCAGTGCTTCCATTGAATCGAAATAGTCAGAAAATTTTGCCCCCTCACTTTCTTTTCCAGCGGCCACTTTAGATTCCAAAAATGCATTTTTCCATAAATATTCGCGCAGTAATCCAGATAAATCGGCGTCCTCAGAAAATAATTCCATTAGAATTTGTCGTGCGCCGTCAAGCACGGATTTAACATCATTAAATTTCAGTTCTTGGTTAATATATTTTTCTGCAAGTTGCTCAGGAGATTGCTCAGGGTTTTCCAGTAAGGTGAGTGCCAATGGTTCTATCCCAGCCTCTTTGGCGCTCTGTGCTTTGGTTCTCCGCTTGGGCATGTAAGGGCGATACAAGTCTTCAATTCGTGTTTTAGTCTCTGCAGAAAGAATCTCTTCTTGCAGTTTTGGCGTGAGTTTAGCCTGCTCATCAATACTCTTAATAATCGCCTCTTTACGGGCTTCGAGTTCTCTTAGATAACCCAATCTTTCTTCCAAATAACGGAGTTGGGTATCATCTAAGCTACCTGTTAGCTCTTTGCGGTAACGTGCCACAAACGGTACGGTAGCGCCTTCATCAAGCAAACTTGCTGCTGCTATAACTTGCTTTTCATTGACTTTGAGTTCATCGGCGATTTGCTTAACGACTGTTTTCATTATTGACATCACTTGCTTTTAAAGGGGGCGCAAAGTGTAGAGATTTTGCAGGGGTATTGGCAAGCTAAAATAGTTACAATTCGATAAAAAAAACCCCAACAGCATAACTGTGGGGTGATAATTGGGTTCCTTCGCCGGTGTTGGGGACCCTTGAAGGAGTCTTATTATTGTTATCCGACTGCGAAACCTGACAGGATAGGCTTCGAGCTTTGGGCAATATTTAAGCATCGCACGCTTAACTTATACTTATGATTTTTTTCTGCAGTAGACGTGTACCTGAAAGGCTTTATTATTCATTGTTTATTTCAAGAAAATCAATGATTTCCTCTTTTCGATTCATGGAATCACTATAACCCAAAGTAATAAGCTCGCGACAAAAAGCCTTTTCAAACAATAGATAGCTAATTAAATTCGCGCCCCGTCCACCCGATGCGCCAACCCCTTTTAAGATAAACCGGACTTGTTTTGGTAATAAATGAGTGTGCTTCGCCGCTATTCTGAATATGTCTTGGCTAGGAGATATAGACATCGATTCCACTTTTCTAACGATTCGACTGTCTTCAGGAATGTGTCGCTCAGGTATTTGCTTGAGTGTATGGTTTATCCCCTGCATTAACTCCAGGTCTAAATCCATATTGTCGAGGAAGATACTGTCTAATACTTGTCCACCAATCTGCCCAAGAGTAGGATAAGCCGCAGGCTGTTCTTTTGTATCTTCTGCGTCACTTTCGGCTTTTACCCCAATGACAAATGTCTTGTCCGCACCCAAACGCATAGCAGGACTGAGAGGATTAGTTTGACGCATTGATCCATCACCATAAAACTGCTGGCCAATTTGAACCGCCTCAAATAAAAACGGAATGGATGAGGATCCCATTAAATGATTCAGTTTTATGGATGTAGGGACTCCTACATTGTTTGATTTATGCCAAGGTGCGATATCTTCTACTCCTTGATAAAAGGCGACTGAATGACCAGTTTGGTAACTAGAGGCTGTTATAGAAAGCGCATGCAACAAATCAGCATCAATATTTTTTTGGATATTTTCAAATGGTAAACGCGGGCCTAATAACTGAAAAAGTGGCGTGCGATCAAGCAGAGATACCGGGTTTCGTTTACCCAGCCCCCCGGCTAAAATCGCGGCTAACCAATGGAGGCCGCTTTTTGTCAACCCCAATGAGTCTGCTCGAAAAACCTGGGTCACATGAAAATTTGCCCATACATGCACAAGCCGCCATATGGCTTCACGGAAATGTTGGGCAAATATTGCAATTGCTGCCGCGTTAATAGCGCCCGCTGATGTTCCACAAACAATTGGAAAGAGGTTTGGTGTATCCTTTGGAACAAGATCTGCGATCGCTTGCAGAACACCCACTTGATAAGCGGCGCGCGCACCACCACCAGAAAGAATAAGCGCTATCTTCGGCGTATTTTGACTTCTATTTCTATTCCACCACAAAATCTGTTTTTCCTTGGCACAACACGAGGGCCAAACGGGGAAGTTGTTGCGTACCCACTCCTTAGCTACCTATTACCATAATCGCATCCATTTCAACATCTGCGCCTTTCGGCAGCTCGGCAACACCTATCGCCGCTCTCGCAGGATAAGGCTCGGTAAAATAAGTTGCCATAATTTCATTCACCAGCGGAAAATGCGACATATCCGTCAGAAAGATATTAAGCTTTGCAATATCGCCGAGACTTCCACCGGCCGCAGTCGCAACTGCGGTCAGATTATCAAAAACCTGAATAATCTGGCTTTCCATAGATTCTGTGTTTAATTCCATTTTTTCTGGGATTAACGGAATCTGACCGGATATATAAACAGTATCGCCGATTTTAATCGCTTGCGAATACGTTCCTATCGCCTGGGGCGCAGCGTCAGTATTTATAATGCTTCGTTTCATAATTTCTCCCAATGACTTAATAAACCTAGATTCATAATTCATACCTTGTTCGCAGTAGGCCAGTCTTTTTCTCGGACAGCCTTGTCGTCAGGCTATCTCTCAAGCTTTTTGTCGGTATATTTTTGACACCTCATCAACCCGTCTTACCCGTCGCATTATTTTAGCGAGATGCTTTCTGTCTTTTACATTAATCACAAAAATTAAATCGGTAATACGCCCGTCTCTGTCATCGAGAGACACATTTTCAATATTGGCACTCATTTCAGAAATCGCTGAGGCGACTGTGGCCAATACGCCGCGTTGATTCGTCACTTCCAAACGGATTTCGACCGGAAATTCTCTTTGTGGTTCTTTTTCCCAGCGAAGCTCCAACCAGTTTTCAGGGTGTTTTTTTACATCCCGTACGTTCGTACACGTATCGACATGAACCACAATACCCTTGCCCGCACTAAAATAACCAATGACTGGGTCGCCAGGAATGGGCCGACAACAGCGCGCATAGTTAACAATAATTCCTTCTGTACCGGTTATTGCAAGCGGCGTACTCGTTTTCTCTCCTCCCAGCCAAGAAGGGGCATAACGATACAACATATTTTTTAATGCGGCTGCTTTTTGTGATTTTTTGCGATTGTTCTTGTTTCTGGCAATGGACGGTTCCGCTAATTGACGAGCCACGATCAACGGCATACGGTTTCCTAATCCTATCTCTGATAAAAGATCATCTATATTTTTAAGGCGTAAAGTTTCTAGTACTCTATCGATGTTCTCAGGATTGAGAGTATCGGTGCTTAAGCGATAAGGTGTTAGATTTCTGTCTAATAACCTTTTACCTAAAACTATCGCTTCGCCTCGTTGCAGGTTCTTTAAAAAGTGTCGAATATGAGTACGTGCCTTTCCCGTAATCACAAAATTTAACCACGCAGGATTTGGCTTAGCGCTATTAGCCGTAATAATTTCTACGGTTTGCCCCATTTGCATTTGCGTTCTTAAGGGCACTAATTGGCGGTCAATTTTTGCCGCGATACAGGTGTTTCCAATGTCAGTATGTACCGCGTACGCAAAATCGACCGGAGTAGAGCCGCGCTGTAATTCCATTATTTCTCCGGCAGGCGTAAACACGTAAACAACATCGGGAAACAAATCGACTTTGACGCTCTCCAAGAACTCAATCGAGTTTCCAGAGGACTTTTGAATTTCTAATAACTCACGTAACCATTCGTTAGTCTGAGAATTTTCGTGGGAAATCGCATCATTAGTATTTTTATACATCCAATGTGCGGCAATCCCAGCTTCCGCCACCTTATTCATGTCGTTTGTTCGAACTTGAACTTCAATCGGTATTCCATGGGGCCCGAATAACACCGTATGCAATGATTGATAGCCGTTAGTTTTCGGAATCGCAATATAATCTTTGAATTTACCGGGTAGCGGCTTATAGAGATTATGCAATACGCCCAGCGTTCGATAACACATATCAACCGTTTCTACGGAAATTCTAACCGCATATACATCAAAAACTTCTGCAAAAGATAAGTTTTTTTTGCGCATTTTCTGATAAATACTATAGAGCAGTTTTTCCCTACCACTGACCCGTCCATGCAGCCCTTCTTGAAAAATACGTTCGTCGATTGCAGTAATAATTTTATGAATGATTTCTTTGCGATTCCCTCTTGCTTTTAACAAGCTCGCTTGCAAAACCTCATAACGCATAGGATGAACTGCTTTAAATCCGAGATCTTCTAGCTCTATTTTAATATTATTCATGCCTAGACGACTGGCAATGGGGACATAGATATCCAGTGTTTCTTTCGCAATTCGGCGCTGTTTTTCTGGCTGCAAATTACCAATAGTTCGCATATTATGCAATCGATCAGCGAGCTTAATGAGGATGACGCGAATATCTTGCACCATCGCCAAAATAAGTTTGCGAAAATTTTCTGCTTGCGCTTCTGCTCGCGACTCAAACGTAATCTGGGTTAACTTACTCACGCCATCAACGAGATCTGCAACTTCTTCATCGAATTCGTTAATCAGTTGTTCTTTCGCGGTTGCCGTGTCTTCGATGACATCATGTAAAATGGCGGCCATCAAGGTCTTATAATCCATTCTTAGCTCGGCTAAAATCCTCGCAACTGCCAAGGGGTGATAGATATAAGGCTCGCCACTGCGGCGTAATTGTCCTTCGTGGGCATCTGCCCCAAAAACATATGCACGATATACTTCCTTAACCTGATCTTCTTCAAGATAGGAATCCAGCATATGGCACAGATCACTAATTAAAAACACTCAGATCCCTTTGTTTTGGAATATTAGTTAGAAGTTTGTCCGAGATACTATTAATAACATAGTGTTAACTGTCAATGGGCAGAAATTGATATTTTTACTATAAGCTTGATTTTAAAGCTATTATTTACAAGTTTTAAGCAGATGAGCCTCTCTGTCGAACAGGTTTCAGAGAGACTTATAGAGGTAGTCCGGAATTAGTTTTGCAGAGGAGCTTCGTTACTGTCCGTTGCAACGGTATTTTGTGCTTCTGAATCGGCTTCTACCGAACTGAATTCTTCATCCTGATCAGATTTGACGAGCAAACCTTCAGCAATTTCTCTGAGCGCTAAAACCGTCGGTTTGTCTTTTTCCCACTGCAAAGCGCTCTCAGCACCGTTTGCTAACTGACGTGCTCGCTTGGAAGCCACCAATACCAACTCAAACCGGTTATCAACATGTTCCAAACAATCTTCTACGGTAACTCGAGCCATTTACAATCTCCAAGATATTTAAAAATAACCAGCGATTGTAATTGATATGCACTTAGTAATCCACCTAACTTAGCGGGAACCGCTGAATTTACGACGGAACTTGACAAGCCCTTAAGACGCACAATCCCCTAAGAGTTTGTCAATAAGCTCGGCGAGTACCACCGCTTGCCGGGTTTGACGTAGGCGCATACTGTTTACAATGGATATTAAATCATTGAGCGCATGCTCAAATTCATCATTTAATACCAAATAATCGAATTCTTTGTAGTGAGAAATTTCTTCAAATGCCTCTTTTGTCCTATCTGCAATCACTTCTGGACTATCTTGCCCGCGGGCATTAAGTCTTGCCATCAAGGTTTGCCGAGAAGGTGGCAGAATAAATATGCTGCGCGCTTCAGGTAGAATTTTTTTAATTTGCTGAGCACCTTGCCAATCTATTTCAAGAATAACATCAACACCCTGAGCAAGGGTTTTTTCGAGCTGAATTTTTGAGGTTCCATAGTAATGACCAAAGACCTTGGCAGACTCAAGAAATTCACCATTGCTTTGCCGTCTCGCAAAATCATTCTCTGCAACAAAATGATAGTGCGTAGCGTTTACTTCTCCAGGTCGAGGCTCTCTGGTGGTATGAGACACTGATACACTTATGTGCTCAAGCTGTTTCAGCAATGCGGCAACTAGACTGGTTTTTCCCGTACCTGAAGCCGCAGAAATTATATAAAGCGTACCTTTATTCATTATCTAAGCTCCGTTCCCGTTAGCGCATCCAGCAGTTTTAACAAGGCCTGGCCCCGATGACTAATGCGGTTTTTTTCATCTCGATCGAGTTCTGCAGACGAGCATGAATGCGTAGGCACAAAAAACAATGGGTCATAACCGAAACCTTCGCTGCCCGCAGGTTTATCGAGAATTCGGCCTTCCCATACCCCTTGACAGATTATCGGCGTGGGATCATCAGGATGCTGTAAATAAACAATGACACATTGGAATCGAGCACATCTTGACGGATTATTCATCTTTCCAAGTTCAGCTAACAGTTTTTTATTATTCGCCTGATCATCACTGTGTTCTCCGGCATAACGCGCAGAATATACTCCAGGCATACCCTTTAATGCATCAACCTCGATCCCTGAGTCATCTGCAATAGCCGGCAAGCCGGTATATTTAGCCGCATTCCTGGCCTTAATGATGGCATTCTCGACAAACGTTAATCCGGTTTCCTCGGCTTCTGGTACCTGGTAATCTGATTGCGCAACTATTTGCCGGTCAAGCCCCGTCAAAATTCGTGTTAGCTCTCGAACTTTGCCGGGGTTGCCTGTTGCCAATACAATTTTTTTCATTATTGGTTTTTACTTACTTCTTGCAATGCACTAACTTGCTGCTGGATTAATTCTGCGATGCCCTTATCTGCAAGATTGAGCAATGCATCTAACTCCTTACGTGTAAATGCTTTGCATTCTGCTGTGCCTTGAACCTCAATAAATTCTCCGTCACCATTCATGATCACATTCATATCTGTTGCCGCTGCAGAGTCTTCAGGATAATCCAAGTCGAGAACCGGTGTATCGTTATAGATACCAACAGAAACCGCAGCGACATGATTAGTAATCACGCTTTCTTTCAGTATCCCCTGGTTAATCGCATGATTTATCGCGTCAACCAGCGCAATATATCCGCCCGTTATTGAAGCAGTACGAGTACCTCCATCGGCTTGAATAACATCACAATCCACCGTAATAGATCGCTCACCTAGTTTTTTCATATCGACTACCGCACGCAATGAACGACCAATGAGTCGTTGAATCTCCATTGTTCGCCCGCCTTGCTTTCCTTTGGCGGCCTCTCGATTCATGCGCTCCCCCGTTGACCGCGGCAACATACCGTATTCCGCCGTTACCCAGCCTTTACCTGAGCCGCGCAAGAAGCCAGGAATTCTTTCTTCGAAAGTGGCATTGCATAGTACTTTGCTATCTCCGTATTCTACGAGCACAGAACCTTCAGCATGCTTGGTATAATTTCTTGTAAATTTTATAGGTCTGAGTTCGTCAGCTTTTCTACCACTTGGACGCATGTATTTTCCTTTATTAGATTCATTGAGATGCTTGCAAACTATTGAGGGAATTTCTCGGATAGCCTCCTCGGATGCAGAAATGCCTGCAAATACGACTTGGTATAACCCCAATGGTTTTGCAGATGAAAAACGAGATTATACCCGTCTTTTTGGCGCTAATCGAGACAGCTACTGTAAGACCTTTAGTTTGCTCATTAACTCTGAAACTTGTTGCGGACGTTTTTTAATGTCCAATGACATGGCCCAATCGACACATTGTAAAAAAGGGAGGGAATAACCGAGATCAATTAAAACCTTTGCTGCGGGAATCATAGTCGCTTCTTTTTTGCGAAGTTTTTTAGCCGCAGGTGGTGGCTTGGCTTCTATGCATGCGCGCATACTAGCACCCATCGCATAAATGTCAGACCAAGGACCCAGATTGGCGTTTTTACATGTTTGCTCTGGTGGAGAAAAGCCATGAGAAACCACAGGAAAAAACCGACTATCTGCCGACATGACTAATTTATGGGTAGCACCAAAATCAAGCAATAGAGGATTAACCCCTTTACGTAAAAATATATTGCCGGGTTTTATATCAAGATGTAGTAAGCCTTTTTCATGCACCGTTTGCAAGCTTGCTAATAGCGGAACAAATATCGCGAGAATTAATTTTTCAGCCAGCGAACCTTTTTCCTTTTTAATGAATGCTTGCAAACTAATACCTTTGTCGTACTCCATGACGGTATAAATCGTATTATTTGCGTGAAAAAAATTGAGAACTTTGACTATATTGGGATGGTTCAACGAGGCCAAAACACTTGCTTCTTGAAAAAAAAGTTTTCGCCCCTGCGAAAACAGGGTTTCTGATTTATCATCAATTGCTTTTACGGTTAAATCCGCATGCCGTTGTGCCAACTTAGCAGGGAAATATTCCTTAATGACAATCTCTTTGTCAAAACCTGGATCTAGCGCAAGATAGACAATACTAAACCCCCCTCCACCAAGCACTTGCTTAATACGGTATTTGTCCAAACGCGAGCCGGGCTTTAGATTTTCCTGTTTTCCTGTCATGTTATTGCTGTTTCGTAATACAATGCGGTCAATTATTTCTAGACGTTTTTTCTCGCAAATTCATCGGAAGGCACTACAGTACAAGTATCGCCATTTTGACAGGTATATTAAGAGGTATTTATGGTTAAAAGCATGACAGCATTTGCTCGGCAGGATAAAAAACAATCCTATGGAACCATTAGTTGGGAATTGCGCTCAGTAAATCATCGATACCTTGAAATTTTTATGCGTTTAGCCGAAGATTTTCGCAGCAAAGAAATCGATATTCGCAGCTTGATTGCTAAACACCTTAGCCGTGGCAAGCTTGAATGCACACTCGATTTCAAGCCCACAGCTGCCGAAAACAGTAAACATAGCCTTAATCAAGAATTGACTGCGCAAATAGTCAGCCTCAGCGCCGAAGTTAAAGGCAAATCGCCGGACTCCCAAACTCTTTCAGTATCAGAAATTTTGCGTTGGCCGGGTGTGCTGCAAACGCCCACAGTCGATCTCGCTGAAATAGAAAACGATTTGTTTAGCGTTCTAGAACATGCCTTGACTGAATTGGTTGAAACACGTATACGTGAAGGCGAAAAACTGGCGATTGCGATTGAAGAACGGCGCTTGGCCATGCTTGATATAGTTACCGAACTGCGCAAACACATGCCGGAAACCCTGCAATGGCTACGCGAGCGGTTAGCTAAACGATTTGAAGAAATCAGCATTCAAGTTGACGAAAGTCGGCTAGAGCAGGAAATGGTTCTGGTCGCCCAGAAAACAGATGTCGAAGAAGAATTAAAACGCTTAGAAACCCATCTTGAAGAAGTGGGCCGCATTCTGCAAAACAAAGATCAAAAACCGGTAGGACGACGCTTGGATTTTCTGATGCAAGAACTCAATCGTGAAGCCAATACCTTATGTTCTAAATCAATGAACACCGAAACCACCGCGTTTGGTGTCGAACTAAAAGTACTCATTGAGCAAATGCGTGAACAGATTCAAAATATTGAATGATGATGTAGATATTTTCAATTAGGTTTAGCCAAGACTCCCTTTTAGACTTCACAATGCAAGTCAAGATATCATTGAATTCAATACTCGTGCATTTAAAGACCGCTCAATCAATAAGAAAACCTCATAATACTGTTACCTTGTAGATAAACTCACTTAGCTTCAATTTAAATCCCCCCAAAGAATGCTTTATATTTTCAAGGCTTCACCGAAAACCCCTTAGCCATTGATTTTAAATAGGTTTAATATTATGCAACCAATATTAAAATAGTATAATTGCATTATTAACGGACACGATATTATTTGAGGGATTTCAATTGAGCCAAGCAGAAGGAAAGCTTGCCACAACTAACTCGCCGGATGAGTTGTGCTCGTCACCTGATGTAAAAACAGACGAGCAATTATTCGAATCAATTCAGAATACTCAAAATTCAAACGTGGCTGAAATTGCTTCACTGAAAGCCGAAATTAAGGCAATTACCGATTTAACCGATGACGTACTTAGTAGTACCAGTAATGCCCTGGTAGCAGCTGATACATTAATATCGACATACCTTTTAATACTCACATTAGTTGTTACAGTAGCTGTCGCTTTTATTGGTTTTTGGTTTGAAAAACGTCGGCAAGATCATTTAGATGAAGCAACTCGTAATTTTGTTGATCGCCTGTCTCATGATGATGATTTAAGAAAGACGTTTGCAGGAACACTGGTTCAACATCCAAATATAGTTCAAAATATTAATACGGCAATTGATCGAGCAAGCAGAGTTATAGCTCAACCAAGAGACAATAGTAAAGATTTACACGAAATTTCAGATGCTCTTGCTCCCACTCCTAATACCGGAAAGAATAAATGACTGAGCGCTTTAATCACATAGCTGGACTATCAGCGAGCGAACTACTAAATGAAGTAGAACTCACCGAGCCTCCTTTCGACCCCTTTGATGTAGCCTCCAGGCTATTCATAACGGTAGATGAGAAAATTGACTTGGATCGTATGTCGATTTCCGGCGAAATTGGGC
>JALUUH010000139.1 GCA_027021445.1 Gammaproteobacteria bacterium
GAGGAAACTCCAGTTGGCCAAACTACAACAAAATAACTACAACTCCAGTTATATTTTTTACTGCTATTATATTTTGAAAGTTCTTTCCAATCATGTCACACTCCGCCATTCGCTGAGCAAGCCACTAAAAACAATAAAATACACGCTACATTCAGCTAACGAAAACATAACTTGAGTTTAAGGCAACAGCAGAAAGATATCTTAACATGAGAATCGGATACCACTGTCCTGTATGGCCTCCAGAAGTTGCATCCAATGGCATCACTACATATGTAAATTATCAGCTACAAGGCCTTCACTCCCTTGGATTCAGGCCTATAGTTATCACGCCAAATCTGTTGATAAATAACCGCGACGAAAATATGGTTCTCACGCTGGAGCCTAACGTGCGCAAAAATACACTTATCGGGCGACTATTTGATCGATATCATTTTCGCAGAAACAAAACAAGATACTTTGCCAGTAAATTTTCAGAACGTACCCGCAGATTGTTTGAAAAACATGGTTTGAATCTCGATATATATGAAGTCGATGAGTCATTCGGTGCTTACTATGAATTAAAAAAAAGATTAAAAACACGTCTTGTTTTACGCACACATGGACCATGGTTCCTTGTTGGAAAGAGCCAGCAACAGCTTGGCAAGGATTTTCTTCAGCGTATACGCAATGAGGGAAAAAGTCTTGACAATGAAACGCCAATCACGAGCCCAAGCATCTATACACTTGACCGTTTACGCGATTTCTATAACAAAGAATTAAATAATGCCATAGTTATCCCAAACCCCATAACTCCCGCAAGTCAAAACGAGTTATGGAACCCTATAACAGAAAATAAACCATACATTCTATTTGTTGGACGATTTGATGCCGTCAAGGGTGGAGATATTGCAATCGATGCTTTTCGTGAAATTGCTTCGACAAATAAGGAAATAAACTTATTCTTTGTCGGACCTGATATCGGAATTGATATAAACGGGGCAAATCACAAGCTCCGTGACTACATCCGAAAAAAAATTCCTGAACAGCACATTCGAGAACGAATAATTTATCAAGGGAAATTAGACTATCGAAGTGTAAAGAAATTAAGGAAGGAAGCCTTGGTTACTATAATCACATCACGATTTGAATCATTTTCGTATTCATTGGTTGAAGCTCTATCACAAGGCTGTCCACTTGTTGCCACACCCGCTGGCGGGATACCAGAAATTATCAACCATTACCATAATGGGCTACTCGTAAACTCAATTTCAAAAGATGATGTTGCTGGTTCTGTCATTGAATTACTCGAGAACGATACATTACGGCATCAAATTAGCGCAAATGCAATATCCGACTGCACACAAAAGTATCATCCCAGGAAAATTGCTGAGATGACTGTACAATTTTACAAACAGCAAGTGTAAATCAACGTAACAAACACGAAATAAAATCTATGCTCATTACCAAATACTGCTCTTGTGTATTTGTTGATGCTGAGGACAGAGTTACAGATATAGAACAGCAAGGTCTCTTTCAATATTCGTTTATTCTATCAAACAACCAGGCTATTCGAATGAGCATGAGTCCGACGAATATATAAA
>JALUUH010000140.1 GCA_027021445.1 Gammaproteobacteria bacterium
TTTTGCACCGGTTTGATTGTTATGCGCCGTGAAACGTTTTTCAATATCGATGGTAATACCCGTGTATAAAGTGCTATCCGAACAGAGAATAATGTAGACTTTCCAATCCATTGTGAATATTAACCTAAATTCCTCAGTTGACCGCTTCAAAGCTTCGTTATGTTATTGATTAAAATGCAAATGCGTATACCTAATCAAGCTCACTCAGACGGTAACGGTGTCCGGTAAAAAAGGACTCGGGTACATTCAGCTAATGCGGAGGTCGGATTGTGTCCCTTTATGGAGCATTCAAACTCAGGTTGCGTTATTTTCTTCTCTTCTCAATCCAAAGTGGCTTATATAAGCGCTTAAAATAATTGAAAAAAGCATCAAAAACACTTGACCAACGTCATCCAACATGAGAAAAATTTTTTGTATATTATTTGATCTTGTGAGATATAACATGCTAAACGAATCTGAAAAACTAACACAAACCCTGACCAATGCTACCGTGCGGGGCCAGTGGTTCCTGCCCTTAACGTCGTCGCTCGACAAAGTTCGATTTTCCCGTAAAACGCTCAACGTATTCTGACGCTTTAGGCTCTCTTCGACGTCGAGATATTTTACGAGATGCGTTTGAGGCCTTGTTGTCGTCGATACAACATCAACTCCCTGATCGTTTAGAACAAATCACTGGGCTTGTTAACAGACCTATTATTGCTACCGATGTGACTTACCAAACTGAATCCTCTCACTTTCATCGTGTGCTGCCAAAAGAAGGCGGTAGTGATAATCAAAAAGGTCATGCGTTATTAACGCATTTCGATATGCGTAAAGGTATTCCTATTGGACTAACGTCAACGACCCATTCATTGGGTGAAATGCGAATATTAAAAGAAGCTGAGCACGACACCAGCAGCTGCTTGCATCTTCGTCATGCGATTCATGTTGTTGATCGTGCCTTTATTGATGGAGAGTTCTGGGATTATTATCAAAACAAATATCAAAGTACGGTCATTACAAGAATGAAATCTGTTCTAAGTTACACGGAAGTAAGTGAAAGACAGGTCGCCAAAATACCGTGTAATGACAATATTCAATACGATAACGTCATTGAGGCAAAATTTAGTAAAAAAGCGTGGCGTTTGATTGGATTTGTTGCCGACGACGGGACAAAATATGAATACCTCAGCAACGACTTCAATTTGGAACCCGGTGTCATCGCTTTTCTTTACTATCGCCGCTGGGATGAAGAAAAATACTTTGATACCTTCAAAAATGATCTCGCGGGGAAAAAAGCGTGGGGCAAAAGTACAATTGCCATTGAACAACAAGCGCTATTGGGTATGATCACATTGATACTGACTCGCCTATTTCTTCTGCATCAGCAAACAACGCTTGAGCTAGAAAAACCGGATCACACACAAGATAAAAAATATGAAAAGAAAAAAGAGATTTATTGCAACACTAAAAAGGGGGTCGCCTTTAGAGCTTTTTTTGAACCGCTAACCAAGATATCACGGCAAGTCTGGCGTTTTTTAAAAAACTGTTTTCGAGAAGAAAGTTCGTTACAGCTATACCAGCGGCAATTAAAACCGCT
>JALUUH010000141.1 GCA_027021445.1 Gammaproteobacteria bacterium
TAAAATACAAATATTTGAAAGAACCATCCATTGCTCCCAACTGCTACTAAGTAACGCCAAGCCAGCAATAAGAATTAACAATCCTATTACAATTGCCGTTGCTGGAGCTGGGGCTAAAGCAAGTGCTGCACCGCTTACCGCAATAACGCCAAATCCAATTAAGATATTAAAAGCAAGGGAGCCTGTGGATTTTGCAGCTAGCCTACTAAGTTTTTCGTACTCAGTCTGATTGATTTTTTCTTCGCTTAGCAATTGATCGAGGTCGAGAGTTATTTTCATCATTGCTCCTTGAATGCCTAACAAGCCTGTCGAAAACCTCATTTTGACAGCAGTGCTCGCATTCTGTTATCAATTTTGTCGATGTTTATTGATTCGCCATGGTAATCGCCTTATTGCGACATCGTGGCGTTTTTTCTATTCCTGGTTTGCCATAGCTTTAAGCAACATCTCCATGCCGTTGTCTATCCATACCTCCATCCATAGCGGTGTATCTTCAACATATTGTGTAACGCCATCATCAGTTTCCATTGCCCATAAGTGCGGCTTTAAACTCTTTTTAATTCCGATATGTTGCCTTCTATGCCCGCACGAAAATCCCGTAACCGTTTAAACGTCTTCTTCTTTACACCCATGTCAAGATAGGAGATCCCACGCTTTTTATGAAACACCACGCGATTAATTCCCAACGCTCTCCCTTCGTCTACATTGTCAAGACTGGCATAGCAACCATCACTGACTGTAGCGGCCGGTACCTGACCAAAGGTTTCCAAATGACCCCGGATCACCGGGATAAATCGATTCACATCACTAGGGTGACCTTAGTACTACCCGGATTGATCGTAGCAACTTGGGATAAAGCGCCTCTTCCCCCGCTTTTTTTTCATTAAAAATGCGAAACGCTAACGAGTTTGATTCTTTTCGCTCATCCGTAAAACGAATTTTAACGCCCGTTCTCTCCCGGCTCTTTGCCAAGAGACGACTGAGCACTCGCCCCCCGTCGTTGAGTAATTGACTGTCACTCGGTTCCGCAATATGACTCTTCACGACCGTACTGTCTATCCGAATTTTCTCAAGCGTGAGAGAGCCAGTATTATAATATTCTAACGACAACTTTTGAAAAATGTTTTTCCGGCGTCTTCGGTTTGATCCTTGTCTGGTTTTTTTCTTGGCGAAATAAATTTACCAGACTCAAGAGGATCTCTAAATCTTACTTGTAAATATCTTCTTATTTTTCAGCTAAATATGCATTTATGGATGGGCGCTAGCTACGGAATATCACGAGATATAATGTTAAGCCGCCTCGCCGTTTCATTTTACACCATTGCACCTATTTGGCGCCACGAATCCGTTGTTTTATCAAGTTTCTCACTTCTGCCAATTCCTTCTCTATTTTTCTTCGATTTCCTACATAAGGATGAAAGACTTGGTTTAACTCTGGACGTTTGTGAAAGTGGTATAGGGCACGTTGAAACATTATTTCAGCGCCTGTGAACATTTTTTTTTTGCGGTAGCTCCTGGCAAGATTTAAAAGGGTGATAGCAGCAAACTCCGTCCTGCTCTTATCTCGAAGTTGCTG
>JALUUH010000142.1 GCA_027021445.1 Gammaproteobacteria bacterium
GTTTATTTCTTCTCTATCAATCCAAACCTTGGACCTAATCCTTCCGTTCACTCATCATTTTTGGCCTTTTTTTGGACGGATGGAGTTTTCGGTAGGAACACCCCTTCCGCTCTAACTTTCCCAGAAAATTCTTGCCAATGCATAATGAACAATCCAACCTGCTATAGCACCAAAAGCTGAAGCTGAGATTACCATAACCACAGTCACTACGATGATACTAAAAAACAGACCTATAAAAGTGCCTATATTCTCAAATCCTAGTTTTATGCTAATGGCCTCACCTATACCACCACCCAATGTAGTACCAACGACTACACCTATAAATAACCCTATAGGTAAGACGATTATTCCTGCAATTATACAGCCTATAATACTCCCAGCCTCATAGTAAAGAAACAATTCTTTGGCCATAATAAACTTGCGAATAATCAGAGCCTCAATTACATAACCACATAAACCGCCTGCACCTATTGCAGGCGCATAAAAGCCGAATATTGATAAGAGAACAGCTTTATTTCCATAAGTTGTGAGCGGTGGCCCTTTTGTTGGAGAAAGTTCCACGTATAAAATTGCGAGTGTGGCCCCCATAATTCCAATAGTGACACCTATTTTCGAATTACTAAAAAGATCACTCATGTCTTTTACCTATGTTTTTTCAAGGTTGCACTTATCGAAAGAAAACGTTTTACAGCAACTGTTAAAGCCTATTAGATGGCTAAGTAAGTACTGAATATAGAAAATGTACTATTTTTTGTTCATTGTTCAATCACTGTGAAAGCTAGTCCTAAAATAAGCGAGTTATATTTATGACTTTGATTTTGCCGGATTCAGCGTAAGATGTATAGAAAAATCCAGCAATTGATAATCATTTAGCTATAATTTGGGCTCGTATTTCACTCTAAAAGAGCATTTTTATCTTTTTGCCTTCTCAGTAAGCAAAAAGATAGCTAAAACATCCATAACAAGACATAGATCTCCTAGCGACTTAAGTCTTTTATCATTTTTTACTGTGGCAGGTTACGAGAACTTGAGATGTCGTATTCGCTCCCACGTTGCAAAAAAATCTATCAACCAATCGTTGTAACACAACAGTCGATAAACAATCTTTCGACCGGTTTTAATAATCTGGCATGGTAATAATATGAAACTCTGAAAAAACCGCCGAAACTCCATCTTTACAACCTGCTTGCCACGCTCAAGAGAAGGCATCAAAAGACCATACCACGACTTCAGATTCCAGGCTAAGGCAGCCATGACCATATATGCCCAATTGCTATGAAGATCTCGCACAGGCATCCGCATTGCATTGACACCATTTTTCAATTGCTCAATAACATTCTCCTGGTCACAACGCTCATTGGCCAACCTTACCACCTGAGCAGCTGAAATATTACGACGGGTTGTGATATAGAAAAAATAACGGATTTCATCAAACAATCGATCCTCACCTTTTTCCACACTTAAATTCTTCCTAACAACAACCATACGATAAGAATCTTTACATTTCGAAGGGCTATATTCAAACTCTGCCACATCCTCAGATTCAAGGCGTATGTTTTTGAAACCGCGTT
>JALUUH010000143.1 GCA_027021445.1 Gammaproteobacteria bacterium
TTCCATTCGCCACAAATGTTGAAAAAAAATGAACGTTTATATCACCGGAATAAAACAGTTTTTGAAAAACTCAGTTTCCGTATAACGTCTGTAATAACGCGCAAACGTAACTATGAACTATTTTAAAACGCAATGCAAAATTACACTAAGAAAACGAACAAACAACGCTTACGTTTGTCGCTGTTAATTGCATTGTTATACGTCGAGTCGATGGCACGGAGGAATGAAAATGGTATTTTATATTGATACAAGTATTGATGGTCACCCAATAAGATCACGAGGAGAGTTAAACGACGGTGTATTAAGTAAAGAAGAAATCGTTTCTGCTTTGAATACTTTTAGTAATCCCACTTCAGTTTCATCATACATGACTAACGGCAATCCGCTCGGTTTATGTGATAGTAACGGAGTTGAATTTCGTGTAGGTTCAATCGTTAGACGAGATATGACAAACAATTCTGAAATACACGGTGATTGGGTTGATTATGAGGTAAAACTGCAAGGTACTGTACCCTTACTTTCATATTTAAAATCTGAAAAAGGGCAAATAAACCCTGTCGGATATACAGTAGGTTTTTTAAGTAATGAATACGATCATAAAGAATTTTTATTTTCTGAAAACTCAAAATCATTAAGACCGGACGAGAGTTTAATAATCTTAGACGTATAACGCCAGCAATAACCGGACCGATGTAGCAGTGCTTGGCTTGTGCTAGGCTTTTTTAGCACAAGCCAAGCACTGCGGAATTGGGTCCGTGTTGATTGCTTTTGTTATGTTGGATTTCATTCTTCTTCGAATTACACCACACCGCTTGGGTAAAACCACGGCCTATATAATTTTGTCAGCGGGTTTTCTGAAGGCTCTTTGATTTCCTTCTCTGAAGCTTCAGCCATGCACCTGCCCCGAACTTGTGCCAAGAGCAAACCCACCGGATCAGCCCTTTCAGACTTACACGGTGAGGGTAACTGTTGTGGACTTTGGCCACCACCATTTATGATTTTAATCTTCCCACCAGCTTCTTCATTAAACCGAGTAAGATTGATTTTTATGGGGGCTTTACCCCACCAGATATACCTTTTCGATAGTGTTTGTCATGTTTTTTGTGTAAATCGATTCTATCTAAATCCTCAAACACCAAGCTCACCGCCAACATAACCACTCACTGCCCCTCCTACGATAACTCCGACAACAGCAAGAATAGCGTAAACTCTATCTTCTTTGTTCTTATTAAACAGCAACTTATATCTCTTTAAACTCATATTCTTATACTTTGTTCTTCCCCGCAGCACTTCATATGCTCCAATTGGAATAACTACGATAGTGACATTTAATAAATATTTCCCAAACAGAACACCATTAGCCATAAATAATATCGACGTGATGATCAGCAGAGCAGCCAAGAAAATAGTAATCCAACCACGGGACTCTAATTCACTAGCATTCATTATTCTCATAACTTTCCGCCCAATTAAACATAACGCCAGCAATAACCGGCGTTTTGTAGCGGTGAGAGGCTTGTGCTAGGCTCTTTTAGCACAAACGAATACCGCGGAAAAACGTCCGAGTTAA
>JALUUH010000144.1 GCA_027021445.1 Gammaproteobacteria bacterium
TAATAAAATATCCTGTCAAAAAGCTGGTTAGCTAAACATGCCCGTTTGAAAAAGAAAAAGCCCAACACTCACTAGTCCTGATACAATAAATATAGAAAGAACGGTTAAAGCCATAATCATACGCATTTGAGTTAAGTCCAGTTGTTTAGAAAAAGAGCGATTATACACTAAATCACCTTGTCGATTAAATTCTGAGTTTCGTCGTCGTTTAAATCAAGTGAGCCATCACATTTCGGGCAATAAACCCATTTTGGAAGCTGGTCGGTGGCCTCTAGTTTGATTTCGATTTCTTGATGACAGCGAGGGCAGGTGCCGGTTACTTTTTCCTTGGCATCTTTTTGCTTAGAGCGTTGAAAAAAAAGAATAGGCCCGGCGATTAAAAACGCAGGCACCAGAAAAAAATGCGCGAGAGGGATAAAGACGGCAATACCGGCGGCGATCCAGCACCCTGTCCACATAATAGCCGCACGTTTTGTGCGGTCTGTGGGGGTAAAGGCGATGTAATGCAGCATACCTGCGCAGCTGTTTTTTTCATCGTCTCGAATTAACATAGATTTGGTTTCTTGAGTTGCCATTGGTTTAATACGCCGCCAAAATAAGAACGAAGAGACTACCATGTCAAAACTAATCAGCCAAATAAAGCCATGAAACCATTATTTTCTAGCAGTGTACTCGACTGGTTTGATCTTCATGGGCGGAAAAACTTGCCCTGGCAACGTGTTAAATCTGTCTATAATGTGTGGATATCAGAGATCATGTTGCAACAAACTCAAGTTGCTACGGTTATTCCTTATTACCAGCGATTTATGCAATCTTTCCCTGATGTATCTGCGCTTGCGGATGCTTCACTCGATGATGTGCTGAGTCATTGGGCAGGTTTAGGTTATTACGCGAGAGCGCGCAATCTACATCGTGCAGCGCAAATGATTCGTGATGATTATGCGTTGGAATTTCCACGCGATATTGATCATGTCATTGACTTACCAGGGATTGGGAAATCAACCGCCGGGGCTATATTGTCTTTAGCGTTAAATCAAAAACATGCCATCTTAGATGGCAATGTAAAACGCGTGCTTGCACGCTATCATCGTATCGAAGGATGGGCAGGGCATACTCGAGTGTTAAATCAATATTGGCAATATGCAGAGCGCTATACCCCCTTAAACAGAGTGGCAGATTATAATCAGGCAATGATGGATTTAGGTTCGATGGTTTGTACGCGCTCCCAGCCGCAGTGTGAACGTTGTCCATTGAATAGGTCTTGTGAAGCACATAGATATCAACAAGAATCTTCATTTCCCTTACCTAGACCAAAGAAGCCGCAACTTATCAAGCAAACCAAGATGTTAATGTTGTGCAACGAGCAAAATAACGTACTTATTCAGCAGCGGCCTCCTGTCGGTATATGGGGGGGCTTGTGGAGCTTGCCGGAGTGCGCGCCAGATGAAGATATTTACGCATTCGTCGAGACTCATTTTGGACAAAAAATTAAGACAATAACCGAATGGGAAACAGTGCGGCATACTTTTAGTCATTTTCATCTCGATATAACACCTATTAAAGCAGTGGTCGATGACCCTGTAAGTCGTGTGATGGAAGCGGATGCCTCAGTCTGGTATAACACCGAGCCTACCAAAAAAAAGCAACACAGAGGATTTGCGGCTCCGGTAAAACGGCTGCTAGAGCGTTTAGAAATGCAATTTCAGGATCAATCTCAGAACGAAATAAGGAGAGAATATGAGTAGAATGGTGCAATGTGCAAAGCTAAAGAGAGAAGCTGAAGGCTTGGATCGACCGCCTTACCCCGGTGAAGTGGGCAAAAAAATCTATTTAACGGTTTCAAAAGAAGCATGGGATTTATGGGTAAAGCAGCAAACCATCTTAATGAATGAATATCGACTTAGTGCGATCGACCCAAAAGCACGAAAATTTATCGAAGAAGAGATGGATAAATTTCTATTTGGGGACGGCGGAACCGTGCCAGATCAGTTTGTACCTCCGCAATAATCGATATAGGCATTGAATGAGTAGGTAATTTATTGAATTCTGGCTTGACTCTGAAAGGCTCAACCGCTTTAATACGCACCTCGTTTTGGCCGGGTGCGAAAACAATGTTAATTAATGCCCAGGTAGCTCAGTCGGTAGAGCAGAGGACTGAAAATCCTCGTGTCCGTGGTTCGATTCCGCGCCTGGGCACCATATATTTCAAAGGCTTAGCTCTATGGGCTAGGCCTTTTTTATCACTTAGGGGTTTCCTCGCTGCGGTCTTCTGGGTGCCGTGTGCCGGTTTTGTTTCCCTGTTTCGTTAGTTGGCCCGCAAGGATAGCAATACTCACCATACAGTTCGCAGCATTCTTGTTCCTTGTCGTTTGGGTAGGGGATGGTCTTTTTATCGCGTTTCTTAATCATTGCAGTACTCCTTCATCCGGGGGATTCATTAATTACACCAATGAAATTTAACCCTTCTCTACTATAATAATATAGACCCTAAGAACGGGATGTAAATTCAGTTTTAAAACCGGATTTATAGAATGCAAGAAACATGACGAGTAATGCAGCTCCCGCTAACTAGATTGACGAAGGAATTCGAAAAGACTTGTTATGCTTAAATTTTCAGCTTTAATGTTATACGCCATGGTTTTGTTATTACCCAATATTGTCTTTGCTCTAGACGGCGATAGAAAAGGTTTTCAGTTGGGTTTGGGTTTAGGTGCACAAGCTACATTTTATAGTTCTGCAGCGAGTGTGAGTGGCATCAAAGACAGTTTTGCTTATAGTGGTAATAGGGGCACTGATTTCATGGCGGGTATATCGAGTGATTTCAAAGTGGGATTTGGTGTGACTTCGGATCTAGAGTTTCATTATTTTCATAAAGCGGCATGGAATGTCTTAAAAAATAGTGAAAATGATTATCTAAATAATTTCAACGGTGTATCGGGATTGGGAGCGACTTTTTTTATTCCTTTTGGGATGTCGAATGTTTGGCCGTCTGCGCCATTTTTAAGTGCCGGTTATGGTGGTGCTTTTTGGGCTGTTCCGCAAAAAACACTGTCTTCACCGTTTGCTGGAAAGGGATATTATGTGGGTATTGGTTATGAGTTTGCGCAACATGTTAGGTTGCAGTTAGATTTTTTGTCGGGATCAGCCAGTGAAACAATTGCTTCTGACTCGATAGAGAAACGTTTTAAGAATATTTTGTTGTCGCTTTCTGTGATGGCGTATTAATAATAGGATTGAGGAGGGTTGTTAACAACCCTCCTGCAATTTTCGTTTTATTTAAAACGTACTTTCACACGTTTGGCAGTAAGCGTTGATGTCTTCTTGTTATAATCTCCATTCGCGTGTAAACGAACCAATACTGAGCCAGTGTTTAAGCGTCTTTGAATTTCAGTGGTAAACGCCGCAAACTGTCTGTGTATTTGCAGAGTGTCCGCTTTTTGGATGATATAGCTTGCGTTGTCTGCGTTGCTTGGAACGATGCTGGTATCGATCGCAATGGAGGTTAAATCTATTCGCTGTTGAGCTTGGGCGATGTGATGAAACTTGCCAGTGCCGTTCAAGTTAAGCACTAATTTTTTAGCGCTGTTTTCACTAAAAGGGCGTGCTGAACCGGGTCTCCAGTTTACTGCCATTACCGCACGTGTATTTTTTGCTGAGACGATGGTTTGGGCGATAAAATCAGCCGGTGCTTCACCATAAGGTGTTACAAAGCCAATCGCTTTTAGCCAGTCGTTATCTTGGTAGTTTGAAATATCTAGGCTGCCGGTATCTAATTCATAATGATCCGGCGCGGCATCATTCCGCAGGTCAATACCGGTACCCGTGAAATCGAATTTTTGAATATTACGATGGTTTATTGATCGCAGATTTAATGCTAATGCTGCAGGGTGCTCTGCATCAATTACCGCGCTGCCTCTAAGCGCAGTGAGTAGTAAGGAAACACGGCCATTACTGGCATCGAGTTCTGTTGTATCGTCATTGCTAAGCCGACCTAATATGGCAACTTTTTGTCCGACTGAAATATCATCAATATCATAAGTTCCCATTCGATCAAGTTGACGTTTAACGATGGTTGAGTCTGCGAGTAACACGGTGATATTATCATTAAATACTGCGCTTCCATCCTGGCGCATGAGAGTTGCCCCGTTGACGGTTAAGGTGTTTTCTGAACGAGCTAATACCGTTCCCGAGACGGCATCTAAGGTTTCTCCGGCGACACTTGATCCTGCGCGTACTTCATTTGCGATAAATGAACGTGGGCGGAATTTGAGTTCGCCTTTAGCGACGATGGCGGTTAAGTAATCGAGTGTATCAAGCATGGCGAGGCCTTCTTTACCACGGTAACTTTCACCATTTATCTCAAAAAGAGTGTCGGCATTGGTTTGAATGTCTAAAGAGCCAAATCTTCTGTCTTCTTCTCGATTGTCTTTATTGATCTTGTGTAGAAAAGGGCGAATGAAAATTTGAAATTCACTGTTATCGAGATCAACGGATTTTAAAGCACCGCGCGCACGATGTATTTTAGGTGTTTCGGGATCCACTGTCGCGATGAGCACAGGTGCCATGGTTACCGTTGGTTGACCTGCGTCATCAAACTCAACTCTATGTGATGCCTTGAGATCAAAGTCCAATGTGAGATGTGCAGGAACACCGGGCATAATTGGGAGTGCATTGTGATTGTCTAATTGCACGTTAAGGGTTTGTGACGTGATAGGGTTGCCGTCGATATCAAGTAGCACGGTCGCTGGAACGGCATTGCCATTTTCGTCTTCAACTTGTATATCTGCATTGAGATAATCAATGACCATGGATGCTTTTTTATAAACACCATTTGGGACGGTTGCCGCCGTCAAAAATTCCGTTAGCTCAACATATTGTGAAAAATCGATGCGAGTTGCCAGGGGTAAGGTTTGCACCTTTGTGCCATCTGCCTTGGTAAGCATGATCGATTGTACATCAACGGTATAGCTCACAAAGTCTCCTGGGGCGTCGGTTAGGCTAATCGTTAACTCACCTTGCTCCTCCTGGGTGTTAGTATTTGATGAATTGTTGTTGAGTAATTCTTCAACCTGGCATGCGCTCATTGAAAACGCTAACAGTGTAACTAGCAAAAACTTCGTTAGTGTTGCACGCAGAATATTTTGTATCAGATACGGTACGATATTGCTCATGTTGTTTCTTCCTTTGCTCAATACTTGTGAATGTGAATACAAGCAAATAGTTTGCTCATACTGTTGATAACGCATAGGAGGAGATAGGGTTGACGACAAAAATAAAAAATAATATTTAATTACCAGTAATAGGCGAGGCTAATATTATGAAAAATACTGGCTTCTTGTTGGCTTTCGCTGATTTGCAATCCCGTCATGTAAGTTATTGATGTTTTAAATATTTCCAGGGTGGCGCTGAGGTCTGTTATGTGTGATATTTGAGCGCTAATAGCGGATTGGCTGCGATAATAATTTCCACCCAGGGTAAATTTGGAAAAATAATAGGCGAGGTAAATGGAAGTACTTTGCTTGCTAAGACTGGAAGCTAATGAAACAGTATTTAATGATAAGCGTCGAATAAACCGAGCCTCTTGTAATCGAGAAATGTCTCCTGAGTAATTGTAGCCTTGCATGGCAAGTGCAAAATACCACCGTTCGAAACCTGTATAGTTGAAAGTGAGTGCTAGCCCTGGACTGTGTAATTCTCTAATGAATGAGGAATCAGGATTTTCCACAACTATTGATCTGAGTTCGGGGGTAAAATATAAGGCCCAGTTTTGGGATTGGTATGCCGTATTACCCTGGAAAGTCCGAATGACTAGGTGATCAATGTTGCCCCAATACGAATAATTAAAGCCTGTCAAAATTCGATTCAGTGGATTGCTGCCTATTCCAATAGAATAGCTGCTTGTGTTGACACCGTTGGTGTCAGGTGATGTTGTTGTACCACCACTAAGCGTTAAACGTTGGCCGTCAAATACTGAAAAATCTAGGCTTAACCATAAGTCTGATGCACTTGTTTGCCCAAACCCGTAAGCCATTAATACCCTGGAAGGGACTTCATGCGCAAGAAAGAAATCATCTTCAGCATTTACTGGGGAGTGAAGTATCAACAAGGCGCAAAAAATGGAATAGTAGGTGATTCTGATAATCTTTTCCTAATGCCGAATTCGGTGTTGTTGAGCGCGTTGTTGTTGAATACGCTTTTGTCTTATGGTTTGTTTGTCGGTATGTCTTCGTTGTAAAAACTCTCTCCTTTTGTGCTCAGGTAATTTTTTCCATTGATCTTTTAAGACTTGTTGTTGCTTAACCGGTAGTCCTTTAAACCAGTTGCGCTTTTTTATGATGTTTTGTTGTGCTTTTGGAGCAAGTTGTCGAAATTTATGGTAGCGCTTGCGTATAGTTTGTTTCTGGGTAGAGGGCAGGTCTTTCCATTCTTTGAAGCGTATCCTTGCATTGCGTCGTTCCTCCTTGTTCATATTATTCCATCGGGTTAAGCCCTTTATAATGGTAGTTTGTTGTTTTTCTTCCATAGAGGGCCATTTTTCTTTCAGTGAAATGAGTGATTTCTGCTGTTCTGCATTCAGTGCGCTCCAAGGAGCCGACCAGGCTGATGCGCTAAAGGTGATAATGCTGATGCCATATAAGAATGTTAATAAATATTTGAGGCGATTAATCATTATTGTCTACCCCTTCTGCTGACTCATTTGATGTTTTGATTTTCTCTTGCTCATCCAGTAATTGTCTAGGGTCAAACCATTCACCATCTTGGGTTTCCCAACTGCCTAGAAACTCTAAAAATTCAGCATCTGGTATTGTTTCATCGCCGTGGCTTGCGGTTGACATCGCGATGAGTAAAAGTGAACTCATTAGTTTTGCCTTATGATTCATTAGATTCATCTAACCATAAATAAAAATCGAGATTATCGTAAAGCTCGAAATCCCCTGCTGAGCTGATTAACTCGAGATCTTCAATGAAAGAAAGACTATTGTTAATAAAGTTAGGCGGTGGCTCAGGCTGCGCAACAAGCAGTGAGAACGCGAGTATAGAAATGCCAGCGGTGATAGCACCTGCAGAGCCTAGCCATATCCATTTTGTGGCAGGTGGTGGTGAGTGTAATGCAGTGTCTCGAATGTCACGCAATTCGGAGCAGGTTTTTTCATCGAGTTCTGTTGTGGCTGCATGCAAGGTTTTTTGTACAGACTTTAGAAACTCTTGCTCGTGATTGTTTTGATGAGGGGGGTGCTTATCCGAACTCATGGCCAAACTCCTTCCAGTTTTTCTCTCAACGTATGAATTGCTCGTGAGTAATGGGTTTTTACGCTTCCTTTCGA
The DNA here is from genome assembly GCA_027021445.1 of Gammaproteobacteria bacterium. Classification (GTDB taxonomy): domain Bacteria; phylum Pseudomonadota; class Gammaproteobacteria; order S012-40; family S012-40; genus JALUUH01. The sequence continues at coordinate 7,326 of JALUUH010000144.1, forward strand.
GCAGCCCATTGCCTCCGCAGTTTCGGCTTCGTTGAGACCCTCCCAAACACGTAACATAAAAGCTTGTTGTTGGCGCAACGGAAGCATGCGAATTGCCACATCAAGTTGTTCGATAGCTTGTTGATTCTTGGTGGTACGTGCAGGCTCTAGTGTTGTGTCCACCGCAAGTTGTTCGAGTCTATTCATTTCTTCTTCTTCAGCATTGTCTCGTTTTAAAAAAACTCGCCATTTACTCCGTACTTGGTTGCGTCGATACCAATCCTTAATTCTGCTCTGCAATATTCGTATGAATAAGGATGGCCACTCTTCATTTGGTTTGTCCGCATATTTTTGTACCAGTTTCAGCATGGTATCCTGAACAATATCCAGTGCTTCGTCGTGGTTTCCCGTGGCAATATAAGCCATACGAAAGGCGCGCTTTTCAGCACTTGCCAGAAAACTTTCAAGCGTGTTGGTGTTGTACAGAGTCCGTCCTTTAGATGTTAGATTCTTTTTAACACCTTGATTATCGTTATGTTGCCATTATGGTTAAACCGCCTCATCGCGCCGCGCGATTCACGCTTAAAAACGCACCCTTCACGCCGTCCAACTGAGGATTTTAGGTTAAAAGCTTACCTACATACAATATGGCCTAAAATAAACGATAAAATATCACGTCTTAGTTATTAAAACGCAGTAAGCAGTATTTGGTTTACCTATAATATGCATTTTCTGCTGAGATAAGTATGCTGGTAAGATATTGCTTACGAACAAGTAAGCGAGTACCATAGGGTTATGTTTTAGATTTAGTCTAAGTCGTTCGTTTTTCCATGGGAATGACCATTTGGTCACATTGATGTTTAAGATTTTTGCAGGTATTGGATACCGAGCAAAGGTTTCTATTTGAAGATAAAGGAGAGGTAATATGGGCGTATTAGTGGGTCGTGAAGCCCCTGACTTTACTGCAAGTGCAGTATTGGGTAATGGGGAAATTGTTGAAAATTATACCTTGTCTGGAGCCATCAAAGGTAAAAATGCGGTTCTTTTCTTTTATCCTCTGGATTTTACTTTTGTTTGTCCTTCAGAGTTGATTGCGTTTGATCATCGTATCGAAGCGTTTAAAAAGCGCAATGTCGAAGTCATTGGTGTTTCTATTGATTCTCAATTTACCCACAACGCGTGGCGTAATACACCGATTAATGAGGGCGGTATTGGGCCGGTCAAATATACCTTGGTTGCTGATATGAATCATGCGATTTGTCAAGCATATGACGTAGAAACGCTTGATGGGAATGTTGCCTTTCGTGGGTCATTTTTAATCGATGCAAAGGGTGTTGTGCGTCATCAAGTGGTTAATGATCTTCCATTAGGTCGTAATGTTGACGAAATGTTACGCATGGTCGATGCATTAGCTTTCCACGAAGAGCATGGTGAGGTTTGTCCTGCTGGATGGACACAAGGTGACAAAGGTATGAAAGACACACCGGATGGTGTTGCTTCGTACTTATCTGAGAACGCGGATAAGCTTTAAACCTATCTTAGTTTTTAACTGTTGTTTAAAAAAGGCTGCGCAGGACGCAGCCTTTTTTATGTTTAATTTACTGTGCTTATTTTTTTATCTTCTTCCCCATGTTTGCTGTGGGTGATGATATCCTCGTTGAATAGGTCATCAGGGAAAGTCTATCTAAAGCAGAAATTTAGCGTTTTAGTCCTTAATCCATTTCTGCAATGTATTGATGACGGAAGTTGCTTGATCCTTACTTGAAATGTTGAATTTCGATTTTTGTTGATATTGACCGTTGCGTTTTTGATAGCGACGAATCGTGTATTTTTCTGGCCCATACTCTTCTTTTTTTCTGTCCCAATCTTGATAACGAAACATTAGGGTCGCCCAAGCGCCCTTGGTGAGTACTTCTTTGTCTAATTCTTTAACAGTTATTAGCTCGTCTTCTTTGTATTCGACGGTGAGTTCATCAACAGTTTCGGCCATGATTTTTCCTTGAGATTTTTGCTGTGAATAATGTCCGCAATAGTGCTACGAAAACCTTATTCTGTAAAGTTTATTGTTACGGTTAAGTTTGTCCTCGTTAGGGCAAAGAATTGCCTTTGTCGATGGTTTAGCGATGGTTTAATGCTCTTTATAATAAGATGTTATTATTTATAATAATCATTGGCTTAAGATTAATATTTCAACCGCTTATTTAATATGGCATGAGTTTGGCTCTAGCCGTTTGAGATTTTATTTGGAGTATTAAAAATGCACTTAGTCAACGCACTTGAAAAGCCACAAGAATATGATGATCCGAAGTTAATTGATGCGACCTCATTTCAACCCGCAGTTAAAAAAGTCGCTGTATCGAAGGCCGCGGAGCTCACAAACCGTCTGCAAACAAGCTTGGATATTAGACAGCTGCTTATTTATTTTTCTCAAGAGTTGGAAACCTTGGTTCAACATAAGCAGTTAATTTACGCTACTGATGAAATGGAGAGTGATATTTCGATTGGCCGGAGTGGTGTTCATCGGAGTAACTATAAGCTGGTTGTCGGTGATGGAGAGGAGATTGGCGTTATTAGTTTTTTACGCGACCACTGCTTTAGTGATACCGACAGGGAGATGATCGAGTATTTGTTGATTCAGCTGGTATATCCTTTACGGAATGCTTTATTGTTTCGTGAAGCAATGGAAGCGGCTTCTAAGGATTCTCTAACAGGCGTTAATAACCGGGTAACTTTTAATAATGCATTGAACCGAGAAGTCAATGTTGCGCATCGCTATGGCTCTCCTTTTACTCTGTTATGCATAGATATCGATCATTTTAAGCTTGTTAACGATTGTTATGGACATGTTGCTGGCGATCTTGTCTTGAAGAATATCGCAGACATGGTTGTCGATAGTGTGCGCTCAAGCGATGTGGTGTTTCGCTATGGCGGAGAGGAATTTGTCGTTATGTTGAGCAATACGGCATTAAAGGGTGCAAGTTTGTTGGCTGAACGTATCCGTGGAATGGCGAGTCAAATGGAATATGCGTATCAGGATAAGATAATTGATGTCACCTTAAGTATTGGTGTCGCTGAGTTGCTGCAGCATGAATCATCGAATTCCATTTTTAATCGAGCGGACGAGGCTTTATACGTGGCAAAAAACGCTGGGCGAAATGCAGTGCGTGTGCATGCTGCGAATAGTCAATAATTTATTGATCGAAGGCATTAATTTTTCGATTAAATGAGCTGAAATAGATTTTCCGCAGTAAGTTCTCTATTCTCGGGCAGGCTCCTAGCTACCAGCCCTCAGCGGCCGACACTGGAATGTCGATAAACATGATGATGTAAACTTGTAAGAAGAAATTTAGCATTGCAAATATTCCAAGTATTCTAGCAAAAAGCACGAATTTAGGCGTTTGTATCCACATAAACAAACCTTTCCACGCTTCTGCAGCAGGTGCGCGTTGGGAAAAATCAAATATCCAGGCTTGGATTGCCTTGGTTCGATGTAGGCACGCAATTCCTACCACTAGAAAAGAAATAGCCATAAATAAGTTGACAATATCTTGCATTTTTCCTCCGTATTATTTTCCATAAAGTTAAACATGACTAGGGTTAAGCATAAAAAGTAAAGCATACTCAGCGAGATTAGTGGTTGTTTATGAGTTACTTTGTTTTTCTAGTGCATTGCTTATTCCGGTTGTGTTTAATTATGGGTAAGTTTTGTCAAAATTTCAGGATTATTCTACCTGCATAGCCGCGCAATTCGTTGTACGTAATGTTGAGAGTTGTGTTCACGGCTATTTTGAAATTTGAGTGTCAGTGGATTCTAGGAGCCTGTCAAGGTCTAAATAATGTTTAGCGGTTCCCGCTAAGTGCGGAATGGGTTCCAAATATGCCAATGCAAGGTGTACTTTGCAGCGAGTCGAGTAATACTTTGTTTTAATAAGGTTTGAATGGTATGAAAAAGTTCCTAATGATTAAACCTAGAATCCGCACTTCAACTCAATCAACTGCGGAATCAGGTTAAACCTAAATTCCGCAGTTGACCGCTATCCAGTATTGTTATGTTGTTGTTTATAATGGAAATGAGCGCTTTTACTGAACTCACTCAGAGAGTGAACGCGCTACGACATGGATAGCACGTTTTTAAACGTGACTCGCTTTGTTGCGAATCGTTGCAATAGCCTGCTATTCCGCCTCATCGCGCCGCGCTAGTCACGTTTAAAAACGCACTCATCATGCCGTTCAACTGCGGATTTTAGGTTAAACGTTTAGCTCTGGGTGGTCGAAAAAGTATTGGGGTTTTCTTTTTATAATAATGCGGGTTTAAAGCGAGTTTACTTTGGGTTTTTCGAGTCTAAAATGGCGGGTTGCAAGCATTGGTTTAGTCGCAAGTATATTGTGTAGTCCGCTTATTTCACTGGCGAGCGAAGCAAATAATCCAGTGGAAAAGGAAGCCACTGAACATCGTGTGAGCGAGGTGGAATCTGTGCTCGCTGCAAGTCCTGCTGATCAAGTGAATACAATGGTTTTGCCAAAGGAGGATGCACCCCAAGAGGATGTATTGCCGGAAGCCTTATCACCGTTAGTTTATCAACTGCAAAATCATTTAGTGCTTGATATCTACCAGCACTGGGCAGGAGATCTGGATTGGAAGCGATTGAGGTTGTTCTATGTTGAGAATGAGTTTCAAGCGGTTTGGTTAGAAAACGAAATGCCTTCTGAAAAAGCTGAGCGTTGGCTGGATACTTTGTTACATGCGGAAAATGAAGGTCTAGATTCTGAAGAGTATCATATCCAAGCTATTCAAGCCTTGTGGGCCGCGAAGCGAATCCGCAGTAAAGCACGTCTAGAGTTATTACTGACAGATGCTTTTTTCCGATACAGTATTGAAGTTGGTGCGGGTTATCAATATCCAAGAGTGGTGGATAATGATTGGTATTTAAGAGGGCCAAAAGTGCAGCCAATTCGTTTATTGAAAAAAGCCTTAGTGGCTGACAATATTTATCGACAACTGGATGAGCTACCGCCTCCCCATCCTGGTTATCATCGTTTAAAAATGGCATTAAAACTTTATGAGTTTTATGCCTCCAATGGCGATTGGATAAAAATTCCACATGGACGAACACTGCGTCTTGGCTCATGGCATTACCAAGTGTCCTTATTGCGCAAGCGTTTGTTGCAAGAAGGTTATATGTTGGATGAAATGCCAGTGGATGAATATCTCTATGATAGAGAGCTAGAGCGAATCGTTATTGCGTACCAAACAACACACGGTTTAAGTGCTGATGGCTTAGTCGGTTCAAAAACCAGAGGGGCATTGAATGTACCCATCTATGAACGTATGAATCAAATTAGATATAGTATGGAGCGTTGGCGTTGGTTGCCTAGAGACTTAGGACAACGATATGTTATGGTGAATATGGCGGGCTATCGTTTGAATTTAGTTGAAAATGGAAAAACAAGCTTGAATATGCCTGTTATCATTGGCAAATTCTATCGTTCGACGCCTGCGTTTAAAGATCGAATTCGATATCTTGAGTTTAATCCGAGGTGGAATATTCCTACCCGTATAGCAAAAGAAGATTTGTTACCTCAGCAGGTCGAAGATGAAAATTTTTTAGAATCCAAAAATATCGGCGTGTTTGAAAGTTGGGCTGTAGGCGCAAAAGAAATTGATGTTAACGACATTGATTGGAAAAATATATCACTTGATCGCTTTCCTTATCGATTACAGCAAAAACCGGGAAACTTTAATAGTCTTGGCAGAGTGAAATTTATGTTTCCAAATAGCTTTAGTGTATACCTACATGATACGCCTTCGAAGCATCTTTTTAAACGCAGCGTACGTACCTTTAGTTCCGGTTGCATCAGGGTTTCTAGGCCTGTCTCTTTAGCGGTGCATCTGCTAGGAAAAGAAAATGGCTGGCAAGCAAGCGCAGTGCGAAAAATAATTAATAGCAATGAAACTTTGCGTATAGATTTGAAAAAACCGGTGCCTATCTATTTATTATATTGGACGACATGGGTAGAAGAGGATGGAACCATTCATTTTAGAGATGATGTATATCAAAGAAATCAACGTATCGCATCAATGAAGTCATCGAGTATCAAGTTGTAATAAATATGTAATAAACGGTGCGGCTAAGTATCTATACCCGTGGCGTTTGAGATATAGGTTTTTAGTGTGCGTCATATTCGTTTTGTGGCGAGGCGAAATGACGAGTAATAGCAGGCCTATTGCGAGGAATTTCCCTCGGTGCCCTCTTCGGGTAAACGTGGCCACGAAATGAAGAGGGCGTGCAATAACACCTAAATCTCAATCGCTACGGGTATATGTGTGGTAGTGCTTAATTAGTATGCTAAGAATACAGAAATCAAAGCGATTTCTGTATTTTTTTGGGTTTCAAATTAAATAGGCAGGGATAATGAACAAACAGTTGCTCAAGGGCGTAGTTTTAGCAGTATTAGGGGTTCTCATTACTGTGTTCTTCGTTTTTGATTTAGGAAGCTTTTTAAGCTTGGAGTATATTCAGCAGCAGCGTGAAACATTTAACGTTTTTTATGCTGAAAATACCATGATGACGATTGCTGTTTATTTCATGGTCTATGTTTTGGTTACCGCGTTATCGTTGCCGGGTGCAGTTATTATGACTTTGCTGGGAGGGGCTGTTTTTGGTCTTGCCGTTGGTACTGTTATTGTTTCATTTGCGAGTACCATCGGCGCAACGTTTGCATTTTTGGCGTCCCGGTTTTTATTAAGAGATTATGTGCAAGAAAAATTTAAGGATAAGTTAGTACCTATTAATGATGGAATGAAGAAAGATGGGGCGTTTTATTTGTTTACATTGCGTTTAATTCCTATTTTTCCATTCTTTGTGATTAATCTGTTAATGGGCGTAACGCGAATACGTATAGGGCAATATTTTTTCGTGAGTCAGATTGGTATGCTTCCAGGTACACTTGTATTTGTAAATGCAGGTGTTCAATTAGGTGCGCTTGATTCGTTGGCTGGAATTTTGTCCCCGGCGATGTTGTTTTCTTTTGCATTGCTTGGAATTTTACCTCTGATGTCGAAAAAAATGATAGCAATGATTAAAAAGAAAAAAATATATAAAAGCTATAAAAAACCCTCTTCTTTTGATTTTAACATTGTGGTGATTGGTGGTGGTTCAGCAGGTTTGGTTTCTTCGTATATAGCATCCGCGGTAAAAGCAAAAGTTGCGTTAATTGAAAAACATAAAATGGGTGGAGATTGCTTAAATACAGGATGTGTTCCCAGCAAGGCCCTGATTCGCTCAGCTAAGATGATTTCTTATGCCAATCGGGCTAAAGAGTTTGGTTTTAAAAAAGTAGATGTTGAATTCGATTTTGCGGAGGTTATGGAACGAGTTCAGCGTGTTATTAAAACAGTAGAGCCTCATGATTCAGTAGAACGCTATCAGGGATTAGGGGTTGATGTAATAACGGGTGAAGCGATGATTCGGTCACCTTTTGAAGTTGCAGTGAATGGCAAGGTATTAACGACCAAAAATATTATCATTGCGACGGGTGCTCGGCCCGTTGTGCCAGATATTCCGGGGCTTGATGCAATTGAATATTTTACTTCTGATACTATTTGGGAAATACGCGAGCGACCCAAGCGATTATTAATCTTAGGTGGTGGTCCGATAGGTTGCGAGTTAGCGCAGGCTTTTAACCGCTTGGGCTCGGATGTAAGCCTAGTTCAGCGTGCTTCTCGTGTCATGTTGCGAGAGGATGAAGAGGTTTCAGAAACGATTGTACAAAAATTTCGTAAAGAAGGTATGAATGTATGCTTGCGTCACAAGCTTATTAGAATTGAGCCAGGCACAGAAGAGCATCTAGCGATTTGTTTGGTCGATGAGAAAGAGGTAGCTATAGCATTTGATCAAATGTTAGTGGCTCTCGGTAGGAAGGCTAACATCACCGGATTCGGTTTAGAAGGTTTAGGTGTGGAAACGAGTAAGACGGGTTTGCTGGAAGCTGATGATTTTCTACGTACTAATTTTCCCAATATTTTTGTCTGCGGTGACGTGGTCGGGCCCTATCAATTTACCCATGTTGCGGCCCATCAAGCATGGTATGCCGCCGTAAACGCTTTGTTCAGTCCATTGAAAAAATTCAGGGTCGATTATTCAGTGATTCCCTGGGCTACCTATACGGATCCAGAAGTAGCACGAGTTGGCTTAAATGAACTTGAGGCCAAAGAAAAGGAGATTGAATACGAAGTCACAACTTATGGTATTGATGATCTTGACCGGGCCATTGCCGATGAGGAGGCGCACGGGTTGGTTAAGGTTTTGACACAACCTGGCAAAGATAAAATTCTTGGTGTAACTATTGTTGGCCATCATGCTGGGGAGTTGATTGCGGAGTACGTCGCAGCAATGAGGCATGGTTTTGGGATGAATAAAATACTGGCTACTATTCACATATATCCCACGCTCTCTGAAGCGAATAAATATGCTGCCGGTGTATGGAAGAAAAATCATAAACCTGAAAAACTATTGTCCTGGGTTGAGAAGTTCCATGGCTGGCGGCGACACTGAGAACAGACTGACCTACTGCGAGCAAACCTGATTGGCGACCTAAGAGTGCTTGGGAGTTAGATGTTATATATTAAGAAGCATTGGAAAAGTGGGTTATTGAATATCATTATTGTATTGGCTGTTTACCAAGCTGTGCAGTTTTATCATGCGAGAAATACCCCGAATGGAATGGCTCCGCCTATTAGTGGTCGTTTATTAGATGGGCAGCTATTTTCTTTGACCGCAGTGAAAGAGCGTCCAATGCTGGTTCATTTTTGGGCAACATGGTGTGGTGTTTGTCGTCTAGAGCAAGACAGTATTGACCGCTTGGCAAAAGATTTTCCGGTGATTGCTGTGGCAAGCCAATCAGGTACTACTCAGGAGCTTATAAATACAGTTGCGCAGCGAGGGATTACGGTACCTGTGTTGCTAGACGAACATGGCCGTTTGGCAAGAGCATTTGGGGTCAATGCGTATCCAACGACTTTTGTCATTGGAAAAAATAATGAAATTTATGATGTCGAAGTGGGTTATACCACGGAGTTCGGCTTTCGTTTCCGCTTGTGGATGGCTAGTCTAATAAACTAGGAGCCTGTTCTAGGAGCTTGTCTGAGATTGAAATTTAAGTTCTCCATTAATCATTTGAATATTTGTGTTTCCTGCAATAAAACGGACTAAAGCTTCGCCCGCATGTTTGTAGCGCCACCCGCTTAGAATGTTTAAATCTGTTTTTCCAGCGAGTAGTGCTTGCAACTCTTTTTTACTGCAAACACTGCTAGGGTTAATAGAATATTTATGGCATTCATGTTTAAGAATGCCATCTAAAATATCAATAATCACGGTTTGTGCTTTTGTTGGCTTGAGAGATTTTTTTTGTATAGGCCATGCTTCTTTAGGAATGTTTGTAGCAGATTCGAGTTCTGCTACTACAGCTGTGGCATAACGTTTTTTAAAGCTTGGACTTATACTGCGTATGTTGGCAAGATCGTCTACCGACTTAGGCATTAATTTAATAATATCAATAATGGCCTCGTCCATAACGATGTGGCGTCTCGGTTTATTGTTTTTAATCGCGGTGGACTCTCTCCAGGCTGCCAACTGTTGCGCATAAACTAATTGCGATGGTCTTAATTTTTGTATGTTTTTTAGTTTTTTCCACATCATCTGTGGATTTGCGGTATAGGTGGAGCTTTCACTTAATAATCTAAAGTCATCATGCAGCCATTCAAGGCGATTGAGTTCTTCAAGCTTCGCACGTTGCATAGGATATAGTTTTGCTAAATGAATAACATCGGCTAAGGCATAAGAAATTTGTGCGTCAGAGAGGGGGCGTTTACTCCAGTCTGTTCTTGATTGACTTTTCGATAAACTAATGCCGAGCAACTCTTCTACAAGTTTTGCGTAGCCGATTTGATCTTGTTGCCCAAGTAAGCACGCCGCGACTTGAGTATCATAAATTGGAGTAGGCAAATCCCCCCACAGTTGGAAAAATATTTCCATGTCTTGTTTGCAGGCATGTAGTACTTTGGTAGATTTCTGAGAGAAGAATAGTTCCTTTAGTGGGCTTAGGTCTTTAATCAATAGAGGATCTATACATATAGCGTGGTTTTGATCAGCGACTTGTATTAAACACAATTCAGGATAATAAGTGTGTTCGCGGAGAAACTCAGTGTCTATAGCGAGAAATTCGCTATCCTGGACAGATCGGCAGAAATTTTCGAGTTCTTGTTTGGTGGTAATTAAGTTGGAATTCACGTCCGGGGTTCTTTCCTATACGGATTCTAGGTTAAACAATAAAAAAGGCGGTATAAGCCGCCAGTTAAACACGGAATGGATTGTAACGAAGTCGTTTGGCTAATCCTAGAAAAATCAGTCTGGGGCCTGTTCGAGAGCATGCGTGACGATCGCTATTCTCGGACAGCCGCTATAAAAGCTGGGGGCGGATTGCGGATTTTAGAGAGGCGGCGTTGTAGGTGTCTCGTTGGTGGTGGAGTAGCCTTTGTGTAAGTATTCTATTTTCATGTGGATGTAGTGGCGTCTTCTTTTAGTGTTTTTAGCTCAATTATTTGATTTATGAGCCATGCATCGCCAGCCAAAGCTTCTAAATTCATGTTTTCATCATCAATTGTCGTTGCTTTTTTTGAATTCTCTTGGGCTGAGCTACGAAGAGTTTTTGTCAACTGAAACATAATAAACCTCCTGACATCTCTTTGAAAATACGCTAGCTGAATGGTCTGGCTAACATCTCTAATCGGTGATGCCTGCATTATTCCAGTGGAATGTTAACGTTTGGTTAAAAAAAGACCTTTTAGGCAAAAAACGTTTTATTTCATTCTGGATAACTCAAGAATTATGCCTGTTATTAGGTTTGATATCAGGGCATTGATGGCTTAATTGTTGGTGATTTTTATCGAGTTTGCAAGTGATATGAGCTAAAGAAAATATTTTTTTCGCCGACAATTAAGCTGGTATGAATGAATAAAATATATATAATATTCAATGGGGTAGCGGTATTATTTAAGGTGTTAATCCAGAGGAAAGCAAGATGCAGAACACAGATGTTTATTTTTCGCGCGGTGACAGGATGAATATTGAGATTGTAGCAGGCAATGTTCATTATTGTGTGTCCGCTACATTCTGGAGTTATGAGGACGAGCAATGGTTATTGCTTAACGCAAAAAGCCCAATGCCAGTGGCAGTAGATGTTGCAAAGAAGGTGACAATTCGCTACTGCAATGGGAAGAACGCTTTTTCTTTTCATAGCGAAATTATGGAATTTGGGGAGAAAGCTAATAATCAGTTTTTAATAAAGCCGCCAACGAGGGTTGAATCCAGGACGACAAGAAGAGGCCATCGAGTGCCTATTCCGCCAGAGCTTTGCTTGACCATGACAGATGGCGAAAATGCATTTCCGGTTAAAATGCGGGACTTGAGCGAAAAAGGGGCTTGCCTGGTATCAAATTCAAGATTGGGTTGTATTGGAGAGACTTTTTCTATTGAATTACATCCTTCACCGTCCAGTGATATTGTCAAATTATCCTGTGAAATTAGATATATAAGAAAGGACTTGAGTAATGACAGCAGTGTCTCTACCTATTGCCACGGGATAAAATTTGGCAGATTAGATACGATTGCTGAACAGTTTATTGAATTCCACTTAAAAGATAAGTTAGTTTCGCTGTCGTGATCTCTCCGGAGCCCGGAAATTGATGTTTTCGAGTCTTTAAGTCTGTATCTGAGAGCGTTCATTTTAGGGTAATCAATAATATAACCTACTGCGTAGCGACTAACGACAGCATTCAAGAGTCTCCAAGTATTTATGTAGGGTACTCAGTAGGCGTCATCGAATTTCTGTTATAATCCACTGTTTTCAAAGTCGCTCTACATTCTTCGAGCGTGGTTTGTTATTACCCGGATTCCAGTATGTTAAAAACACCCGCTATTTTTTCCTATCGAAAGTATTGGGCGAGCCGTTTTGGCGTAGCGCCTTATCTTCCTATGTCCCTGGCTGAAATGGACGCCTTGGGCTGGGATTCTTGCGATATAGTCTTGGTGACGGGTGATGCCTATGTGGATCATCCGAGTTTTGGTATGGCAGTGATCGGTCGTGTATTGGAAGCTCAAGGATTCAGGGTAGGCATCATCGCCCAGCCCGACTGGTCTTCCGCAGATGATTTTCAACGTATGGGAAGGCCCAATCTATTTTTTGGGGTGACCGGCGGAAACATGGATTCAATGGTGAATCGCTATACTTCCGATCGAAAAGTTCGTTCAAACGACGCGTATACCCCTGATGGAGAAGGCGGAAAGCGACCCGATAGATCGGTATTGGTTTATTCCCAACGTTGTCGTGAAGCTTATAAAGAGGTTCCATTGATTATTGGTGGGATAGAGGCGAGTTTGCGGCGTATCGCACACTTTGATTACTGGTCTGAAAAAGTACGCCGTTCGGTACTTATGGATGCAAAAGCAGATTTACTTGTCTTTGGCAATGCGGAACGGCAAATTATCGAAATTGCTCATCGCTTAGCAAAAGGCGAAAACATTGCCGAGATGAATAATATTCGCGGGACAGCTTGCCTATTAAAAGCGCGACCTGAAGCGTTTGTAGAAATTGATTATAGTGAATTACCAGAAAGTAATCACGATCCCCATTTGATAGCGGTAAAAGAGGGTGCGCAGGTCTTGCAATTTACCCCGCGCAAACTCGCCGCAGTGGATAGAGCAAAAACCTGTATCCGCCTACCTTCGTATGACGAGGTTAAGTCCGACAAGGCTTTATATGCACATGCTTCTCGAATATTACATTTAGAGACTAATCCAGGAAATGCACGAGCCATCGTACAGCGTCATGGTCAGCGAGAGATATGGATTAATCCTCCGCCTATTCCATTAACAAGCAAAGAACTCGATGCGGTCTTTGAATTGCCCTTCACGCGCCAACCGCATCCTGAATATCAAGGGAAAAATATTCCTGCTTATGAAATGATTCGTTTTTCAATCAACATTATGCGTGGATGTTTTGGCGGCTGCACTTTCTGTTCTATAACCGAGCATGAAGGGCGCATTATTCAGAGTCGCTCGGATGCTTCTATTATTCAAGAAATTGAAACGATTCGCGATACTGTGCCGGGATTTACCGGGGTGATATCTGATCTCGGTGGTCCTACGGCTAATATGTATCGCCTAGCATGTAAGGATGAAACGATTGAATCATCATGCCGTAAACTATCTTGTGTTTATCCTGATATCTGTTCGAATCTAAATACCGATCATGACCCATTAATCAATTTATATCGTCGGGCGCGTGAATTACCCGGTATAAAAAAAATACTGATTGCATCTGGTCTGCGTTATGACCTCGCCGTTGAATCACCAAAATACGTAGAAGAATTAGTGAGCCATCATGTGGGAGGTTACTTAAAAATAGCGCCCGAGCATACGGAAACTGGCCCGTTGGAAAAAATGATGAAGCCGGGTATGGGGGCTTATTATCAGTTTAAGGAAATGTTCGAAAGGTTTTCAAAAGAAGCGAAAAAAGAACAATATTTAATACCCTATTTTATTGCCGCTCATCCGGGTACTACGGTTGAGAACATGATTGATCTTGCCATTTGGTTAAAACAAAATGACTTTCGTGCTGATCAAGTGCAAAACTTTTTGCCATCGCCCATGGCTACTGCATCTGCAATGTATTATTCAGAAAAAAACCCATTACGCAAAATTACCAGTAGCAGTGAAAATGTGTTTGTTGCAAAAGGACATAAGCAAAGAAGTTTGCACAAGGCATTTTTACGTTACCATGATCCCAATAATTGGCCTTTATTACGCGAGGCGCTAAAAAATGTAGGCCGTCGTGACTTAATTGGAAATGGAAAAAAACATTTGATTCCTTCGTTTCAACCAGCAGGTACGGGGAATAAACATCAAGGAAGTATTAGCGTGGAAGGATCGAGAAAAAAACCAGCCTCGAGAAAAGGAAAAACATTTAAAACCCAGCATAGTGGGGAAATACCACAAGGCAGAAAAAAGAAAATTAAAAGACGAGAAGGAAGACATTAGAAGGTATGCTCATTCTCGGCAGCACTGTTATTTGTGCGAGAACGCTCCGCCCTGATGTGTAAATATTTTCTATCTTGGTTTGTTAGCAATAATGCGAGTTCTGAATATATATCGTTTATGAAAATCTTCCAGTGATGTGTCTATCACTGATTTTTTAAATGCGTAGTCTATTCTGAGCCAGCGTAACATTAAAGACTCCGGAATAGCGGCTTCGCAGATAGACTGCTTTAACAAGGCATGTCGAATATCAAACAATTCTTCAGTAATATATAAATGAATATGTGCGTGGAAAGGTGGCTTTCCTGAATAGATTTTGGGTCCTCCCATTTTTTCAGCGATAAAATTCGTTTGCTGTTGTTCGAGTGAGTCCTGGTTTTGGTTTATAAAATACTGTTTAAGCCATTGGTGATCAAAAACAGAATCATAAAATGTTTTATGTACAGCCGCTAATGTGGGGAAGCCCCCCAGGGCATCAAAGAGACTTTCTTTCATTTCGGTTTCAGTAAAAAATTAAATTACCAAGGTATGGTTTTAAGTCCGACAAATTCTACTATATTATAAACAACTCCAAGCAACAGAGCAAAAACAGTAAGTCCAATAAATGCACGAATAGGCATAGGAGAACCGACAAACCACCGGCTGTCTATTATTCGTTGTCCTATCAAATCAAAAATCGCGACTACGATGGTTAATATCGATGTTAGTATAATAATGCCAGCGTAAGAGGCCGGTCGTTCAGGCAGTAAAAAAGCCAGCCCGAAAATTAAGGCAAGCATTGAATAGGCAATAATGATAGTGAGGTAACGCATTAATATTTTCCTAGTTAAGAGTCTTTCGAAGAGTTTGTGGCGTTACAGCGCACGCACGAAATGAATAATAGCATCAATAAAAGCTCAGGGGCTATATTTAGCGGTTCCGATGATATACCCGTAGCGATTGAGATATAAGTGTTATTGCGCATCTTCCTAGAATCCGCAGTTGGACGAGTTGAAGTACTTAAGGACAGGCCCCTGGGTTATTCACACAAAAATCACTAACCGTTTCATCGAAAGAACGATTGTCTGTATTGTTCTTTTGCTTTATGACGCCTTGCTGGGGGCCACCCTCATATCCCCAGGCCCCAGTTTCAACGTTTAACCAATAACGTCCCGCTGGAATGAACTCACCATTAAGTGCATCGAGCAACATCAATTCCTGCCCGACGATTAGTTGGCCGTTGATGACGACATTTCGCTCTGCGCCCCAAAGGCCCTGGCTTGCCATAATGGGTTGCAGCGTTGCTGCCCATAGTAGCAGTAGTCCAGCGAGACTATGCTTCATCTGTTTGTGCTTTTTGGGTGGCAATAGTTTGGGAGTTGGGGTTCCCAGCATTCGATTGTGCGGCAGTGTAATTAATTAAAGAGAGCGGAATTGAAGAGGGCGTAAAGTGATCAAAGGCGATGAAATATGCGTTGTTCCCTGCGTTCATCCAGATACCTAACTTGTCACCTTTCCATTGCAGCTTGAGATTTAGCTTCAGATCATTCAGGCGCACTTCACCGATGGAAATTTCCTGATCCTCGTCGAGAATTTTGGGAATGCTGAGCAGCGGATTATGCCCAGAGTGCTCTGAGGACGGATCAGTGGATAGGACGGGAATTGGTAATTTAAATGCCTTGATATCTACGCTCGGTGTATAAAGGTAAAAAAATCCACCCGGTACCGGTTCGGTCGCAATACCGTTTACCTCGTTTTCTATAGTAAGCAGTGGAATCGGAAAAGTCACTGGAGAAGGATCGATTGAAACTGAATTATGTAAATAAATATCCGTTGTACCAGACACGGTCGGAACTGGAATCGTTACATCTCCCAGGGAAAATAGCGTCAGACCGTCGATGTTAATGAGGTCTGCAAGATCGACCTCATTGCTGTTGCCGGGAATATTTGCTTTGTTGATGCTAATCCGTTGTGTGGCAATGGGCAGTGATTGCTCGTCCTGAAAATCTGGCAATTTAATTGCCAGTATCCAGTCGAGAGTAAAATTGCAGGCGGCTAACTGCCCGGAAGAGCGCAGACTAAAACTGCCGCCAACGGCAGCGGTCAATACCAGGCCGGCAATTTGAATATTTGCCGGCTGATCGCTGGGGGGCAGGGTCAGGTTCAATGCAAATTGCGCCTGCCCTTGTACGGTTAGTTGATCGTTACACAGTTCAATGGCGCCTTGCAACCAATCTTGTCCTTGCCAGTTTACTCTGCCTGATGCGCCCAGGCACCATTTTTGAGCATTGGCACTGATATAACAATCACCGTCTATCTGTACATCGGCGATGCGTAGACGTCCGCTTCCTTGAAATAAAATATCCGGCAGTGCGTCACCAAATTTTATCTCTCCTCGGAGTCTCATCTCTGCGTTAGACAATTCAAAGCCCTGGATTGACCACGCGGAGTTGTCAGCATCTAATCGAGTTTCCAGCATCAATCTATCAGGTGATAGCTCGCCAAAAACCGTGCTGAATTCCTTGCCCAAGAGTCTCAAGTCACCATTACCAGTCAGTGAAAAATGATCTCCTGGCCCCACGGTTCCTGCGGCACTCATCGTCAATTCAAGTACGGGAAGGTGCGTACTAATATTAAGCTCAGGCGTAAATGCAAGCGTGCCGCTGACCAGGGCATGTTGATCACTAATGTCTACGTTTCCTATGATGCGCAGTTGGTTGGCGAATAATTGTAATTCGCCATTGCCCTGCAACTGGAAACCCTGGCGACTGTCAACCACAATGCCCACCGGGTTCGATGCATTGCCAATGATGATTTTAGCCAAAGAGTCATCAGCGGGTATTACATTCCACTCACCGTACAATTCGGCGCTGAACTGTGCCCAGGAATCGACTCCCGCAGAGCGTCCTGCCAACCGCATGCGCCCGTTGATTGTTAGCGGAAAACTCTGTTCTATTCCCGCAACCGAGAGTGTTAAAGAATCGACACTGGCCGCTGATAGCAAGTTAAATTGACCATCAGTTTGTATAACACCCAGAAAACGGAAAGATTGCTGGTCAAAGATTTTTACTTGTGCGGCTACGACGATGGCGGAGCTGTCGCTCGCGGGTATCGCCTGCAGGATATCTTCGTCATTGAAGCCAGCAAGGTCATCTATTAACCAATGCGCATTGTCGGTGGTTTCTGCGATCACATCGTCCAGCCCTGATATTAATGGTAGCAGTGCTTGTGTCGTTGGAGCGATAACGTTTGAGGCTAGGCGTTCGCCACGATCCAGTTTGAAATTATCGAACCGCGCCCCATTATTCCACCAACTGTCGAGTCCAACTTGCCCCTTGGTCAAGGGTTTATCAGTATCAGAAACATCACACCATAAAGCGTCATTGATCCAAATGCGAATATGGGTGGTAAAACGCGGTTTTGATTTTTTATTGACTAAGGGGGGAATAATGTTTTCCCAATCCATCGGGCGAGGATCTAAACGCCTGGGAAGGTCGCCACTTTCCTGTGGAATACTACGTGCCTCAATACGCACTCGATAAACCTCGCCCAACTGAAAAGCCGTGCTGCTTGTATACAGTTTTTTTCCTACGCCTTTCTTGAGTCGTATTAGACTCCACTGTTTTTGCTCGGAGGTCATGCGGAAACGATAAAAACTGTCTTTCCCCTGCACATAAAACAATACCCCAATACCGTCATTGTCAGCAGATTGCAAATCAACGCTAAGGCGGAATTCGCTCTGCGGGTCGCCCTTTCGAATCAGCATGGCACCGTAACGTGCGGGCGAATTGTCGCCAACATTATTTTTTTGTAGCAGTGCGTTTTTGCTGATGCTCCAGTCGCCTAGCTGCCCGCGTTTTAGACCATAATTAACCGTCTCCCAGGCGCTTAAAGCGGTATCGTCGAGGAACTCATCAGCGACCACGTTAACCCAACGAAAACCGGGTGTTGATGGCGGCGGGGTAGGCAAAGGCGTTGTGGGTAGGCGCTGTTTATGCAAGGCATCGGGGGAGATCAACAGCAACACGGCATTGGCATCGAAGCCAATGAAGCTGCCCTTGAGTTCGAGGCGGCGCAGCTCGCGTGGCAGCTTATCCAGTAGTTCTGAGATAAGGACTGGCGGTGGGCTCTGGGTGAGATCATCAATTAAGTCAGTGATATCCAGTGGCCCTGGTGTCAATTTTTTAGTGGGCTTGCTCAATGCTGATGAAAAATTTTGCGACGCGGGGCTCATCAGACTGCTTGATTGCATTAGTCCACTTTGCTGACGACTATCAATAGTTGCTGTTGATGCTTGTGACAAGCGCTGTTGCAGATCTTCCACCAATCCTACCAGTTGCTGCGCCAATACAATCACAGTATTAACATTAATGCGCACATTAAGTTCACGGGTGAGCATTGGCCCCAGCTCCGGGAACATGCCGAGTACGGCAGGTGGCAGGGTAATGCGGGCATTACGCAGCTCGGCCGACATGAGATTTGCCAAGTCCCCCGCTGGATCAATCGGTAACGATGGGTCGGAGATAAAGCTCATAAGTTCAAAAACTAACAAAGGATTGGGCGCAGGAAACGGTCGTCGCAGCTCAAAATTGATGCCGAAGCCTGCCAGTCGAAGATTAATGCAGTATTGGTCGAAAAAAGGGACATTATCGGCCAGAAACGGGATGGGATATTGCCCTAACAGCGGCATGATGAGCTGGTAATTATCGCAAATAAAAGTGAAACCGAATTGTTTATTTCCAACATCTACGTCGTAGGCCAACAACATGTTTGGTGCCGGTAGCGGGCCAAAAAACGGGGAAAATTGAAGGCGTTTAAAATCCGCTCTCAAGACGCCAGGAACCTTTAACTGTAAACCGTCCCAGGCGGGCTCACAATTATAGGAGAGCGGCGCAAGTGGTGGATTTTCACTGCGCAGATTAATGTCGAAGGCAATAAGCGGCAACAAAAAGTTAACCTTGCCAAAGGAGATCGGAATGAGATCGAGTTTAAATTTTAAACGACTGTTGTTGGGCAACTGAAGGCCTATACCGAGACGACTTGACGTGTCGGCATCTGCTATTAGTTCTGGGGAGAGCTCTAATTCACCGGAAAAATCGATTAACAGTGAATTTTTGCTGTAGCCGTAACCAATAATCAGGCGGTCAAATATAACGGCGTTACCCGGATAACGTCCGAAGTCTGGCAAGGGGATGGGATCAGCTCCCCCTTCGACAGAAAAATAGATGGCGTCACTGGAAATGCCTAGCGTGAACGCCAGTGCTTCGAGCGGCTTCAGAGGGCTATCGGGTGCAAATCCCCGCAGTGATGCGCCGCCTTCAGCACGGATGTCTGAGGGGTCATTGAATGGCAGGACGAACTTGGCTTTCGATATCACAAACTGTAAGCCGCTATCAAATTGCAGCGAGCCCAGCGTCAGATCAACGGCATCCTGATAAAGCTCAACCATGTCCTGATAGCGATCCTGACTGGCTGCGGTGCTGCGCTCTCCCAATATTCGATAAATAGAGATGACTGCCTCGGTCAGGAACTTTTTACCGGTATTGTAGAAGATGCTTTTCTTTAGGGCAGGAATTGTACGGAACTCCAGCTCAAATAGCTGTTGCGCATAGCTGGCATCACCATCACGCGGGTTACTCTTCAGTGCGTCTAGATCACTGCGAGCCTGTTCCAGATCCGTCGCGTCAGTACTCAGCTCGGCATCGATTCCAGGCTCAATGCTATTGTTCCATATATTGACATCCCAGCGCTCGTTAGTATCACGCAAGCTATCCAAATCTTGTCGTGATAGGGGTAGCTTAGGCAATGCGATGGGTATCGGTAATTCGGCGATGCCAAAACTGAAGGACTCGTTGCTCAGCTCGAAGTTCATGTCGACTAGCTCTCCAGCAAAACCAAGCTTTGCCGTCATTCCGAACGAAAATGGCAGAGGTGTATCGTTTGCTTGTGCGGAGGGCAGCTGGCCTATGGACAGATTCAATGCCGATAGTTGAAGTGACACATCAATATCAAGATCGATCTCGGCAGCTTGTCCACCCGATACCCCCTGTAATTGAGTGGTCACACCAGCCAGCATGTCGAACAAATCGATCTCCAGCTCGACATTGTCAAATTCACATTTGAGATCGCAGTAAGCCCCGGCGGTAGATACTCCCAGGGTGAGATCAACCGTACCCGCGAGATCATAGAGATGCGCAATGGCCAATAGACTTTCCAGATGCACCGCCATGGAAGATGGTACTAAGCCGCCCAGGTTTGAGGGCAGTATCGGTTGTAAGACAAAGCCGCCCTTGAGTTGAAATTCACCTTCGTTTTGCTCTTCTTCAGCCGACAGCTCAAGGCTGATTTCGCTAATGCTCACTGCCAATGGCGGCGCAGGCAATACCAGGCCTGGGAGATTGAATGCGAGACTGAGCGGCCTTTCTAGCGTTCCGCTGAGTTTGCCAGTAGTGTCATTGCCGGCGCCATTCAGTTCAGCTTTTAATTTGAGATCAATCCACCCCTGTGCGTCACCAGTATCGATTTGTAATAAATTTTCCATGCCAGAAAGTTGGTTAATGTCGGGCAATTTTAGACGCAGGCCTAGTCCCAGTTCACCGGTGAATTTAACATTATCCTCATTACCCGCCAGTGTCAGGTCGATATCGATGCTGGCCTTGGCTACTTCGGGGCGCTGATCTGCGGGGATGAAACGCCAGAGCGGGTCAACATCCTCCAGCTCGGCTTTCAGGCTTAGCTTCATCTTCATTTCGCCATCTTCATCTTCCCAGCGAGCTGTCAGGGTGAGGCGCGCATCATCAGGTGGCAGCGGAAATTGATCGGGAACTTCGCTCAGAGCAATCTTGTTAGCGATGTCCGACCAGATCACCGTCGTTACGAATTCAAACGAATCAAGGGCGATGGTATTGTCGTCTTCGCGTCGTGTGACAATCACCAGTTCAGACTCATCGACTATCCCGATGTTCTCGATCTCCACTTGTGCGACCTGTAGGCGGTAGGTATCACCCATTGCGCGATGTTCAAGCTTAAGGATGGCTGTAGTGACATTGACGGTAAGCCCTGGCAGATCGTTGATGGTACAGCTCGTACTGCCTTCGAAATCGAATTCATCTTCCGCGTCTATACGAGCACTGATGTTCAGCTCAGAAAGCGTGACCTGAGCTGCGCCAAGTGGAATTGTGACTGTTTCACCGTCGCCCAGACTTAGGCGACTTTTGGTCTCATACTCATCTTCTGCCGCATAATTGATGGAAAATGAAAGCCCGAAGATGGCATCCAGAAACGGAATGCGCACATACCCAGCCGCGCCGATGGCGTTAGGCACATTGGCCCGAATACCCACGGTCAAAGAGGCCAGGGCAAACGTCCAGGCGGGATCGACAAAAAACCCTAGTAGCATTTTCGTTTCTGTTACATCGAACTGCGCATTCTCGAAAGCCACAGGCCAGCTCAAACTGGCATTGACGGAAATGCCCTGGTTGCCCAAAGCAATATTTTCCAATTGTGCGCGAATGCCGGGCAGGTCATCCTCGTTAAATTGCACGGGCAAGTTCCAGTGCATGAGTGCTGACGGCGCATGTAAACCACGAAAATTTTGATTGAAGCCCAGGTCTGTTATTGCTGAGTCCACATCATCATCGCGGGTAATTAGTCGGCAATCAGTCAAGGCCAGAACCACGCCGATGCCAACAATTTCAAACGGGGGAATGCTAAATGTTTCCAGGCTTGCTGCAATCGTTAGCTGATCACTGTTTTTAAGCTCGAATGAGCCTTCAATTTCCAATGAAAAACCGTCTAGTATGGCTTGCTCGCCTGCCAGTTGAACGGGTTTCAAATAGGGGTTGTCGATTTCGATACGCAGGGGGAAATGTTTGATTGATAGTGACTGATTGGCTGGGCCCATGTTGATTTCAACGTAAATAAGCGGCCATTCATCCAGCGAATCTCGAACCACGCCCAGGCGAATAGTCTCCAGACCGGGGATCGTTAGCATGATGGTTTCCTTAACCGCCAATACCACGCTATAGCTATGAATTAACGTACCATTTTCATCGTTTTCAACGGAGAAAAAATCCATCACCTCAATTGAGCCAAGCTGGTCTCCAAACAAGGTAGTGAGTGGTTCGGAAAAAAATTCCAGCCCAGTATTGTCAGCGATCTCTACTATCGAATTAAGTTCCTGCATATTGATCTGCTCCTTCAGTATGTTTTATGTTGCCTTAAGTCTCATAAGTTAACTTGCACCACTGCGGCAGGTATAAAGTTTAGTCCCAAGTCGGGATCGGCGATGTTGATTTCGGCGTTATAGATAACTGTGGACGCAAAAAAATTACCGCTGTGTA
>JALUUH010000145.1 GCA_027021445.1 Gammaproteobacteria bacterium
TTGCTCGGCAAAGTGAACGATCGCCTCTGGCTTCAATTCTCTGATGAGTGTATACAGCTTGTGGTACTGGCGCGCAACATCAAGGTTTATGAACTTTATGTCTTTCCCTGAGACCTCCTTCCAGACCTTCAACCTGGTGCTGATGGGCTGAATGGGCGTAAGAGATTCGCACTCCAGCTCGATATCGATCTTCCTCCTCGAAAGATTGTCGACAATGGTAATATCATATCCTGCGTTAGACAGGCCGAGTGACGTAGGCCATCCACAAAAACCATCTCCACCAAGAACAAGAACTTTCATAGATCACCTTCCTCCTTTTCGTATCTGTGTTAGGTCATAGAATCATTACTTAATCATGGATAAGAGCTGCTCTCAGCTCTGTAAACTGTACTGAAAGGTCTTTAATAGTATATCAGCACTATACTGTGCAACTTTTACTACATCGTGCTCTTTTGCCTTCTCTCGTGCAGACGCTCCCATATGTATCCGCATTGCTTCATTATTAATCAATATTTCTAAAGCTTCGATGGTTTCACGCACACTATTTGGCTCAATCAATAAGCCACATGCTCGATTATCAATAAGGACTTTCGCAGATTCCACTGCATAAGTGCTTATTACGGGTAATCCTGAAGCCATGGCTTCTACAACAACCATGCCCCAACCATCCTGAGATGACGTAAGCAGAAAAATATCTGCATCAGCATATATTGCAGTCTGCTGATCTTTTGGCACAAAACCTCTAAAAACAACACGACTTTTATGTTGGCTTAGTACCATTCTTTCCAGCTCACTTCTACAAGGACCGTCACCACAGATAACCATGTCCCAATCCTGATATCGATCAGCCAAACATAAAAAAGCTTTCAGCGCGATATCAACTCGCTTTCTTTTAATGAGTTGTGAAATCACTAAAATCTTCTTTCTTCGACGGCGTGATCGTCTAATATTTCCAGGCACTTTCAAATAGTTCCTTAAGTCACACGCGTATGGAACTTCGTATATCCTATCACTGTCAACTCCTATTTTCTTAAATGATCGTACCCCTGAAGGCCCCATGGTCATTATAGCTTGAGCTTTACGCATAAAAGGCCAAATAAAAAAATGCTTAAGTGGTTTTGTAATTATTCTGGGATTTCGATTAATCATCTCTCCCCAGAAAACAAAGGGCTTCCTTGATATTAGGCAGGTTATAATCGTAGCCAATGCAGTTGGATAAGCATACCCTTGAATCATGACAAGATCGTAACGCTTCGAAGTAACAATATAAAGTGCGGCAGGATTACAATGTAAATATCCTCGACTTTCAGGCCAAGGATTTAAGTTAATCAAAAAGTGTGCATTATGATTAAATCTGTTAGTATCAGTACCTTGCCATTTTATATTCTTACGTGCACAGTAATATACCGAGACATCAATATCTGCAATTTTTGCCAACGCATCAAAATATTGTGTCTGATTAGGCCCCGGTGAATTCGACAATATGGCCAATCTTAGTGACTGCATAACTAAAATAAAATACCAGGACTATTCTGAGATAGCTAATAA
>JALUUH010000146.1 GCA_027021445.1 Gammaproteobacteria bacterium
CAGAAATTATTTTTTTTGCAACTGCCGCGTATTTGCTGAACGCTGGGTGCAGTGAGTTCGCCGGGGTATCCGTGCGGCCAACCGCATCTTTTTTCACTTCAGCTCCTGGCCTTCGCCTGGCTCAGAGGTGTGCTCGCCCGCATCGCGGACTATCCGCACAAAAACCTCGCCCAAGTCCTGCCGCTAAACTGGTCACCTGTAAGCGCGGAGAAAAGCAAAATGTCGTTTGCCGGACGGATACTTCATATTTGGAGTAAATAAAAGGGCTTACAGTCGAGAAACATCATTTAACAGAAACAGCATACCGGACGATATGCAAAAACCCTTCATCTTGATCGTCCCATAGTTTTCCATAAATCTTACCGGTTCCGCTGATCTCAAAAACGAGTATTCGCTCAGGAATTTTGATACTGGTGAGTAAATTGCCATTTAATTCGTATACATCTAAAACCGTTACGCTTTCCGGGTATGTACTGGCAGGAAAATAAATCGCGTTCCAGATGAATCCGTTCCATAGACGAACGCAAGTCGACCGGGGGGGCATTCTCATGGTGTACGTATCTTTACCCTCGATTAATACATCCGGAGGTTTTAAGAAGTTATTTTTTCTGGTGATCTGAAGCAATAATTGACCGGGATCTGAATAAATAGCAATTTTATATGGATTTCTTTGGCTATAAAGAATGGACCCATTGTAATAAGCAAGATTACCACGATAACTATTACGCTCTATCATACGCAGCATAAACTTGTTTGGCAGGTCCAGTTTTATTGGTTTACCGAAGCTGGCCACATGTTCCCCTTTTGTATTATACTTATGTACGACGAAGCCACTTTTTGCATCGTAAAAACTCAAAAAGGTCTCTTGCGAATCATTTACCACAAAGCTTATAGGGCGGCCATCTATTTCTTGACGATAGGAGGAGACGTAAACACCGCCTTTCTTTTCCCGGATTATAAACTTGCTTATACGCTGATTTCCGTAATCATACGTGTAGAGCAGACTATCATGTAAGAGATAAAACTGAATACTTCCTGAAAACTCGCCCGGCCCCTGGCCTCGCTCGCCAAACTCAAACTTGAATGTTCCGGTTGAATCAAAGCAATAGATTTTACCGGCACCGTACTCATAAACATATAAATTATCATGGCTGTCCGCACGCATACCGCCTGCATTGTCGATATTCAAATCGTGTTTTGCATCATCGTCATACCCCAATTCCCATTCTTTTTTCAACTGAAATCGATGCGTACCATCCTTATCCCACCTGCCAACTTCCGGGTTATGCACAATACGTGCATCAGGATTCATGCTATGAGCCAACTCGGTCAGGTACGCTTTATCGTACCGGTAAGTTGTGGTTTGAACTTTTTTTGATTTTTGCTTGAGCCTCAGGTTTTTGTAGCCGGCAATAAGAACAGCACTGAAGAGGAATAGGATGATGCTTCCGCTTACTATCCCGAAAACCTGTTTTCTTTTCATGCCATCTTTTCCCATTATTAGAGGTATTCTTAGTGTTTTACGAAAGCGATTTATTATTTGGTAA
>JALUUH010000147.1 GCA_027021445.1 Gammaproteobacteria bacterium
TGACCTTAGTGAAAGAAATCCCTATCGACTTTGCGCCAGAACATTTAGCAATGACACCTGATGGACGTTACTACTACCAAGGTAATCCTGATAGTGACTCAATTTCTGTTATCGATATGGCTTCAATGACAGAAATTAAACGCATTAAAGGTTTTGCAGAGCCACTTAATATTACTTTTACACCCGATGGTACTAAAGCCTACATTGGTAATTATGGGGCTCACTGGGTAGGTGTTATTGATGTTACTCGACACGAATTGTTGAAAAAAATTCATGTCGGCGATGTGCCTGCTATAGCTTCACTTGATCCACAACGTTACTTAGGTGATATTAAAGGTATCTCAAATGTTAGTATCAGTAATGATGGTCGTTTCCTTTATGCGGCTGACGGTGACTTAGGTATTGTTAGTGTGATCGATGCTCGTACAGACAAAGTAATTAAACAGATTCGTGTTGGTGCTGATCCATGGCGTTTATATATGAACCATGATGGACGTTACGGTGTTTCAGCCAATAATGGTGATGAAACAATTTCAATTATTGACCTTAAGAAAAATGTTGTTGCGGCTACCTTTGATTCTGGTCCTGACATGATGGGAATTAATTTTGCAGGCGGTAAAGCCTTCGTAATCAGCTCTAGTACAGGCTTTGTCTATGTTTACGATATGGAAAGTCTTACGCCTGCAGGACGAATTAAAATTGGTAATAACTTACAAATAGAAACAGCCACGACAGATACTGCGGGTGAGAAAGTTTATTTGGCGAGTTCTACCGATCATTCTGTCTATATTATTGAAGGGAAAACAGAAAAAGTTACACGCGTATCTAATGTTGGACTCTATCCATGGGGAACGCACATACTTGATAGCAAGGATAATTACTGTCACTAAATGCAATTAAAATATTTAATGAGCTATATTGCATTGCTAACAGGGGTGGGGGTTATCAACCCCCTTTCCTCTGCTGGCATTAGAGACCACACTCGCCCAAGTTATACGGGAACAGAAGTAAACCAAACGCAAGCATATGATTTAAACTTAACGCTTGTCACTACCGCTCCTCAAAATTTACAAACTTGGTTACGTTTAGCTGCTAAGCTTGATTCAACAAAACAATACCTAAATGCAATATTATGTAACTCTAACTCTACTCTGATAAAAATTAACCAACGCGTACGTGCTTTTCCTCCCGATGCAAAATCGTCAATTTATCAGGCTCGTATTCATAAATTAAAACCTAATAAACAAAACTGCCGAAAAATTAAGGCTCGATTAGCAACCGCAGCAACAAAACGATCGTCTTATTTTGTAATGGAAATACTCGTTCAACGCGGACGCTACTTAGCTATTCCTAAAGAAGCGATTATTCAAGAAGGAGGACAACAAATTGTTTATGTAAAAGATAATAAGAAAAACTTCACTCCTCGTTCTATTAAAACAGGCTTAAAAGGTGAGTTGTACACTCAAGTTTTAAGCGGCCTCAATTTTGGTGAGCAAGTTGCTACTTTTGGTAGTTTTTTTATTGATGCTG
>JALUUH010000148.1 GCA_027021445.1 Gammaproteobacteria bacterium
ATTATCCGGGTTTCTGGTTCTAACATGTCACTCAAACCGACCGTGATGTCGCGGCGTGTTTCCTGCGGTTGCAGCGTGCGGCGGTTTAGTTAAAACGTTATGTGAATATAAAATCGTATAAATCATACAAAAGGAGAAGTGGAATTATGAAACTTAGTAAGTTATATACAACACTATGCGTATTTGCAACATTAGCTGTAGTAAGTGGGTGTGGCGGTGGTGGTGGCGGTGGAAATAATGCTGATAACGAAAATAACGGTGATATTAGTCAAATACCTGATGATTTTGATCTTATGGAACAACCAGGGACTTGGCGTATGTCTGCAGTTTCACACACCAATCTAAACAATGATATTACTTTTGGTGATGTTACAGTTAACGTTCAAGGTACTATCGATTCATCACAATTACTTGTTAAATCATGGAACCCGAATGGTAGTGAAATAATTGAGAGTTCTTGCTGGGCGGCAGCACCGGAAAACGTTATGGATAATAGTTTTGATGATGATCAATTAGATGGTGGTTATGATGATTTAGGTTTTAGTGATTGTGTGAGTGAGACTATGGATTATATTAGAGTAACTGATTCTCACTATAGGATTGAATACAGTTGTGATAATTTCTTTTCCTACACATTAGAATTTATTAAACTCTATGATCAAACAGAATTCAATTTTGGAAATCTTTTATTTACATCACTCTTGCATGAAGACTTGAATGCAACTGCTGGAGTTTGTGGGACATTAACTGAACTAAGGGATGTTAGTGCCTTCACTCCTCAGCCTAATGATTTTGGATTTGAAGATCATGATAAAGATCCGAAATCATTTAGTGTGATGGGACCTTATAATGGGAACAGAATATCAATAAATTTTGAGTTTTTCAGTGATATTCAAGTTGGTAGCTATACTGTTGTTGATATCCCTAAATTAAGCGATGAAGTACACGTCCATTTAAGTTCAGTCACATTTGGAGGTACACCTGATGATCCTGGGTTTAGCCATGCAGAAAGTGGAGTTGTTAATGTTACATCTATTGGTACATATTCAGTAACAGGTACTTTTGAAATATTGACTAGAGATAGTGATAGTATGAGCGGCTCATTTAGTTTTAATATCGAGTGATGTACTGTAGCTATAGAATCACATAACAAGGCCCATCCAGCGGACAGCAAAAAGCGTCACGCCTTTTGCTTGTGCAAAAGCCGCGCCACTTTTTGCTGCCGCTGATGGGCGACGTGTGTGCCGGGCATGGCACTTAACTAGAGAGGTGAAAGTCCTCTTACCAGGTATTCGCAGAGCCGAAGGTTAGTGAAAGGGCAAGGGCGTTGCCGCGAGGCAGGGTCTGAAGGAAGTCCAACGCGAAATCGCGGGGCGATGAACAAGAACCCAATATAAGGTGTGACGTATTCGGGGGAGCTATTGTCAAATCTGGTGTTTAGCCAGTTGAATCAAGCGGCGGCCTGATTGTCTGTTGTCATCTCGACACCATCTTTGAATTTGATTCCGGTTAC
>JALUUH010000149.1 GCA_027021445.1 Gammaproteobacteria bacterium
ATAACGATGTAGATGGCGACGTTGAAGGGGTTAGTCTCTTACGTTGGTTACGCAATGGCACCACGATTCCAGGTGCAACCGCAAAAACCTATACCGTGGTGGCTGCCGATAGCGGCGCAACCCTTTCTTTTGCCGTCACCCCGGTTGCCAAAACGGGAACAACCACCGGCCAGTCCGTCAGTACAGCCAGCGGTATCAACATACTTAATACGGCACCCTTTGCCAGCAATGTGGGGATTATTGACGATAACGGTGGCTATGCGGTGGCTGGTGATACTTTGAGCGGTGCTTATACTTATAACGACCTGGATGCCGATGCCGAAGGAATGTCGACCTTTCAGTGGTTGAAGAGTGGTGTCCCGATAGCGGGGGCAACTTCACGCACCTATACGCTTGATATTAAGGATGAGCAGCGCTGGATTCAATTTAGGGTAACACCTGTCGCCTCGACGGGTATTGTAACGGGCACTCCAGCTACCTCAACGAAACTTCTTGCTGGTGCGCCTCCCATCATTGACGGCCCGGCGACGTATCTTGATGTTAATCAAGATCAGCAGGTGAGTACCGGTGATCAATTGATTATTCATTTCGACCAAACTATTTATGTCAATGCTGCGGATGGTTACGATTTTGACCTTCCCGTGGATGGCGATAGTTTAGGAGTAGGAGCAAGCGTTAGCTCTGGCCCAGGCGCAAACCGCATCACCATTACTTTAGGCGTAGCTCCTAGCCTGACAATTTTCGAAAATTATAACGGTGTAAATACGAAAAATTCACCTTCGGGAATCAAGATCAGTAGCGCTATGAAGGTTAATGCGATTAAAAACCTCGCAGATGCTCAGTCCTTGGATCCGGTGGATATTATGCCAGGATTTGTCGCTTCAACTCAGTCGTTGACTACAGATTCCAGTACTAGCTCAGTCGCTCTTGGTGATATCGACCAAGACGGTGATTTGGATATAGTCGTAGGTTTACGCGCTGCAAGCAACACGACGCCTCCTGGCCCTGGACCAGGTGCTAAGGTTTGGCTCAATAATGGAGAGGGTTTGTTTACTGACAAGGCGCAGACAGATTCTCAATTCACAACGGGGGGAACTGAATCCCTTGCATTAGGTGATTTAGATGGCGATGGGGATTTAGATTTAGTGTTAGGCAGCGACAAATTTTCATTTGCCACCGTTAGTCGTGCTTTCATTAATGATGGCAGTGGCCTATTCAGCTATGCCGGGATCAAGTCGAGTTTGTCAGTGAATGACACAAAGAACGTGGTTCTAGGTGATTTCGATAATAATGGCAAATTAGATGCACTACAGGGTTCTGGTTTTATGTATCTAAATACAACGACTGCACAAAACGCTGAGCTTATTTTTGGACTCTCTGGTCAAATTGCAAATAGCACCGCTTTTGACGTTGCTGATGTCGATGGCGACGGTTCTTTGGATGTGGTGATAGGAGGAAACTATTCCGCTGCCGGTAACAGCGTGGTTATTATGACGAATGATGGCTTCGGTGGTTTTTCAGAATACGATAGTGCCGCATTAGAAACGACCCCATTCGGCGTTGCATTAGGCGATCTAGATGGTGATGCGGATCTGGATGCAGTCGTGACAGGCGCGCTCTCAACAGTCATTTTAAGCAACGGGGAAGGTGATTTTAGCAAACTGCCGCAGCAACTAAAGGCTACTTTCGGCAAATATCTAGAGCTAGCTGATTTTGATAGCGATGGCGATTTGGACATAATTTTTACCGCTCTGATTGACGGTCGTATGACTCAAATAATCTATATCAACGACAGTAATGCTGTTTTTACGGACGCAAAATACAATGGTCGACTTGTTGCTGATATGACCATGGGAGATATCGATGGCGATGGCGATTTAGACATGATAGAAGTTCATGGTAGAAACCTTAGAGTATATTTTAATTCGCTGAACTAAATTGAATCGGCGTATTCATTGCCAAACATTTGTCGCCCAATAGTTTAACCAAATGTTAAAATACTCTTTTTGAAGTACGAAGTACCGTTAACAATGACTTGAATATCACACTCTTCGGCATAAAAAAGTGGTTACTAAAGTGAGCAGCAAAACAAATTACCCATCCAAAATTGTATGCCCAAATACTACAAAGATTGTTCATCGGGAGCGACTTTTTGAAGAACTAGATACCGCACAAAAAAACACCAACATTATTTGGATTGCCGCCCCCGGAGGCTCTGGCAAAACAACATTAATATCAAGCTATATTGAGCGCCGAAAAATTTCCCACTGCTGGTACGAGGTCGATGAGGATGACGAAGACTTAGCGACTTTTTTTCACTACCTAGGGCTAGCAGCTAAGAAAGCAGCCCCTAGACGGAAAAAAGCAATCCTTAAACTTACCCCCGAGTATCAACACGGGATTAATGCGTTTACGCACCAGTTTTTTACAGATCTGTCATCTCGATTAAAACATGACGGACTCATTGTTCTTGATAACTTCAACGTATTATCTGATTCGTCCGAAATTACTTCACTTATCCCACATATTATTGAGTCATTGGAACCCACTGTTTCATTGCTCATCATCAGTCGACATCTTCCACCGCAAACGTTGAATCCATTGCTGATTAAACGACAACTTTTCCTAATCGACACTAAGAAAATACAATTCACCAATGATGAATGGCTAGCCGCCGGCCAATTATTTAATTCAACACAATCTAAAAATACCTTGTTAGCCACTCGAGAAAAGCTCGATGGCTGGATAGCGGGATTGATTCTTCTGCCTAATATGGTCGATGGCTTTGCTAATACGAATACGTCAAATTTGGGAATTGAAGTTCTAGATAGTTATATCGCTGAGCAGTTCTTGACTTCATTAGACGCGAAAACCAATGAGTTATTGATGAGTATTTGCTATATGCCGCGCATCACTGCATCCTCTGCTATTGCTGTGAGCAACATCGCTGATTCTAAAAAATTATTAGCAACACTTGCGCAAAAAAATCTATTTGTCATTCGCCAGGGTGAACTAGGTTATACCTTGCATCCTTTAGTAAAAGAATATTTGCAACACCGTGCTATTGAAAAGTTTTCAACAGAACAATTGCATGATCTACGTTATAAAACAGCGAAGGCATTACTCGACGATGGTGAGTATGAGGCTGCGGCTGATTTGCTACTTGAATTAAAAGAATGGAAAGCATTAGTCACAACCATTATTCAGCACGTGGACGAACTATTTAACAGCGGCCGGATTGAATCCTTGCAACGCTATATAAGCACGCTACCCGATGAGTTCACGAACGACGAACCCTGGATAATTTTTTGGAAAGGAAAACTCTCGACTTATATCGATGTCATTTCTGCGCTTGATCTATTTGAAAAATCCTATATGGAGTTTATGGCAAAATCCGATGCCAAGGGTGCTTATCTAACATGGTATACCGCAGTATCAGTCATTTGCAGTTCACTACGTGGAGGAGATCGCTTATCTGCTTGGATAACACGTTATGATGATTTATGTGATCGTTATCCCGAACCTCCCAAAGAGCTAGCAATAGATGTCATTGATGCTAAATTATTACACTGTTACTTTTGTTCCGATCAAGACCCTATAAAAAGAGAAGAACTGCGCACCCGTTTATTGTTAACTATTGAAACAATGGCTGACTCACCTATACGACTGCAATTGATGTCAACTTATGCAATTGTAGCGGCGACCTCTGGAGTCAGAGAACAGGACATGGTGATTTTTAAACGATTAGAAAACAGCTTATCCGAATTGCAAGATGACCCTCTATTATATCTTAGCACGGCTTTATATTCATCCATTGGTCTGTGGTCACTCAGTGCTTTTGATCAGCAGTTGGTATTATTGCAACAAGCCTTGGAGCTTGCAAAAGAAAGCGGTGTTTCCATCTATAATGGCCATATTCAATCGCATATTGTTATTGCAGCACTCGGACTCGGTAACAACGAACTCGCCAAAAAATATATTGATCAACTAAAAGCAAGTATCGGTGGAAAAGATTTGATATTTCAATCGCGCTATATGACCAGCATTATCATTGCAGGTACAACGATGGATGAATATAAAGACCTCGATAGCACGGCAATGAATTGCTTGAATAATATTGATGACATTCAGATTCCACCCTTTATCATCAACAATAAATTATTATACATCTACTATTTGTGTGAACGAAATAAGCTGGATACGGCGCTATCACTGCATGACGACTTACTAAAGTACTGTGAAAGTCTCGCCTATTGCGGCCAGCTAGCACGTTTCTATCTGACTTACGCTAAACTATTTTTTAATAACAACAAACATGATCGTTCCAATCAATATTTGCTTAAAGGTTTTACCATCACTCGCAAAGACGAAATTTTTGCCTGCGCTCACTGGCCACCTCAGTTAATGACTTGGGCTTGCCAGCGAGCGCTGGAGTTAAACATAGAAACCTCTTATGTACTTCGGTTTATAGAAAAAAACTACGAAAACTTATCAACACCTAGCGCTAATTCTCAAACCTGGCCGTGGCCATTTCGCATATCAACGTTTGGCCATTTTCATATAGAGAGTAAGAATATTCCGGCCGACAAAAAACCTTCCAGTAAAACCTATGCATTATTGAAAGCACTGGTGACCTCAAAAAACGCGAGTACCACACATTACGCGATCAAAGAAAAACTATATGATGATTATACTAACGACAAGGCTTCCCAACTCTTTGACACCCAAATACATCGAATACGAAAACACTTTGGCAACGAGCAAAGCATCTTACGCCAAGGCGATAATATCAAACTAAATCTAAAATATTTTTGGATTGATGCTATTGAGTTTGAGAATATCGCAAACCGCCCCGTTAACTCAGAAAATGCGCTTGAAGTTGCATCGCGCTTACAAGAATTATATCAGGGCGAATACTTTCCCGAGGATGATTCATTGGAGATAATGGCGCAGCGTGAACGCTATCGTAATAAATATCTCGCCACGCTCTTCAAATGCATAGAGCAAATGCCAAAAAATTCCGATATTACTATGACTATCTGTCAGAATGCATTGGTATTAGAACCTTTATCAGAACCCTTATATCGAAAATTAATCACCTGTTATCTCGCCCAAGGAAATAGAGATATGGCCGAGATAACATTAAGTCAGTGTCGAAAACTCATAAAACTGCAACTCGACACCGACGTATCCAATGAAACTAAATCGCTACTGGATTAACCTAGAATCCGCAGTTGAACGCGTTGAAGTGTGCGTTTGTAACGGTGTAAATCTAGGCGTAACGACGCGGAATAGCTGGCTATTCCAAGGAGTTACAACGCAGAGATACGACGTTACAAGCGGGCAATTCGACGCGTAGCGAAGCTCACTCACCGGATGAACTGCGGCGCACTTAGAAAATTTAACGATCTCATGGTGTTGCATTCATCTCTGAGCGGTCAACTGCGGAATCTAGGTTTAACCTAGGAGCCTGGCCGAGAATAGAGAACCTACTGTGGAAAATCTATTTCGGCCCCTTTTTCCGAATAAATTCGTTAAATAAAGCCCACTATTCGCCTCATTTATTCGAAAAAATGGGTTCTAAATAACTTTCCCTCGCTACGATTTCTATTCTCGGACAGGCTCCTAGGAGCCTGTCCGAGAATAAACTAATAAAATCGTAATAACTCATCTTGTAGTGGCGTCATTACCAAGAGAAACTGGCGGACTAATTACCAACTCGTTTTTTGTGACTCACATGGATGCGAAACAGACTCTCCTATCGATGTGTTACGCTGTTGACTAACTTATTCCATGCACGTTCCTAAGTTAAAAGTCCATGCTCAGTACTTCTTTCAGATTGTACGCCCAGATATCATTTTCAAGAGGAAAAGCCGTTTCAATTTGAGCGACAACAAAAGCTTTGTCAGGTGAAATTACCTTTAGCGCCTCAAAAAAACCTTGTGTTAATTTTGGCGCGGATGAGGATTTTATTTCAATGGCAATGGTTGTTGTATTACCTTTTTCTAAAACTAAATCTATTTCAGCACCGCTAGAGGAACGATAAAAACTGGCTTCGTAACGTGGAAATTTTTCGAGTATAGATGATATCACCAGCGCTTCAAAAGAATTTCCTAACGCGGGATGACCGAGGAGGTCATTGTAATTTTCAATTCCCAAAAGACAGTGAATAAGACCCGTGTCTCGTATATAAATTTTAGGCGACTTAATGAGTCTTTTTTTTGTATTTGTGAAAAAGGGCTTTAATCTTCGAATAACAAAAGTGCCTTCTAGAATGTCCAAATAATTTTTTATTGTCGGCGCACTCACCCCCATGGAAGAAGCGAGTTTTGATAAGTTTACGATTGAACCATTTAAATGGGCAA
This sequence comes from Gammaproteobacteria bacterium, assembly GCA_027021445.1. Taxonomy (GTDB): domain Bacteria; phylum Pseudomonadota; class Gammaproteobacteria; order S012-40; family S012-40; genus JALUUH01. Next base: position 6,366 of record JALUUH010000149.1, read on the forward strand.
GCATAGTCCAAAATCGCTTTAATTTTTCCGCAGGAATACTGAAACCGAGTTGGGGAATATCTCGCTCTAAAAAAGTCCTGATGTAATTAATTCTCCAGTCAAAACTCATATCAGGAACCAGGTGAAAACTATCAGGATACCCACCTTGAAGCCATAAAGTTTTCACATCTTCAACTTCATCAGCAGTGAAGGGGTTGATTTCAATGTAAGAAATTCGACCAGCTAAGGTTTCAGCGCTTTGCTTGATTAAGTCTCTGGATGCCGACCCTAGCAAAAGAAGCTGACCTTTGCGGTTATTTTTATCTAGGTATGGCCTGAAATATTGAAAGAGGCCGGGGTACATTTGCACTTCATCAATACAAACCAAAGCGCGATGATTTGCTTCCAAAAATGCTAATGGATCTTGTAATTTCGCCAAATCTCTAGGATCTTCAAGATCGAGGTAAATCGAACCTGAAAATTCACTCAGAATCTTATGAGCTAAGGTCGATTTACCAACTTGCCTTGCCCCCAAAAGCGCGACACAGGGGAAGAATGCTAAGTGCTTTATTATAGTTGCTTCTTTTTGACGCGGAACATAGCTTTGCATATCGAAACCTTAGCATTAAATATACAAACCTTCAACATCTAGCCTTGTCCAATCCAAATGAGTCTGAAATCGTTATATTTGATTGATACCCGGTCATCACCAACAGGTGAAAAGGATTAAATTAAGCATATTGAGCAGATTTCGTAACTTTGGAGCCATATTCATCAAAGTGGATCGTTTTTCTAACGAGAATTGACAGTCTTATTTCTACATTTTATTTTCCCATTAAATACAGTGGAGGAAATTCATTTTCTAATCCATTTTGAACCCGTTCGACTACCTGACCATACATCTTTAAATACACTGACTGCAAAAACTCACTCGCCCATTTCCCCTCATTTGATTCAAGCAAAGCAATACACTCTTTAAGTTCGATATCTGATAGGCTTTTATATGCAAACATCATCCCCATCCACACTTGTTGCTTAATAGGCGTGCTCATTTGATTTGCCGTATCTGACGTCATTTTTTCCATATTGGCTTCGCTTAGCTCTTGATTTTTTTCACTTAAACCTCGCATGCCATACGTTATCGCTTTAAATAACGTCACTTGCATAGCGACTGCTATTGCACTTGAGCATTTAAGTTTATCTGCCTTTTCGATCAATTTTTTTCGCAGCTGTATAGATGGCGACGCTTGCAGAGTAGAAAAATATTGACTCATATCCATCATCGCATTGGGTGAATTTAGGTCATCCTCACACCGGCTCATTTCAAGTACTTGCGGGTAATTAAAAAAATCAACCGCTTGTCTGAGACCTTCTTTACACTCAATTGAGAGAATTTCTCTCATCTTCTGTTTCATAACATTAGCATTTAAAAACGTTGTTATCGTTTTTTTATATCTATCAAAATGCAGGACCGGCATAGAGCTTCGGTCATTTTCAATAATTTCATCAACAACTTTACAAACCCTATCAATTTTTCTGTCAATCTGGGTGAGGAATAAAAACTCGTCTATAACTCCAGTATTTGTTGTAGCTAATTTACTCACATCCGCACTCCTATTTTAACCATAAGTTCACCTGCTCTAGATCTGACATGGATAATGTTCCTGTCGATTTTTTTAATTTTAGGCCATTGAGCACATAATCATATCTTGCTCGCTCATAATCACGCTCTGTTTGATAAAGTTTCTGAGTTGCATTCAACACATCAGCCGTTGTGCGCATACCAGCCCCCCTTCCCGCTTCAATAGCTTTCAATGCTTTAGCGCTTGAAATCATAGATTGTTTCATTGACTGTATTCGAGCAACACTTCCTTTTACCCCAAAATAAGCTCTGCGAACTTCACTTCGAACAGAGCGGCGCGTAGCATCCAGTTTTTCTAGGTTTTGCTCATACCGAAAGACGGCCTCCTTAACACGAGCAGTGGTCAAGCCACCCTGATAAAGAGGAATGTTGAGTTGCACACCAACAGTACGAATTTCCGTATCACTACGCCCAAAATTCCCACCCCCTGAGTTTAACTTTGTATATTTAGCGACCAAATCTAACGTCGGATAATGCCCCGTCCGTTGCACACTGATATCTCGCTGTAACACTTGATTGTCAAAACGCAGGGCGCTAAGCGCTAAATTAGAGGCTAGTCCCAATGCCACCCACTCGTCTATCCTCCGCAAATCAGATGTATTTAAGACTAGCGCATTATTCAATGGCTGTAGGTTATCGTGATATTGCTGGGTTATTTCTCGCAAAGACTCCAAACTATTATCCCACTGAATTCTCGCATCAATTTCTAGCGACTTTGTTGAATCTAACTGTGCGCTTGCCTCATACACATCAGTAATCGCAGCTAACCCCGCATCCAAACGAATCTCTGCCTGCTTCAACTGACGTGTGACAGCTGATTTTTCAGCGCCAATAAAACGTATATTGTCTTGCGCTGAAAGCACATCAAAATAGCGTTCTGCTAACCGAATAATGAGCGATTGCTCTGCTAACTTTAACTCCGCATGCATTTGCTTAATGCGATCAGACGCCTGCTGATAGCGCACATGATTTTCATAACGAAACACGGGCTGACTCAGATTAAGAGAGTAACCGTAGCTGTTATACTCTTCTTCGCCATCGAACTGCGATACATCATAGGTTCGTTTTTGTGAATTATTAGTGACATCTCCTCCAATGCTCATGGTAGGAAGAAATCTTGAAAAGTCTTGCCGCCTAGATTCAATAGCTATTTTCTGGGCTAACTGTGCTTGCCTCAATTCAGGGTCTGATATTTTGGCGAGGCGATAAAGATCCAAAATATTTTCAGCGGCCGAGCTATTCTGAATGAGAGTACCCAGTACTATACTCAATAAAATAAACGCTCTAAACAATAAACGCTTCACCACTTGAAACCCGGAGACATCGTATTTTGTTTAGACAAATCAATCACTCGATCCGCCAAGGCAATCGTTTCCTTTCTATGGGCAATAATGACGCGCGTGATTGGCATTGTTTTAATCGTCGCATTGATTTTACTTTCGGTATTCGAATCCAGGTGGCTACTGGCTTCATCCAAAAATAAGATTTTAGGATTGACATATAACGCCCTAGCCAGAAAAATCCTCTGCTTTTGTCCGCCAGACAATGTGGTTCCCATATCCCCGACCAAACTATTATAGGCCATTGGCATTTGAGCAATTTCATCATGAATGGCTGCCATGTGGGCGACCTCTTGCACACGCTGAAGATCCATCTGAGGGTCTGAAAACGCGATATTTTCCGCGATTGAACCCGCAACCAAACAGTCTTCCTGCATCACGGCCGCAGTCTGAGTACGAAAATCAGACTTGTCCATTTGAGATAGACTTCGGCCATCATAACGAACATCGCCCGCAACCGGCGTGAGTAAACCTAGCATCACTTTAAGCAACGTTGATTTTCCGCAACCCGAAACACCAACAATCACCACCGTCTCGCCGCGCGCAATGGTAAAACTCAAGCTTTCGAATACATAAGGCTCGTTTTCAGAGTAACGGTAACTCAGGTTACTCACCTCAATCTCCCCCTTCAGCTCCATTTTCGCCTCAACCAAATCGCCAAGGCTTTGCTCTGGCTCCGCATGTACAATGTCGGACACACGCTCTAAATCTACACCTGCTAATTTAAATTCAATCAGAGTATCGATCAATGCCGATATTTTTTCTGAGAACTGCCCCTGATACGAAAAAAAAGCGTACAGCATACCAATAGAAAATACACTGGCCATAATTTCTTGCGCCCCTAGCCAGACTATCAATATCACGGCAATGGGGAAAACCGTTTGGTTAATTGCGGCTAAGATAATATCCAATTTACCCAGCTTAATGCCGGCATTTAGAGCCGCCGCGTATTGATTTAACCACATTGATTCGCGCTGACTTTCCTTTGAAAACAATTTAATCGTTTGCACTGCGCGAATCGTCTCCATAAAATTTGTACTTTCTTTGGCTGAAAGCACAATGGATTCCTGCTTATATTGCTCGTTCAAACGAAACGTGGCAACGCGTACCAGGATATAAATAAGCACCGCGACCAATACAACAAAGGTCAATTTCGGGCTGTAAATGAACATCATCACTACCGTAGTTAGTGCCATAATGCCATCCACAATGCTTGCAATCAGCCCTTGTGTAAATAAACTGATGACACTACGCAACGAACCAAAACGAGAAATGATGTCACCCAGATGTCTTTTTTGAAAATAATCCAAAGGCAATCGTAACAAGTGCCGCAAGGTGTTCGCTAACAACTGAACATCCAGCGTCGAGTTTAAATAGAGAATGACCCAAGAGCGTAATGCCGTCGCGGCCATTTGTATCACCCCTAACATACCAAACCCTAACGCTAAGGCCAGTAACAAATACTCATCCGACGAAGCAATCACGTGATCCACGGTGATTTGCATAAAAAAGGGGGAAACTAAGACAAAGACTTGCAAAACCAAAGATAGCAATAGGATCTGCAGCAGCGCTCGCTTTAATCCCGTAACAGATCTCAGTAGCTCTCTGACTTTGACCTTACGAAGATCTGATTTTTTTTCAAATTCGTGCGTAGGTGTCAACTCCAACGCCACACCTGTAAATGAATTTGAAACGTCTTTTAATGTTAAAACTCGTCGACCACGCGCAGGGTCATGAATGATGACTCGATCACCACTCATCGATTCCAACACCACAAAATGATCCAGATTCCAGTGCAGTACGGCAGGACATTTTAAATTGCAGAGCTGGTCAAGCTCCAAACGCAATGCCCGCGGGGTAAGCTGAACTTTGCCGGCAGCTTGCATTAAATCTTTCAGCGACAGTCCTTTTAATGAGCTTGGAAGATAATGCCTAATCGCTTCGACACCCATCTTATGACCATGGTAGGAAGCAATCATTGCCAAACAGGCGGCACCACATTCGGCTAGCTCCGTCTGCAGTATAATGGGCAACCGCTTTGAGGCATAAGAAAATTGCAGCAAGTCAACCGGGCTTTTCATCATCCACGCCCTCGCAAGCTATATAATGGTTCCAACACCCAATCGATTATTCGATTGCGGTGCCGAACAATGTCGCCCTGCAGTAACATACCGACTTGTAAATAGTGCTCACGACCAAAGGCGGTTACCGTTTGTTTGTTTAATTGCACTGTCACTTTATAAACAGGTTCTTTAACATCCACTGATAAGACTCTTTCCCCGGGTATAATGATATTTTTCGACATCTGCTTGACAACGCCGCCATAAAGCCCGAATTTTTGGTATGGAAACGCATCGAAACGAATTCTGACTTCTTGACCTTTTTGAAGAAATCCGGCGGCACGTGTGGGCACATAGAGATCAGCGATGAGTACGACGTCTTTAGGTAAAATGGTCAGCAACGGAGATTCTGGCTTGATGGTATCGCCGATTTTGTAAAGCAACGATGTCACACGCCCTGAAGCAGGTGCCAGTACGGTGTAACTTTGATTACTGCGAATTTCGGCTAGTCGTTGGCGAAGATCAGAGAGTGATTTTTCATACGACAAAATACTCTGCGCCAGTTCAACCGGTCGTTTTTTTAATTCACTCGACAATTGCCACTTACGATTTGTTCGATCGGTGAGATTTCGTCGCAGCTGTTCTAGCCCTACTTGACTATCCAAATGCATTTGATAGCTTTTAATATATTCCATTTTAGGGACAAATTGGTCATCGGATATTTTACTAAGACGCTCAACATCTTCACCATACAACGCAACACGCTTTTCATATAAAATGATTTCTTTTTCGAGGGAGGAAATTTCTTGTTTGGTATATTTCAGTTGGTTGTATATCTCCGTTTTGCGCAACATAGATAGGTGTTTTTGCTCTTTAATTTGAGACTCAATGTTAGTGATCGATTTTTCCGTTTCATCAATAGCAAGTGCTTGTACTTTTTCACCACCTCGCAAATGCCGCTCGGTTGATACAAAATAAATAACATCACCTTCTGTGACGTCGTCGCCTTCATTAATTGTGCGAGATAAGACAATGCCTCGCTGTGGCGCATAGACTTTTACTAAGCCAGACTGAGGGTTTACGACACCTTGAACGGTTTCTTTGCTCGCGTATTTTCCAAAAAACAAGAATAGAATGAGAGAAATTACGAATATAACAAAAACTGTCGTATAAACAGCGAATGAAATTGGACGAATGAGAACTACATCGCCAAAAAAATTTTCATCTTGTTTTTTATCTGAAACTTCGCTGCGAAATAAGGACATTTATATTTCTACTGTAAAAAAGTTAAGTTAATTTATTTTTTTCGGGGTTCTTACCAGGCATTGCATCTTAATGTTGTCGCATCTATATAATATATTTATGTCATGGCAATACGCGTCGTGACTGCACATTCAAGGTATGGATTCCCATGCTGAAACATGACAATCAATAACACAAATTATAACAACCATAGTATGGAAACAAGAAAGAATGATAAAAATAAAATTTGAGCCAATAAAATTTGATAATAAAACGATCTGCCAATACAGCCTTCATTATCCATTTTCAATTGATATAGATATTTAAAAAAACGGGTATAAAAATATACAGAAAAACCTAGAGCAAGGAAAGAAAACACATAATGATAAGCCAATAAAATCAGACCAATAAAAATACCGCCTATTTCACACGGCAAACCAAGAAGATATAATTTTTTTAAAGAAAACTCATTTTTTGTTAATTTTTCAAGATCGTAAAAAAACACGAAAACATCTACCTTTTAAATTAACACGAATAATTCACTAAAAAAGTGCGCTATTTTTAGCTTTAGCGTGGCCGGACTAAATAGATGCTACATCCACTTAACCAACGACTGCTCAACATTTCAATGGCGTAAACAGATAATTAAAACTACATTTCCAAAAATATTTTTATTGTACTTTTTGTTACTGACTTCGGGGTGTAAATAGGAGATTTTTATTTTTATGAATTCAACTTAAAACTAACACGGCAATAATAATTGCAATGATTGTTACCGTAAAAATTATTCCAATTATCGTCTCTGTCTCTTCGTTTACATCATCGAAATTTAAAAACTTGGCGAATTTTTTTCCAATTAATCTAGAAATCTCAATAATAAATGCGATAATTGTATCCATAACAAACTCCTGAAGTCTATATTTTTACTGCCGCTGGAAGAGAGGAGCCAATAAAAGTTGATAATAAAACGACTGACCGATACAACCTTCATTGCCCATTTCTAATTGATATAGATATTTAAAAAATCGGGTATAAAAATATACAGAAAAACCTAGTGCAACGAAAAAAAGCACATAGTTAAGCGTCGATAAAACAAGTCCAATAAACACACCGCCTAATTCAGATGGCAAGTGTTTTTTTAGATAATAGTGCTGAGTAGTTATATTTTAATTTAGAAATTATTTTTTACTATTCCCCTGAATAGTATTATGTGGTATACGGGATAAAGTCCAGCAAACAAAAATGCCCAAATATCTGTCGCTAAACTATATATTTCAATCTCATAAAAAAATCTCAAGAAAATATAACTTGCTACCGAAATTTGAATAATAAGACTAAATAGAAACAAAAATTTAGTCCCTGAAATCAACTTCACCCCTCTCTGAATATTGAAAAATGCATGCGTCTCTAAATTATTTATCTTTTCTTTCTCACTAGCACCCATGCCTCGCTCCTTGTATATTTCACCAAATTATTTCATTGATCACTTTGATAATTATGCTGAGCATTACAGAAAGAGATGACTACCTAAAAAGGAAAAAGGGGGAAATACTATTTCGTAATGTTTAAGTTTACCTTAGGGAGTCACGAAAGCATTGTGAACTACTAAACAGGATTGCCCCCTTCTCCCTTTTCTTCCCCTTTCAATAATCCTCGAATTAAAAAAATATAATAGATGGGAAACACACCTGCGCCAAAGAGCATAATAAAGTTATCAATTAAGGGATTTCTCCAGCTAGCCTCAAAAAATGAAAGCCCTGAGCCGTACACTATAAATCCTATGTGCAGTATAATACTCATAAAATACACCAGTTTATTTCCTGCAATTTTTTCTGCCCGACTATACACATTCATTAAAAATTTTCATTTTAAGTTTATTCCACCTATAATCCGCTTTTATGCTCGGACTATAAAAAATTGTAAGCCTTATGCCCCCATTATTCCGCCGTATGCTCCGCCAAGACGAGTACCTATGAGCCCCCCGACAGTCACCCATTCCATTGAATAGTCATTTCCGCCGCTTACATGGCCAAGTTCACTAAATGTTAATTCTCTCATTTTACTACCCTCATAATTTAGTGTATTCTCATACACGCTTTTAGAAGCACCTCTATCATCATGATAGAGGCTACCTTTTCCGGTAGCGGCTGTTACCCGCTACCGGAAATTCATAACTTCCCTTTAATCACTAAAGAAAGTTCGTTAAACCATCACAAATAATCCATATCCAACATAACCGCTTGCCAAATTTTCCATTTCCCTTGATTTTTCTTGAAAACAAAAACTTGCTCACTGACATTGCTTTTAAACGATGCTGGGCCGCTGATTTTTTCTAGCTTTTGCTTAACTCGAGTCACCGCGTAATCACCACTCATTCCAATAAAATGAAACTCAATGACCGAAGTCTCCATATCAAAAACAGGAAACATTTGCTCCATAGCCGTCTCTTCGTTATTTATCAAAAAAATAGACTCTGTGAGGCATTAACTTCGTAGCTTTGACATTATCACTACAAGCATCCATTTATGGTTCTACTAGACCACGAAAAAAAACAAGTTACAATACGCCAAAAGGAGTATTTTACAAGTAACTACTCGCCCCCTATAAATCAAATTCAGATGAAGACGAAGAACAAACTTCAATAAGCTCGCCTCAGAATAAGTAGTTATCTTTCACGAAAGAAAAGGACTTGTATTTTTCGCATCGATTCAGTAATGTTCTATTCGCATTGGGTTCTAGTTCATTGGTGGCAGCTTCGTAACCACCATCATGAACTGCGATCCCATGTGATACAAATTTACCTATTTTTTACCCACAGATTCGTCATAAGACCAAAAAAAATAAAATAAGGATGGCTTGTCTATTTTAAGTTCGACTCATAAGTTAAAGGTTCTCTCTATTGCAGAGGACTGCCTAAAAGATAATTCAGAAAGTGATTTTAAAAAAATTCTTAAAAACACAGAGGATGTCATAGGTCAAAAAATGACAGCGTGTGGAGTGGGAGTTGGAAATGCGCATGCCATGAAAGAGGTATCCAACATTAATGCTGGGTTTCCCAATGATTTTATATCAAAAATTGTCAATGCAAAAGGCACAGTCATGACTCCTCTATTTTCTCTTTGGCTAGAAAATCAATCCCCACAAGTTTTAGAGTTGAATAATATTTCTAACTCACACTTAACGATTAATACTACGTTGTACCAAGAATTTTCGTTGCGAAATGTAATATCTCACGGCGTACGTGATATTGGTGGACATTATGTTTCGTATTTTGGTTTTGCTAATATAAGCGAAAAAATTGAACAACACCATATTATGCTGATAAAAGTGCTTGTGCCATATCTTCATATGGCGTACGTCAAATTACCCTCTGTAAAAAAATCTTTAGCTTCAATAAGCTCTCTATCCACTGTTGACAATAACAATCAGCTTCTCTCATCAAGAGAGTACGAAGTCCTATGTTGGTTGTTTGATGGAAAATCCAATAATGATATTGGAAATATATTAAAGATCAGTGATCTCACCGTAAAAACTCATGTTCAAAAAATAATCAAAAAACTTAACGCAGATAATCGACAACATGCCGTTGCTACGGCTTTGCGAATGAATTTAATTAGTTTGTAAAGGTAACTTATGTGGACTCCCCCGTTGTCAACAACAAAATCACTCAAACAATGAATGCCGAACAATTCGAAAAATATTTTATAGCCAGGGTCTCCTCAATCACACATTTATTACCAGGCGAAGTGATCTCAGTAGATGGGAAATACGTTACGTCGCCCATACGAATAAGAGCAGTGGAACCCTAGGGCTGTCCGAGAGCAGCGATCGTCACGCACGCCGATTAGCCTCCTAGAATTATTTCACCAACGCCTGGCCTACTCCACGTTTATCCGATGCGGCGAATACTTTGTCTTGTTTGATGTCCCACAAGATAGCCTGCATGTTGCCATAACGCCATGCGGTCTGCTTGAGTTCATGACCTAGTTGTTGCAAGCCTGCTATTTCTTTTGCGGTTAATGCGCCTTCTTCATATTGAAGTTGATCCGGCAAATATTGATGATGAAAACGACCATAATCTACCCAGGACTCCGGCGGGTTGCCGCGTGCAAAATCCAGCATTCCCAATAACACCATGGTGATAATACGACTACCACCTGGGGTTCCTAATATCGCAACAGCATCATCGCTTTCAATAAAGGAGGGTGACATACTTGACAGTGGACGTTTACCGGGCGCTATGGCATTCGCCTCTGCACCCACTAACCCATACGCATTAGGCGTACCCGGCTTTGCCGAGAAGTCATCCATTTCGTCATTTAATAAAACGCCGGTTCCTTCCGCAACAAAACAAGAACCAAACGGATAGTTAACCGTTACCGTGGCGGCAACTCGATTTCCCGCTTGATCCAAGACCGAAAAATGAGTGGTATGAAAACCTTCTGGACTCGCCGCAATGCCTGGTAATGAAGAACTCGGTGTTGCTTTATCCATTCGGATACTCGCACGTTGACCGGCTGCATACATTTTATCGGTCAGCTGTTTAACGGGAATATCTACAAAATCAGGATCACCCAAATAAATGGCTCTATCACGATATGCTCGACGCATAGATTCGACGATAAGTTGTTTTTGTTCCACACCGGTTAGGCGTGTTAAATCATAGGGTTCCATAATATTAAGTATATTTACAATCGCGATACCACCGGATGAAGGCGGTGCCGCAGATGTAATACGCATGCCACGATAACTACCCCGGATTGGTTCGCGCTCAATCAGTTTGTAGTTTTTTAAATCAGCGAGCGACCAGATACCGCCATTTTTTTTCACCGCATTTACCATTTGTTTTGCGACTCTGCCTTGGTAAAACCCTGCATTGCCTTTTTCTGCAATTAGTTCTAATGTTTTTGCGAGATTATGCTGTTTAACGCGATGCCCAATAGGGGGAACATCACCTTCATGCAAAAACAACTTTTTACTCGCCGACCATTTATTGAGTTCGGGTTTTCTGAATTTGGCCATGCGTTGATAATGCGCATCCACTTTAAAACCTGTTCTAGCGAGCTTAATGGCAGGGGCTAGACTTTTTTTCAGGGATAATTTTCCATATTTCTCCGCCAGGTGAACGATTGCTGCGGGTGTGCCCGGAATTCCGGCGGATAATGGCCCATTCATTGAAGCACCAGGAATGACATTTTTGTGTTCATCTAAATACATATCACGATGACTTGCACCGGGTGCTGTCTCGCGCCCGTCTAACATGGTTTGATAGCCATCAGCAGCACGGTGTAACAACCAAAACCCCCCTCCTCCTAACCCTGAACTATAAGGTTCAACGACGGCTAAAGCAGCGGTTACAGCAACCGCTGCATCAAAAGCATTTCCGCCTGAGGCTAATATTTCCATACCTGCTGCGGTAGCTAAAGGATGTGCCGAAGCAATCGCGGACTGTGGAGGTGTCGCAGCTTGCACCTTACTGAGTGGATATAACACGATGAAAATGATTAAAAACCAGCGTGGCATGTTAATGCTCCTTAGTGTTTTGAATGACATCATTGTGAGCAATCTGTTTGCTTTGTAGTGTTCTTCAGCTTTTTATACTAGGAACCTAGGTGCAGAATCTAAATCCAATCAAGCCGTTTTGCCTACCAGAATTTCATACTTTTTAAGCAAATCATCTTGCGACTCTACATGATCAGGATCTTTCGGAATGCAATCAACCGGACAAACATCAACACATTGTGGAGTGTCGTAATGCCCTACGCACTCGGTACACAGATTAGGATCAATCTCGTAAATTTCGTCACCTTGTGAAATCGCAGCATTCGGGCATTCCGGTTCGCAAACATCACAGTTAATACATTCGTCATTAATGAGTAGTGCCATGGTTTTTTATTCTCTCTCGGAAAAATCTATTCGCGGGCTTATCAATCTTAAATTTTGTGCGGATTTTAACCCATTTTCCGGCGCATTGCAGCCATAACTTTCTCGTCAACAAACTCGCTAACATCGCCTCCGAGGATTGAGATCTCCTTCACAAGACTCGATGAAATATACGCATATTTCTCCGCCGGAGTTAGAAATAAGGTTTCAATTTCTGGGTCTAAGCGCCGATTCATGCCGGCTAGCTGGAACTCATACTCAAAATCAGACACCGCCCGCAAGCCACGCAAAATGACTTGTGCGGAGCGCTCTTTTACAAAATGAATCAGTAAGGTATCAAAGCCTGTGATCTCCACATTAGGAAATTTCATAGCCACATGTTTTGCCAACTCCACTCTTTCCGCTAATGAAAAAAAGGGTTTCTTGCTCGGGTTCTTCGCAATGGCAACAATAACTTTATCGAACAATTTGGATGCTCGTTTAATCAGATCCGTATGACCATTGGTAATCGGATCAAAGGTTCCTGGGTATACAGCAACGGCAGTCATTACATATTCCTAGTTTATTTGAATCAGTTGAAAACGAACATTACCGGCGGTCTTATGCTTAATGACTTCCCAATTTTGGGGTAAATCAAGCGCTGGCGACTTCTTATCTTGCTCTACGTAAATTAAAGCATTTGGATTCAAACATTGTCCATCCTTTAATTTATCACAACAAATTTGCCACAAATTATGCGCAAATGGCGGGTCGATAAAGACAATATCAAACGTTAGAGCATGTGTGGTTTCTAGATATTGAACGGCATCAATTTGCATAACGTCCGCTTTTGGGTTGGCTTGTAAAAGTATTAATTGCTGATCTAACACTTTGGCAACGGCGGGAGATTTTTCTAAAAAAGTCACGTGTGCAGCACCACGTGATAAAGCTTCTAAACCCAGCGCACCACTGCCGGAAAACAAATCAAGACAAGCGGAACCTGCCACCTTGGCTTGCAGCCAATTAAATAAAGTCTCACGCACTCTATCTGCAGTAGGTCGCAAACCGGGCGCGTCAGCAAATGTTAACTTTCTGCCACGCCACTGTCCGCCAATAATTCTTAAGGAATGTGCTTTCGGCTTAATTGCTCGAGACTTCTTGTGCTTGTTCACCACCCACTATCACTGTTGCCATTTTATCTGGATGAATTCGACGCTTAAAAGCATCTCTCACTTGCTCCACCGTTACCGCTTCAACATTACTGATATATTGATCAAGATAATTTAGAGGCAATTCATAAAAACCTATCGCCGATAAATTATTAACAATTTTTTTATTGCTGGCGAGCTGTAAGGCGAAACCACCGGTTAAATTTTGCTTTGCCGCTTTTAGTTGCGCTTCGCTTACACCTTGTTCAATAAAGTTTTTCAAAGTCGTTTTCATTACTTGCAATGCTTCTTTGCTGGATTCATTCTTTGTTCCTAAACCAAGGATAAATGGTCCGGCAACACGCATCGGTGAAAAATAGCTATACGAGCTATAAGACAAACCTCTTTTTTCACGAATTTCATCACTTAATATTGAAACCAATCCGCTTCCTCCCAGCACATGATTACCCACGAACAAAGGAAAATAATCGGGATCACCACGGCGCATACCGGGTTGCGCGATAAGAATTTTGGTTTGCGATGAAGGAAAATCGATTTTAATCATTTCCGCTTTGCTCAATGCTTTCACCGCTGGTAGATCGGCAGCCTTCGCGCCAGCAGGTAAACCGCCTACTACTTTTTCCGATATTGATTTGGCTTGCTCAGTCGTTACATCACCAACAATCGAAACCACTGCATTTTTTCCAACCATGTATTTTTTATAGAATGCTTTTAAATCCTTAACGCTAAGCTTCTTCACACTTTCGGCAGTACCTTCTGGTAACGAGGCATACGGGTGACCAGCAAACACCGCCTTATACATATTCTCACTTGAGATGGCATCAGGCGATTGCTTCTTTTGCTCCAGCCCTACTAATAAACGCTTAATTTCTCGATCAAATGCCTCTTGTGGAAAAGTGGGTTTGCTGAGGATTATTGCAAAGGTATCGATCGCTAGATCTAACCATTCCTTATCGGTTAATGAACGAAGACTAAATACCGACATATCACGATGACTACTGTTGCCAAATCCTGCTCCAACTCCTTCGAAACGACTCGCTAATTCGTTGGCATTAAACTCACCCGCACCTTCTGGCATCATCCCGTTAGTCATTAACGCTACGGCTGAGTTACTGATATCCCGCGCCGCACCCGCATCAAAAACAACCCGTATGTCAACCATGGGCAACTCATGTGCTTTGACAAATAATACTTTTGCGCCATTAGAGGTTTTCCAAGTTTGAATATCCGGCGCTGCAAAAGCGAGATTGATAACAGCAACCATTAATACGATAAAAAAACTAGCGCGCATGGCGACCACCTCCTACATTGGATACTCGGCTTTGCGTTATTTCTTGTGGATCTAGCACCGCAACAGTTAATGTATCATCAATAAAATATCGTTTAGCAACTTCCTGAACTTGTGCTGCGGTCACTTTCTTAATATTATTTTCATACTCTTCACCGAGTTGCCAATTGATACCAATCGTTTCCAGCATGCCAATCGTCATTGCGGAATAAAACACTGAATCTTTTTGGTAGACCTTTCCGGCCACCGTTTGTGCTTTAACTCTTGATAACTCTTTAGCAGTAACCGGTTTGTTTTTCAATTTTTCTAATTCTTCCTTAATCGCAGCCTCTAGCTCCTGTACCGTTTTCCCTTGCGCCGGGGTTCCTGAAAATGTATATATTTCTTGCCGTGGGGTAAATGCATCATAGCCTGCCCCCACGGAGGTAGCCACTTGCTTAACCCGGATCAATTCTTCTGAAAAACGCGCGCTGCTACCCCCATCTAATACACTGGCGAGCACATCAAGAGCATAAGGCTCCCACTTTTCTTTTGCATTTATAATGGTTGGCACCTTGTAGCCCATGATTAAATAGGGAACTTGTGCAGGCGCTTTTACCATAATGCGTCGCTCACCTATTTGCGCGATTTCTTTTTGTGGTTTAGGCACTGGCACACGAGTGGGTTTAATCGATGCAAAATGTTTTTCTGCTTCAGCAAATATTTCTTCGGGCGTAACATCTCCGGCTACAACGAGCGTTGCATTATTAGGTGCATACCAATACTCATACCAGGTTTGCAAGTCTTCAATACTCATGCTTTCAAGATCTTGCATCCAACCTATGACCGGAATATTGTAAGGACTATTGACATAGGCCGCAGCATTAAATTGCTCAAAGGTAAGCCGTTGAGGATTATCCTCGGTGCGCATTCGCCGCTCTTCCATGACGACTTTGATTTCTTTCGCGAACTCTTCTGCATCCAGTACTAGATTGCGCATACGATCCGCTTCTAAACGAAAACTAACGGGGAATCGATTGCGTTCCATCGTTTGAAAATAGGCTGTGTAATCTCTACCGGTAAATGCGTTTTCCCGGCCTCCGTTAGCCGCTATTATTTTTGAAAACTCGTTAGGGCCTAAGTTTTCGGTGCCTTTGAACATCATGTGTTCAAGTACATGCGACAAACCAGTTAAGCCGTTTGCCTCGTAACTACTGCCGACTCTATACCAAATTTGCGAAACCACAACGGGCGCGCGATGATCTTCTTTAACGATTATTTTCAAACCATTGGCGAGTGTTTTTTCATGCAGCTGGTATTGCGGATAATGTTTTACCGGCTTTGCAAAGTTAGCCGGTATCACCGAATTTTGAGTTGCACATGCTGATAACAGCACGGCAAGAAGTAACAACAATATACTGAATAAACATTTTTTGTTCATTTTTTGTCCTGTTTTAATTAACAAAGTCATTCTTCCAACTCACTTCCCTATTATATTACCTATTTGTATTATCTATTACACGGCTCGAGAAGGCTCTGCGTGTCTAAGCCTCTCTTATGATGTTACTATAGCGGCTTAAACCAAGAGGAAAGTACCCATAACCATGTTCGGATTCAAGAAAAAAAAACCTGCTGCCCAAGAGGTTACCCCTGAGACAACAGAAACGGGGTTTTTCTCCCGCCTAAAAAATGGCTTAAAAAAAACCCGACAAAGCTTTACTTCTGGGCTAGCTAATACCCTATTAGGCAAGAAACAAATTGATAACGATACGCTTGAAGAGTTAGAAACCCTTCTGCTCACCGCAGATATCGGCGTCGAAGCAACCCAAGAAATTATCGATGTGATGACCCAGCGCCTCGCACGTGATCAATTAAAAGACAGTAGCGTGCTATTAGATGCTTTAAAAGACGACTTAACAGCAATCCTCAAACCCGTCTCCAAACCCTTGGAAATCATTGGTCACAAACCCTTTGTGATTCTCATGGTTGGGGTTAATGGCGTTGGCAAAACAACCACTATCGGTAAACTGGCAAAACGCTATCAAGTTGAAGGCAAAAAAGTCATGCTCGCGGCCGGTGATACCTTTAGAGCGGCGGCCGTCGAGCAGTTACAGGCCTGGGGAGAACGCAATGCGGTGCCAGTTATCTCTCAGCACAGTGGTGCAGACTCAGCAGCCGTGCTATTTGACGCTTATGAAGCCGCTAAAGCAAAGCAAATCGATGTGCTCATCGCTGATACTGCGGGACGTTTACACACCCAATCCAATCTTATGGAAGAGTTGAAAAAAATCAAACGTGTCATTGGCAAGGGCGATGAAAGTGCGCCCCATGAGGTGATGCTCGTAGTAGACGCGGGTACGGGTCAAAATGCCTTATCACAAGCCAAGTTTTTTAATGAGGCCGTAGGATTAACCGGTATTACACTCACCAAACTCGATGGTACGGCCAAGGGAGGAATTGTCTTTGCGTTAGCAAACCGTACAGGAATTCCGGTGCGGTTTATTGGGGTCGGCGAGCAAGTAGATGACTTGCGTGAATTCAATGCGGAAGATTTTGTCGATGCGCTCATGGATCAAGAGCAAAAATGATTCAATTTGACCATGTCCGTAAAAAATACCCCGGCGGACATGAGGCCTTAAAAGACGTCAGTTTTTACCTTAGCAAAGGGGAAATGGCTTTTTTAACCGGCCATTCTGGTGCCGGAAAAACAACCTTGTTAAAACTTATCGCCCTGATTGAAACGGCGAGTAGCGGTCATGTGTTGTTTGAGCAGCAAAATGTGCTGCATATTCCGCTGAGAAAAGTACCGCTACTGCGCCGCAAAATAGGTGTCATTTTCCAAAACCCGATGTTACTCGGCGACCGCAGTGTATTCCAAAATGTGGCGCTGCCACTGCTGGTCTCTGGCTATAGCGGCCCTGAAATCTCACGTCGAGTACGCGCATCATTAGATCAGGTTGGGTTATTAAGCCGTGAAAAAGCCAACCCAGTGACACTTTCGGGTGGCGAGCAGCAGCGCGTCAGCATTGCGCGCGCCATCGTATCCAAGCCTAAAGTCATTCTTGCAGACGAACCTACGGGGAATCTTGATCCACATCTATCACGGGAAATTATGGACTTATTTGTTAGATTTAACTCAGTTGGGGTAACCACGCTGATTGCCACCCATGATTTAGAACTCATCAAGCCGCTGCCTTTTCGACATCTGGAACTGAATGCCGGTTGCATGAATGAAACCCAAACAACCTCTTAAGCTATTGTCTTAAGCTATTATTGAGCGCAAATCAATCATGTCAGCCGATTATATTTCAAACAGAGGAAGCAAGCCCCACGCTGGAAAAACCAAGCGCCATGGCAGCTGGTTAGCTAAATACCTTTTAGTCCATAAACTGGCAATGAATAACGGGTTTGAAAGGTTTTTAAAAGGCAGACTTGGCAGTGTAATGACGGTATTTGTCATCGGCTTCGCGTTAACCCTACCTGCCGCATTACAAGTTGTGGTTAAGAATGCGGAGCAATTTGCCCCCATCATGGAATCCAGCACCCAAATTACCCTGTTTATTGAGAAGGATGTGTCGCTGCAAGATGTCACCACCCTAGCCAAAGAGATTAAGCTGAGAGAAGAAGTCTCTGAAACTTCGTTTATTTCACCTGATGAGGCGCTCAAAGAGTTTCAGCGCGATACAGAAATCGGCGATGCTCTCAATCATTTATCCGATAATCCACTGCCGCCCGTCATTCTGGTGACGGTAGACAGCCAGTTTCTGGGTAAAGACAACATTAATAGGATTCTACAAGAGTTATCCATGCTGCCTTTGGTCAAAATAGCGCAGGCCGATTTACACTGGCTTGAGCGCCTGCTAGGAATTATTAACCTTATTAAACAAGCGGCATTATTAATGACGATATTCCTAATCATCGCGGTGATTATGGTGGTAGGCAATACAATTAGACTCATGAGCCAGAGCTATAAAGACGAAATCGAAATTAGCAAACTGGTCGGCGCTACTGATGGATTTGTGCGCCGCCCGTTTATCTATAGCGGTATGTTTTACGGCTTTTTTGGAGGCATTATTTCAATAATATTCACTGTATTTTCAACCAGTTACCTTCAGTCTCATGTGGCTAATCTTGCCGAATTATACGCTAGCTCGTTTATGCTGCACGGCCTCAGCTTCATTGACAGCGTTACCCTCATCATCACTGGAACCCTGCTGGGATTTGGCGGGTCTTGGATTGCGGTATCGCGATATTTACATGAGTTAAACCTATAAGGAGCCTGTCCGAGAACAGACTGACCTACTGCGGCCAATCCATTTTGGCCATATTTTCCGATTAAATTCGTTAAATATGCTCAATATTCGCCTCATTTAGTCGAAAAATCTGACTCAAAATGGTTTGTCCTCGCTACGCTCGCTGTTCTAGGACAGGCTCCTAGGAGCCTGTCCGAAAATAGAGAACCTACTGCGGAAAATCTATTTCGGCCCATTTTTCCGATTAAATTCGTTAAATATGCTCAATATTCGCCTCATTTAGTCGAAAAATCTGACTCAAAATGGTTTGCCCTCGCTACGCTCGCTGTTCTCGGACAGGCTCCTAGCCTGTCCGAGAATCCGCATTTATAATAATTAGCTTGTGCCCAGCAAATCATGAACTATACTCGCCTTTAGCACTCCAACTCCATGAGTGCTAAGCGCTTGGCACTCTAAGCACAAGAGTGCTAAAATAGACCTAATACTAGATATCGACGGAGACTAACATTGGATACAACACTTGCGATTAACTACGCGGCACCACAAGGCAACCTGGAACAATACATCCAGTCAGTTAATCTAATCCCTTCTCTGACTGCGGAAGAAGAACAAGAACTTGCCAAAAAATTTCTATTGCAAGAAGACCTGCTTGCCGCTAGAAAGCTGGTTATGGCTCACTTAAAATCAGTCGTTCATGTCGCACGCGGCTATAACGGTTATGGCCTTGCTCAGGGCGATTTAATCCAAGAAGGCAATATAGGCCTTATGAAAGCGGTAAAACGCTTCGATCCCGCTCAAGGTGTGCGCCTTATTTCATTTGCCGTGCATTGGATCCGCGCTGAAATGCACGAGTTCATTCTGAAGAACTGGAAAATAGTTAAAGTGGCGACCACTAAAGCGCAACGCAAAATGTTTTTTAACCTGCGTAAGTCTAAAAAACACCTAGGCTGGTTTAGCAATGCTGAAGTCACTGCGGTAGCTAAAGATTTAAACGTTAGCCCAGAAATCGTCCGCCAAATGGAAGGACGGATGAATCAACAAGATAGTTCGTTTGACCCCGCACCCGATGCCGGTGAAGATGAATTTGTATCACCATCGAGTTACTTACAAGACAATCATGCGGATCCTGCTGAAGTCATCGAAAAATCCGACTGGAGCACTCACAATCTGAGCAAGCTCGAAGATGCAATGGCAACACTTGATGCACGTAGCCAAGACATTTTACAGAAACGCTGGATTGCTGAGAAAAAGGCAACACTGCAAGACTTAGCTAATCACTATAATATTTCCGCTGAACGAATTCGACAGCTGGAAAACAACGCGATTAAAAAACTAAAAAATGTAATGGTTGCTTAGGAATGGGCACACAACAACTTCCCCATTTGGCATCCCATATTCAGCCTGCCAATGGGTAGCAACTTAATCATCTCATCAAAGGAGCCTCGGTAATTTCGAGGCTTTTTTTGCCTATTCTTTAAGAACCCTGAAGTGGTCAAGTAAGTCTGTACACATTAATGGGAGCTTATTAATTTCTCAGCGGCATCAGGCGTTAGGTAATTATTATAACTATGGCCTCTCGCAACATTGTAGTGCCGAATAATATATTCATCGATATCAGTCTCTGCTTCATCATATGTACTATAGAATTCTTTCGGCATCCATTCTGTTTTATAACTTCTAAAAAAACGTTCCATGGGTGCATATACCCAAAGCACTCAGCGTGCCCCGCGTAGCGTTGTGGGTATCGTGGGGCTCTCCCACAATTACCACATCGACTCATGCTTTGGGTTATTTGATATCGTCAGAGTTGTTGGCGGTATTTTATGCTTGTGTAATGACACCCTTGGTCAGAGTGATATATTAAGTGGCACTACTTTTTCGAATACAAAAGTCGTGACGCTTATGACTGTCCGGTGTATGCTATGCTTAGATGCTTTACACTACAATTCGTCGAAAGAATCAGGGGCACCTTTTGGGACTTTTGATAGTGCTTTATTGAAATGCCATCTTCTGATGCAAGCTTTTTAATTTGCTTATGTAGCGAGTCAGGTAATCTTAAGCTTAATGTACTCATTTTAATAAACCTCTCATTTCCAAAAATTCTTTTGGAGTAAAGACTTTAATTCCAAACTTATCAACACCAACAAAATCCTTTTGGTTGTATGTAACAATCACTTTACTCTTTGACTCAACCGCAACCTCTAAAACTAAATCATCTTTTGGGTCTTTTAAGTATGGTCTCCACAAAAAGAATATTTCTCGCTTGCTTGATACCTTAGCCAAATAATTGAGAATATCTAAGATATCTGTCTTTTTTAGTGGTAACTTTAAGCAGTCTCTTAGAGTAACGGATTCATATTCTAACGAAGCGTCATACTATCCCCTTTCCTGCTATTTTTCATTATCAAATATTTATGTTTTAAATAATCAGATTAAAAACAAGACCCTAAAAATATATGACGATTTTTTCCATAAAAATATTGGCACCTTCTGCCTATATTTTCATCCGCCTATTCCTGACATCTTTTAAATTGCCCACTTTTCTTTATTTCGCAGATGTGCCAATGCTGTATTCGTGAGGGCGTTGAATGTTTTATTACAATCTTTGCATCGATAGTATTAAAATCTCGTACATACAGCTAATAAAGAAGAATAAAAATGGATGATATCCATATCAAAATCTCCGCCAATCCCTGAGGTTTATTGATCGATTAAGAGCCTTTGTTCGACCTCAAAACCTTGCCTATTGATTCCGCATCGTGGCTTTAAGTGAAATAAAATTTTTGATGCCTTCATTGTATGTGCTACTTGAAACAGTGGCGTAAATCGCGCACGCGTATCGGCACAAGCTGTAAGCCTTGGGTTAAGTTCTAAAGGTCCGTATCGACGGGCAAGAACCCTTGCCACGCATTTCGCGTATGATCAATAAGTAGTTGGAGAAACAAGGACTCGCTCCGTGCGAGAACGCTGGATTGTGTTTAACTACGCTTGAGAAAAAACCGCCTGTTGCGAACCGGAGGGGGGGGAATAGTTACTGGCAAGGTTGCATTTTCCCCGACTAAAAACTGCATGCGTTGTCATTCAGTTACAAAGGTAGGGAAAAAATAATTTATTGTTTGTATTCTCCGGGTGTTTTACCTGTCCACCGTTTAAATGCATGGTTAAAGGCGCTTTGTTCTGAAAACCCGAGCAATAATGCGAGTTCTGCGATACTAAACCTACTATTTTGTAGATGGTCTACCGCCATTTCTTTACGCACTGAATCAAGAATGGTTTTAAAGTTGGTGTTTTCTGATTTTAAAACTTGCTGTAATTTGCGCGAACTCACGGTTAGCTCTGATGCAACGCTGTTAATATCATAATTTCCTTTTGAGATAGCGGTAATGACGGTTCTTTGTACTTTATCTGTCCAAGTGTCTGCTGTGCGTAATTCAGCGAGCATTTTTTTAGCATGTTGTTCGATGGTGCCTAGTAACTGCTCATTAGCATAGAGAGCGTTATAGCTCAGTGTTTCATAGTTAAACAACATGGTGTTTTCTTTACCGTCGTAAACAATTGGGCAATTAAAAAAGGCTTCGAGTTCCTCTGTGGCGCGTGGCTTAGCGTGTGTGAACTCAATTTGGGCAGGAGAGATGTTCTTGCGCGCCATTTGCCTTAAGATCGTAAGAATTGCTGAATACATGCACTCAAGTGTGTGACGAGAGACCTCTAAATCGCGTAAGCTGGATAGCTGGCAAAAATACGCGCCTTCCGGTTTTTTTTTCATGTAGGGTTGGGGATCACCTGACATCAACGCATGGTATTTGCA
>JALUUH010000150.1 GCA_027021445.1 Gammaproteobacteria bacterium
TCACGCCAAGAAGAAGGATTAACATTGTTTTGGACGTTGTATTCATCATGACTCTTTTCTTTTTGGTTTTATTAAAAATGGAGAGGAAATCAGAAAATCGGCCGAAGCCCGGTTTAAGGCCAGGGGGACATTTTTAATCACTGCTATCCGGACCAGCGTTTGAATATCGTGTTCATGCCCGTGGGGCGCACGGGCGTCGATAAAGAAGATTAACATATCGATGTTTTCTTCCAATACCTGATTGGCAATAACCACATCTCCCCCATCGGGTCCATGCCCCAGCGGTTGGATACTCAGCCCGGTAATATTCTCAATGGCTCTCCCGGTACCAAGGGTACCGACAAGGTAATATTTTTTCAATATCAGTTTATGTTCACTCGCCCATTCCGCTAATTTAATTTTCTCGGAATCGTGGGCGACCAGTGCGATTGTCTTTTTGTACTTTTTCATTTGCCGTAATTTATTATGATAATGTTAGATTCATGTTAGTTTGAGTATTTTATCTGCTTATGCCCGGATGGATGGAAAATGGGAGTTCGCTTGATGTGAGGTTGAATATGAGTAGACATTGGTGATGCAGGTTTCGGGCTTTTGATGAGAATATCCTGTGTTGGTGGCTTCACTATTGTTTTTGTCAAGTAAATTCAAAAAAAGAAGGGGCGATTTTTTTGCTTCGCCGGCACACCACCGTCGCGATTGCTTTTCAAATCAGCCGTAACGGATACTGCCTCCATTTGCAGAGATTTCTCTTCCAGGCTGATTTGAATAAAAGTTAATTCGTCAATCCTGACCGTGATAGGAATAATAATTTCATTGTCTACCAAAACGTCCACGTTGATTTCAAACTTCCGACCGAAAGCTATCCCGACAATATTAGGTTCCGGTTAGTACCGGATTTGAAGTTTGTGAGTATTGATGGATTGGTTTTCTGACCCTGTTGCCTGATTGACAAACTATATTCAGCGCAGGATCGGGAGCTCCTGCTCGATCAGTCTTGTTCAATAAAGCGGACCCCGTCAGGGGGCCGATATTTATAGCACAATAATTTGGTAAATCCCAATACTGTAGGTGTTGAATATTTCAGATTAGCATTTATCCGATATTAAACTCCTACGAAGTTTCCCCTGACACATATTCCCAAGTCTCCTTCCCTAAGACGGCGGTAGGAAAATCACATGTACGACAACCATCCTGGTTGTCGTTTCTAAACGGCGCATTGAGCAAATTGACTGTAGTCGTCAAGCAGGGATGCTTGACGTACATGTACGACAACCATCCTGGTTGTCGTTTTTAATCGGCGCACTGAGCAAATTGATTGTAGTCGTCAAGCAGGCCTGCCTGTCGAAGTAACACGTAGACAGGGATGCTTGACGTACATGTAACGACAACCATCCTGGTTGTCGACCTTAAACGGCGCACTGGAGCATTTGACTGTAGAACACCGGGCAATTGTCCCTTGTCGTAATGAGGATTTGTATGGCGTAAAGTGGTGTGGTTTTGGGGGCAATAC
>JALUUH010000151.1 GCA_027021445.1 Gammaproteobacteria bacterium
TCTAACCCCCGCTTGAAGCGATGGAAAAAGCTTTAGCGTTAATTTCGGGTTTCGGGTTTTTGGGAGGTATATTAGGGAAGAGAAAGTGTAGTGGGATTAGTTTTCATGCGCCTCAGTTAATCCGTTAGCCCAATGGAGTGATAATGGCAGAAACGGTATTCACAAAAGTAGATTATGACCTTGGTTCATTGGTAAAGTACATTGGCTTGGGTGAGATTGGTTTGCCGGATATTCAGCGCCCTTTTGTCTGGAAAAATGCAAAGGTACGCGATTTGTTTGATTCAATGTACAGAGGTTATCCTGTAGGTTATTTGTTGTTCTGGCAAAACGGATTGGCCGACTCTTCACGAAATATTGGCATTGACAAAAAACAGAAACCACCTCGCCTTGTAATTGTAGATGGTCAGCAACGTCTTACATCACTTTATGCTGTTATTAAGGGGATTCCGGTCTTACGGGAAAATTTTGAAAGTGAACAAATCCATATTGCTTTTAATCCACTGGAAGAGAGATTTGAGGTTGCCGACGCTGCCATTCGTAGAGACAAGGCCTTCATCCCAAACATTTCTATTCTTTGGGAAGACAATGCCCGTGTAACGCAAATTATTCGGGGATATATTGATCAACTTAAAAGCTCAAGAGATATTACAGAACTGGAAGAGCGGAAAATAGAAGATTCGATTGAAAAATTAAAAGGCTTGTTGAGCTATCCTTTTACCGCTCTGGAACTATCGGCAGATATTGATGAGGAGAATGTATCTGATGTTTTCGTGCGCATCAACAGTAAAGGAACACCATTAAATCAAGCCGACTTTATCCTAACATTGATGTCCGTATTTTGGGATGAAGGACGAGCTGAACTCGAACAATTTTGTCGTGAATCCCGCAGACCGTCAAAAGGCAATGCGTCCCCATTCAACCATTTTATCGAGCCCTCACCTGATCAGTTGCTCAGGGTAGGAGTTGGCGTGGCCTTTAAGCGCGCCAGACTGAAGTACGTCTATTCTATTTTACGTGGCAAGGATTTGGAAACTGAAAAGTTCAGTGATGAGCGTCGGGAGCAACAATTCGCATTACTCAAAGATGCGCAGCAGCGGGCCTTGGATTTACAATATTGGCATGACTTTATGAACTGTATTCGTCAAGCAGGTTTCCGCAGCGGTAAGATGATCAGTTCGCAAAACAACCTGATGTTCTCTTACATTCTTTACCTGATCGGACGTACAGAATACGGAGTGCCCGAGTTTGATCTGCGCCGGGCAATTGCCCGTTGGTTTTTTATGTCTGCGGTTACTGGTCGCTTTACTGGCTCGCCAGAATCGGCAATGGAGTTTGACTTGGCCCGGTTGCGGGATATTAATACTACTGAGGATTTCCTAAAAACACTTAGCCACATCTGCGACATAACGCTTACTAACGATTTTTGGGCGGTATCGTTGCCTAATGATCTGGCGACATCATCTCCACGAAGCCCATCTTTATTCGCCTATCAGGCAGCATTGGTGCTTTTGGACGCAAGGGCTTTATTTTCCAAAATCAAAGTTGCGGATCTGCTTGATCCATCAATACATGCAAACCGTTCGGCTGTTGAGCGGCATCATCTTTTCCCGAAGGGCTTCCTGAAAAAAGTAGGAATCACTGCCGTCCGTGATACCAATCAAATCGCCAATTACGCACTGATGGAGTGGAGTGATAATGCCGACATTTCAGATCAAGCACCGGCAGAGTATTTACCTGACATGAAAAAACGATTTAGCCAAGCAGAGTTGAAGGAGATGTGTCGACTACATGCTCTTCCGCAAAATTGGGAGCATATGGATTATAAGGACTTTTTAGAGAAACGTCGTGAATTAATGGCACAGATAATTGCCGAAGGATACACTACTCTTGCTACGGGAAAAATCGAAGAAGAATTGGCGGAACCTGAATTCAATCTGCCAAGTATTTTGGTAAATGGTGAATCTGAAGCTGTAGAATTCAAATCTACTCTGCGAACTAATCTCCATACTGGCAACAAAGACCCGCGTATGGAACTATCTGTACTAAAAACCATAGCAGGCTTCCTAAATACAAACGGTGGCACGCTCGTGATAGGTGTCTCAGATGATAGCAGCCCAATTGGTATTCAGGCTGATGGCTTTGCAAATGAAGATAAAATGAGTTTACATCTAGTAAACATCATAAAATCCCGTATGGGCTCTCCAGCTATGACAAACATTCATGCTCGTTTTGACGATTATGCCAATTGTCGAGTGATGGTCGTTAAGTGTAGCAAATCACCCACACCAGTCTTTTTAAAAGACGGAAATATGGAGCGTTTTTATATTCGTACTGGTCCCTCCACCACAGAATTGAGCGCCAGTCAGACCCAAGAATATATTAAACAACGGTTTAGGAGCTAACAAGGTACTGAACCTGATCGCTATTCCGCTGCGCTCCATGGTTGCAGGTTAGTATGGTCGTTAGCCGTAACTAAAGTCCATTAAATATAATGGGAATTAAAAATGTTCCACGAATATTGGATGATTGCGGATTATTGCAGTATGAGTTCACAAACTTACGACCTTGGATACAAAGACACAAAAATACAAATGCAGATTTATATCTTGCAGGCATCTATGGTTTTTTTACGGACTCAGATAGTGTTTTGGATATCAATGCGCTCGGTGCTACCCCTCAACTTATATATGATGATAGCACAGTAGAGTCTTTTGGCTCCTTGGTAACCCATGAAGCTCTTGAACTTCGAAAAATAATTATTGATGAAGAATATGGTTATCGTTACAATGAAAATAGCGCCTATTCACTTGGAAAACTTCTGCAGGCAATAATTGTCCACGAATTCGGACACCATCTGGGATTAACCAACCAAGCACACAACGAAGACACACACTCTTCAATCTGGTGCATAATGAACCTCTCCTGGCATCCCCAGGATGCGTTTGATCCTTTAAATCCAGCCAGGGGAACTTTCAATAATCCCCATTTCTGTGACAATCATCTGTTGGAGATAAGCCCATGACAAACTGTTTAAACTTCAGAATGTCTATTCTTTCTTTCTTAATTATTTTTGTTTTTTGGATGGAAGGAGTCACGGATGCCCAGGAAGTGAGGGTTGAACTTCGGACGGATAAAAAAGTCTACGTGACCGGAGAACCGATTTGGGTTGAGATTATTCTGCATAATGTATCCCAAGATACTTTTGACATTCGCGGAATCAAGTGGGATAAGCATTTGTTTGTACTTGATTCGAAGGATAGGAAACTCAATCCAACTCTCATAATTACTTGGGGATCAAACGTAATGTGGGAACCCACATTTCTGCCTGGTGACACGAAGAAATTTCACAGGGAACTGACAAGTCACTTTGGCTACGAGGCTCATCGTGTACCCTATTTTAAGCAGGGAAATTATCGAGTATTCTTTAAAGCTATAGAAGGTGGAGGTTCCAAGTACGATAATTTAATAGAACGACGACGCTACTATAAGCCTACATTACTTGAATCGAACGAGGTATTCTTTGAAGTAGTTAAACCAAACGATGAAGATATAATTGTACTAACCCTATTGAGGAAAGCCCTGGACTATGAGAACGAAAGACTATGGGATAAAGCAGACAGCATGTTTCAAATCGTTCTGAGAGATCATCCTTATTCCCCATATTCAGTTCGTGCCCTAAACATGACGGCACTACTATACAAGTTTTCACCGGATGAGAATGAGAAGAGGTTGGCCAAAGATAGGTACGAGCAATTGGTAAATAAATACCCTGATTCTTATTATGCCGTGGAGGCACTATGGGACGTAGTACAGTATTATGACACCCGGGGTGAGAAAGAAATGAAGCTTCGCTTTTTGGAAGAAGTGGCTAAAAATCATCCGGAAACAAAAGCAGGCAGAGAAGTACAAAAATGGCTTAATCGAAGACCACGAGGTCAACGCTAATGGCAATAAAATGGACACCATAAGAAGTCATATTACTTGTTTGTAGTTTAATTGTTCAAATTGTTCAGGGGATTTGTAACCCAAAGTCGAATGTTTTCTGACGCGATTGTAGAAAACCTCAATGTATTCAAATAGTTTGGTTCTTGCCTCTTTACGGGTTCGATACGTTTCGTGATAAACCCACTCTGTTTTTAAATTATGGAAAAAGCTTTCTGCCACGGCATTGTCATAACAATTTCCTTTCCCACTCATACTCTGAATAATCTTATGACTATTCAGTAATGTACGATAATCATTGCAGGCATACTGAATACCCTGGTCTGAATGAAATATCAATCCTGCTGTGGGTTGACATTTCTTCAAGGCCTGTAATAAGGCCGGGATTGTCGTCGTATCGGCTGTCAATCGATCACTCATAGACCAGCCCACAACTTTATGGTGAAACAGGTCCAAAACAATCGTCAGATACAACCATCCTTCCCAAGTCCGAATATAGGTGATATCTCCGACCCAAACCTTATTAGCTGCATCCGTCTCAAAATTCTGGTTCAATAGATTGGGAGCAACAGGATAGTCGTGATCAGAATTGGTGGTCACCTTGAACTTGCGCTTTGTCCTGGCTTGGATCCCATTGACCCTCATTAATCGGGCAACTCTGGGACGACTACAGGAATAACCCGAATCATGCAAACCGGCGGTAATTCGTGGACTACCGTAGGTCCGATGACTGTTTCTATAAATATCCCTAATCTTTGAAAGTAGTTCTTTATTCTCTAACGAACGTTTACTTTCAGGACGACTGAGCCAAGCATAATAACCGCTCCGATTTACCTGCAAAACCTGGCACATTTTCTTCACCGCAAACACGGAACGATAAGTTTTGATAAACTCATATTTTATTTGGGTGCTCTTGAGAAAATGGCCAAGGCTTTTTTTAATATGTCACGCTCTTCCTGGGCAGACCTGAGCTCACGCTCCAGGTGGCGGATTTGTTCTTCCTCAATATCCTGTAAATGTCCCGTCCCAGGGAAAGAGTTCTCCTTGTTATTCAAATACTCGCTCTTCCAACGGTATAGTAACTCAACCCTGATACCTAAATCACCGGCAATCGCTACCGCTGTCTTATTGCTTCTTTGCAACAACTCTACAGCTTCAACTTTAAAAGCTTTAGTATATTGCCTTCTTGTTACACGCTCGTTATTCATTGACACCTCCTATGTGAATTTACCCTCCTTTGGGTGTCCATCATAATATAGCAAGTCCACTGTGACCCGGAATACACGAGGGGGGTATTGAAGATTGAAAGTTTACTTTAACCTTACGCCCTATTACCGGTCCCCGGCTCCCAATTCTTTATTTCCAATTTTTTTGACAGGTGGTTTTTCCGGGTAGAAAAATTAGGTTGACCGGTAAGCCCTATTGGGGGAAATATCCGCCACCAAAAAGGAGCCTAATCATGCCGAAAGCCGAAGGTAGAATTTTCGATTTTGTTGACCAGAGCCATATCCGTCCCGATTTTCTGGAGACCTTTCCCTTTGACAGTCCCAAGCAGTACATCACCACCGAGACCGACGAATTCAGTTGTGTCTGTCCCTTCAGCGGTTTGCCCGATCTGGCGTACGTAAAGATCGAGTACTACCCGGAGGGCGGGAAATGCGTCGAATTGAAAAGTCTTAAATACTATTTTATCAGTTTCCGGAACGTGGGGATTTTTCAGGAGGAGGCGACAAAACGAATTTACACCGATCTCAAAGCGGCGCTGGAAACCGGTCGCCTGCGGGTTACCACTATTTACAACACCAGGGGCGGGTTCGACACCACCTGCATCGAAGGGAACCTGGATTAGGGAAACATAATTCTGACCGTTAGCTCAGCGGACAACAGTCGGCGTTAAATAATCATCCGGGAGGTACAATAACAATATTTCCTTATTTCAACTTTGCGACCTCTGCGTCTCTGCGGTGTGACATTAAATAATCATCCGGGAAGCACAATATTTCTATCCCATTACATTCCCAAATGATTAACTTCGCACCCGGATTTTTGGAAACCAGCCGAAAATTCGACTCTTTGACCTCGTAGCTCAGCCAGGTAGAGCAACGGCCTTTTAAGCCGGTGGTCGCAGGTTCGATTCCTGCCGGGGTCACTCGTCTAAAATTTAGTTTTGTCGACGATAAAAGGAGGTTGTTTTCTCAAAGAGATAATCTATCCGTCTATTCATGAATTTTAAACAATAACCATGAATATCCGGTACAAAACCGTCACATTTTTATGACCTATTTTTAATGCAATCTCACTTTCATCGAATCCAACCTCATTTCTAAGATTATTTTTTTAGTCATTAGTGTATTTATCTCATTAACAATTCCGTCTTTCGTTACTCCTATTAAATCTACCGCTGTTACTACAGATACCAGGGATATCCGATCCGGTGGGCTCATTAAAATGTATTTGGTCTGTATAAGGGCGCAATAAAAAAATAAGCCCAATAGGGTAATATATCTTACTAACATTTATCACGTATAATAGTCTTTCTATAGTATTGTTTAGAATAGGGTTGTACAATATCGATTAATGGTTTTTTCAAAAATTGGTTTAACTTGGTATTTCATGATATCTTGTCGCCTTGGAAAAATTAGGGATAAAGAGTGGAATTTTGCCGCAGGAAAAGCCGGTTTTACTGTTTGACCCTGTGGAATTTTTAATTCCACAGGGGAGTTTAAAACCGGCCCGGAGGCAAAATACCGCTCCCCTGATTTTTCCACAGCGACTGCTTCTTTTGGTACTTTTCTTACGCTAAGAAAAGTACGAATCAAGTCCATTTCAACAGTAAGAAGTTTTTGAATAAGCACCTCACTTCGAATTGTGAAATGTTGGTATCTTATCTACAATGAACAGGTCGTCAGAACCGTTGGCAACTGTCCTTTGGTTCATGGTGGATGACCATGAACGATCAGGCCCTCAGTTCTTATCCATTGCCCCTACCATGATTGAATTCCCTGAAAGGGAATCATAACATAACTCAGGGCGTTGCCCTGAGTAACGGATCAGCAGGTGTCCAGGCCCTGTAGCTACCCCCATATCGTGCATGGATAAAGTCGGTAAAGTGGAAAACATAAGGGACACTTAACAATTCACATTGCCAATAAGCACAAACCGAATTAATATTCGACCATAATACGAAAAC
>JALUUH010000152.1 GCA_027021445.1 Gammaproteobacteria bacterium
TTCACGCAAAAACTCAGGGTTGGAGACATAACCAAAACCTTCACCCAGCTTTTTCCCTGAATATTTTTCGATTGTTGGAATTGCAAGCTCGTAGCCAGTACCGGGCAAAACCGTGCTTCTCATCACAACAACATGGCGTTCTTTTTTATCTTTTATCGCCAAGCCTATCTCTTTGCATACTTGTTTTATGTAATCAAGATTCAAACTACCATTGGTATTGCTTGGAGTACCAACACATATGATCGACACTGAGCTTTCCTGAACGGCCTGTATGGAATTGGTTGTCGCTGACAGCAAGCCTTTGTCAACGCCGGAGGCAATAGTTTCCTCCAAATCCTTTTCGATAATGGGAGAGCGACCCTCATTAAGAATATCAACTTTGGTTTTATCAATATCAACCCCAATAATTTCATGACCATTCTTTGACAGACAGGCAGAACACACTGCACCAACATACCCCATACCCAATATACTTATTTTCATGTTGCCCATTTTTATATTTATCCATTGGTAGACGCCACATAACTTTCCAAAGCTTGTAACGGTAATTATATCGCCGCAATACGCCATACCCACAGTCAAACAATGGGGGTTTTAAACGAGACGCAAGGGGAGAAATTTAGTGATCTACTAAAACAACGAACAATGTCTTCTTGCAAGCTGTTCCTTACAAGAAAACGACCTCCGCACAATTACTGTGAACAAAGCCTAACTACTAATCTCAGCATTAAGAATACTAATAGAGGCATGGATCACATTGGGGGCAATAATCACATAAAGCCAAGGTCTTTGGAAGAGCCCCGGACACTGGATTATAAAATTTATCGATAAAGTCGGCATATTACCCAACTCAACATAGTCAGACTGAATAATGTCTCAACGTAAATTTATTGCTTCCCCGATCAAAAACCACTGACTCACACCTATTTTGTAGTAAATAACTTTTCCATCATTTGCCCATTCATACGTGCTCAGGATGATAAATTAAACTCCATTTCAATCCTCTTAAACTGTAATCAGCTCAAAAAGTGAAAATCAATAATATTCATATATGCAGCTGACTCCGGCTACGGACACATATTGGCGAGCAACAATCAGACTCAAGTCACTTGGAATCATTTTATATCGCTGAACTGAAAGCAATAACTTATCCCCATCAAGCCCCCGATCAATATGAAGAATGAGTGCATTTGATTTGCAAAATGCAAAATTTTTATTGGCAATAATTCAAGCGCGAAACGAACCAGCGCTTATTATTATTTGTGTTATGTTTTACACAAAAAAAGATAAGAGAAGGATATCTCTGAAATCAGACGAAAAACCAACCC
Organism: Gammaproteobacteria bacterium; assembly: GCA_027021445.1. Taxonomy (GTDB): domain Bacteria; phylum Pseudomonadota; class Gammaproteobacteria; order S012-40; family S012-40; genus JALUUH01. The sequence continues at coordinate 1,329 of JALUUH010000152.1, forward strand.
GAAAGGAAACAATCAAAAATCAGTGAATATAAAAGAAGCCGCCGGACCGGAAAAACACGGCCTGGCCACAGACAAAAACAGGGCTTTTCGTATCGTTTATTTTTTGGCTTCAGCCTTTTCATCGCGGGCAGCGTGGCCTTTTGATTCCTGGGTTAGAAAAAGCGCCAGACCAA
>JALUUH010000153.1 GCA_027021445.1 Gammaproteobacteria bacterium
ATTAAGGAAATTATTAACGGAAAACCAGTCATTAAACAATAGAGAGGTAAAATAGAATGATTTGAAAAATCTCATTGAAAGTGAAAAACGCCACGTTTAGAAAACACGTCGCGCGTAAATAATCATGGGAACAGAATTGGTTATTATAACCATCAATTTCATTTATCTATTTTAAGTAATAGCAGACTTTTCCAAACCACCAACAACCCCAATCTACCGAACCTGAGTTGGGGGCTTGTTGTAATCCCAAGCACCAATACATTATTCCAGTGATTCCCATAAATTATTGCGTTTGAGATGCTTTACGAACGCAAGCCACCAGCACACACTTCTTATAGGTACGATGCTATTATGCTACTACTTGAAGTAATTTCACAAAGTAATGGTGATCCAGAGTTATTTGTACAAACATTGCACAAAGTAAGACAGAATTATGTAGGAGCGAGCGGGGTCATAACATTTGACGAGTTTGGTGATGTACAGAAAGAATTTGAGTTAAAAACAGTGCGTAATGGAAAGTTTGTTACGCTGGAATAATCACTGAGTTTCAACTTCTTTGCCGTTGATAATCATATTTCTGCTTGATGTCGTGTTGATGTTGCTTGAATTTTTAATATACACGCTTCCTCCGCCGGATTCTACTTTGATTGTCGTGCGTGTCGCGCCGTTATCGTCGTCGTGCTCTATTTTAACATCTTCATCACTTACTCCTTCAATATCTATCATGATGCTCTCGCCGTTTTTGTTAAAATCAACCTCGATGTTATTTTGGCTTTGAAAGTTCCGGCTTTCTAATCTTTTTTTCATTTGTTCATCGGTATTTATTCTCATAACATCGCTCTCACTGTCAATCATTCCGGGTATCGCGCGCATATTTTTGTTTTTACCCTTGTGCATTCTTCCGCGCATTGCGCGACGATTCTCCAACATTTCAAGGCGCTTGTTTATTCGATTTTCAATTTGTCCCGTGTTTTCGTCCAACGCTTCCAGTCGATTTTGCATTTTCTTTAGCATTTCAATAGCGCGAGCTCTGTATTCTTCTTGCTTTTTAATTCTTTTATCGATAAGGCGTTCGGTTGACGTTGACGCTTTTTCTCGTATTTCCGACATTCGGTCAATATGAGCTCGCATCATCTCCTCTAACATAAGCGACATGTCGGAAACTTCCGATACGGATTCAAGCTCCGACAAACGACGACTTGATTCATCAAGGTACTTGTTCGCTAGCGCCGAAACAGTTTCTTCCAATTTGGAGTCAAAGCCTTTTTCATAAATCATTTCCAGTTCCGCCATGCGCCTGTTCGCGTACTTCATGTGCAAACGAGCGCGCGCGCCGGGAAACACGGCAAGTTTCAAAGACATGTCTTCGGACATAAGCTTTATCGGATAAAGAGCGTTTCCCGGCTCCGCCCCTTGCGCGACAAGGGTGGTACCGCTTCCGATAATAAGCGCAAACACAATCGCGACAGACACCGCGCGCAGGTTTCGCGCGAACAA
>JALUUH010000154.1 GCA_027021445.1 Gammaproteobacteria bacterium
TCTACCGCCACAAAACAATCCGACTTTAAACCCGAAAATAAATTCGCCGAAGAAAAAAATGCCCTTTTCTCGGAACTACCCAAATAAAACTCACAGCTTCCATTCGCCACAAAACTTTATTAAAAAATGAACGTTTATATCACCGGAATAAAACAGGTTTTGAAAAACTCAGTTTCCGTATAACGTCTTACATCAGCGCGTTTGCGTAAGCTTGGTTTGGCTGTGATAAAATCGAGTGAAACGAGATCACAGCCAAACCAAGCTTACGCAAATCCGTTGTATGTAATTGTTATATTTTATTCTTCGATAGCCTTGATGATTGCCATTGGGTTATTTTGAATAACTTTAAGCAATACTCTTGCAGGCCCACGCGGGGAACGCAACCCCTGCTCCCAGTGCCTTAATGTACCAATTGAAATGCCAAATGTTGCACAAAATTTTTGTTGGCTCATGCCGGTTTTATCTCGAATGGATTTAACATTAATTTCTTCAGGTTTATGCTCAGTAACTTGAGTCAACTTTCCTTCAGCGTGCGCGATTGCCTCATCGAGACCCATTGATATTTCAGTGAATGCCTTGCCCATTTTTACGCCTCCAATAAGTTACTAGTTTTTTAACTGATTTTGATAATAAAGTTTTTTCATCGGCAGAAATATTTGCTTTTTCATTTTTACCAAACGCTGCCAACAAATAAAGTGGCATCATTTCACTATGAAAATAATATATGACACGAACACCACCACTTTTTCCTTTAGAACCTCTTGCCCACCTGAGTTTTCTTATCCCACCAGATCCTTGAATGAGATCTCCTGAACTAGGATGCTCAGATAAATAAGCGATTAAATCCTGACGCTCTTCAGTAGAAAGTAGCTTCTCGATTTTCTTTTGAAAAGACTCTGTTTCAGCAATAGTGATCATATAATCAGTATATACTCCAGTGGAGTACTTGTCAAAAAGAGCTATAAGTTATTGATATGGCGGGTTTAAAATATAACGCCCCAAATAAGGGGTTTTTGAAAGTGGGGATTGGTATGCGAAAATGGAGCGAAGCGAAATTCGCATACCAAGCCACGCTTTCAAAAATCCCTCTTAATTTGGTTTGTTATAAGGTGTAGTGGTTACGACCTGATCTGACAGTTACCGGTTTTTACTGAAGTGTCTGTCAGATCAAAATTAGTTAACTAATTTTTCCTGCCAGATTTGTTTACCATCAATCAATGTCTCCATGGGTGTTCGCCCACAACACATTTTACCTTGATGAGTTCGGTCATTATTATAGTATTCCATCCATTCGTCCAGGTCTTTTTGCAATTGCTCAATTGACTCATAAATTTTCTTACGAAAAGTCACCTGATAAAATTCCTGCAATATTGTTTTATGAAAACGCTCACAAATACCATTTGTTTGCGGCGATCTCACTTTGGTTTTTGTATGCTCAATGTCATTGATCGCAAGGTATAATTGATAGTCATG
>JALUUH010000155.1 GCA_027021445.1 Gammaproteobacteria bacterium
CTTGCCGCAACAGCCATAATGAACGGAGCCACGAACGTTGAACCTCGCGCTAACACTCAACCCACTACCTCCACTTCACTTTAAATCTACCTCGTCTTTCCTGTTTGGCACTTTTTGCTTTGACGTTCTAACGCTAGGCGTCAGCCGCCTGCTGGAGTGGTGTTCTTTTTGTGCTATTAAAGCACAAAAAGAACACTGCGGAGGCAGGTCGGCTGGACGCCATTGTTAGATGCATCCTACGATGCTTCCTCATAGATAAAGCTTCAAGAAAGTCTTAGCTGAGCCAGGTACCTACTCCCATGTTAATGAACCATTTAATATCAACATGCTCCCTGTTTCATCATTTACTACTATTGTATTAATCAAATTAACCGTTCTATTGGCAGGATCAAAAATAACGGACTCATCACACAGACCATCTGTACAAACATACTCCCTTGTTATGCCATTCTTAATACTTTTTAAAACTACTGAATATTGAAAATCAAGAATGGAGCTATCGACAATAACGACAGATAAAATAAGCCCATCATCTTCGATTTCTAACGCAGGCCGTGCATCAACGGCACTTATAATGCCCGCAAGCTCCTCAAATCTAGCCACAGTCATAAAAGAAACAAACTCTGAACCAATAAGACTCACATCTTCGCCAGATAACTGGACACTACCAGCACCACCATTAGACACAATAGAATTAATGGTATTCTGCAGATGCTGCTGGGCAAATGCGGTTGGAACAAGTGATCTCGCACCAGCGCTTGTTGCTGATGTCAGAGTGGAAATTAAAACTTGAATAGCACCATCATTCTCGAAGTCTAGAATTGATCTGTCAAAATCAACTGACTTATTTTTACATAGCTCCCTCAGATTCTCCGTAATTTGGATACCATTGCTTAGATCGTTGTCATCATCAATGGTAATTAGAAACCTTGTAATATTTGTCACAGTAGAATTGGAAACATTTACAGCCCCATCCACCAAATCAAGAGGAGTAATAATGTCATCCCCAATGGCCTCCCCTAGAAATATATCGCCAATGTAAAATCCTACTACTTCACCAGCCTTATATTTAAAGTTTCCAAAACCGTCAGTTATTCCTGACTTGGAATTGGTAATATAATATAACCCTTCGACCTCATTATCCTTAAAAACTCCCGTACTTGTATCAACACTATTTTTCTCTGGCTCACTACCCTTAGTCTCGTCCTCACACCCAGAAATTACAACTGACAATAATACAGCCAAGAATGACACAATTATTTTTCTCACAATTATTCCCTTTAATATATTATTTAAAAAAACAACCAGCCCACTACCTCGTTTAATGGCTCCGCCGACCGAGCTACTCGCCGTGTTCCGAGCATCTAACGTTTTAACTAAACCGCCGCACACTGCAACCGCAGGAAACACGCCGCGACATCACGGTCGGTTTGAGTGACATGTTAGAACCGGAAACCCGGATAATGTTCAA
>JALUUH010000156.1 GCA_027021445.1 Gammaproteobacteria bacterium
GCTACGTCTCCAAACGGCCTGCAACATACCCTGTGTACGCTTCACCTCTCTTGTTCACGTATGCTTCAGTCTTCATAACCAAATGCATCGTTCCGCCAGAGGCGCAACACTCGGTAATGGTGGGGGGTTAACCCTTTCCATGACGGGACTTTCACCCGACCAGATGCGCCACGCTTTGCGCGGCGCTCTAACGCCAGCATTAACCGGCAAGCCGTAGCGGGGTTTCTTGTGTGCTAGGCTCTTTTAGCACACAAGAAGCACTGCGGAGGTTTGTCCGAGTTAAATGCTTTTGTTATGTGTTTTATCCCCAGAAACAGCCATATTCGTCTTTATCAACAATGGCAACAAAATGGCCTAATTCACCAACTTCAAACTCAGGTTCATATTTGTGCCATTTTAGATCCGACTTCATCCAATATACTTTCCATATATTTTGGCGTTTTACGTAAGTTGCCTTTGCTACTGGTTGCTCCATTTTTTCCTCTGGTTTATTCCAAACGGGCCTGATTTCGAATATTTCAACACTCTGTCCAACCAAACGAAAACTTAGATCAACCTCATTTCTAATGTGGGCAGGCGGCCGCCGTTTAGCAACAAACTCACTTACTATTTTTTCATATCTTTTAATTTCGAATTCAGAGAACGACATACTATTTCATTCAACCATACGTTAGTTTATGAGCTTCAAAATTTCATTTTTTAGGGAAAAACTTAACACCCTCAAGCCCTTCAAAGTCACGGTCTTGCGTCCAGACAAAAGCATCAAATTTTTGTGCTGTTGCATAGATAATGCTATCCGCTAATGGCAATTTATATTCGACACCATAGTGTGCTGCATTGATAGCTAAGGAACCATCTAGCGGTACAACTTTTCCTTGCTCCATATGAGCTACACATTCCAATGCCAAATCTTCGCCTCTTTGACGAAAGACACATTTAAAAACTTCAGTAATTGTAATGCTTGGAACAATCAGCTTATCAATATTTTCTATTGCTCGAGAAAACGATGCCGTATTAGCGTCACCAGCGAAATACGATAACCATGCGGAAGAATCTACGACATTCATATACGATCGTCATCCCTCTCAACAGCCGTATCAATGCCCTTAAGAAAACCCTTCAGTTTCTCCATTGGTCTTATGGGAATTAGCTCAATACGGTTGCGATAGGTAAGCATTTGTATCTTTTGGCCAGACACAATACCCATTGATTCTCTTACTTCTTTTGGGATAACTACTTGAAATTTAGGGGAAACTGTTACAGCCAACATAATTAAAGCCTCATCGATGCCAGTTTGGTATTACTTTAAATCTATCGACAAGGCATGTCAAACACATAATCGGGATAGGGGGATACCTCACGACATCCCTCCTCCCACACCACCTGGCATACGGATCACGTACCAAGGCGGTTCATTATCTTGTCGGCCGTTATCATGCTACCAGGCTCGGCAGCCCCAAG
>JALUUH010000157.1 GCA_027021445.1 Gammaproteobacteria bacterium
CACCGAATTTTTTGCTGGCTTTGCCTATGCTGAGTTCATGCTCAAGGATGTATTTTACCGTTTCCCTCTTAAATTCAAGGCTATAGCTTCTTCGTTTCATTTTGTTCCTCCAGGTCTCTATTGCACCTTAACCTAGAGTCAACTATTTCGGGGGAAGCTCAATATTTTACAGCATATATGAACAGGGGTGGTTAAATATTGTAGTAGGGAACGGTCTCGATAGAAGGTCGAAATAGACAGTATCAATCGTGATTGACCTCATCGAACATAGTGCTTTTTTAGTGCCTTGGGTCTACCATAACGGCATCTAAGAATTATCCTGCTTTAGTTTTGCTTTAAGCTTACGATAATAATGTAGGTACGTATCTATTTTCTTGCTGAATGATGATTGGTGTCGTAAAATTGCTTTTAGTAATGATTCGTAAATGAGGTTTCTTATGAGTATCACAACTGTTTCTAGCCGAGAGTTTAATCAAGATGTGAGCAAGGCAAAAAGAGCTACTTCGAACGGGCCAGTCTTTATAACCGACCGAGGCCACACCGCGCATGTTTTGTTGACCATTGAGGAATATCAAAAAATAACAAACAAGCAGGAAAGCATTGTTGAATTACTTGCCATGCCCGATGCGGCTGATATTGAATTTGATCCACCTCAGTTAAACTATGCATTACATCGCCCAGCAGACTTATCATAATGTATTTACTTGATACGAATGTCATTTCCGAGTTAAGAAAAGCAAAGTCGGGTAAAGCCAATAAAAACGTTGTGGTGTGGGCGAATAGTGTTTCCGCTGGAAGCCTTTTTTTATCTGTGGTTACTATTCTGGAACTCGAAACCGGAATACTTCTGGTTGAGCGGCGAGATTCAGCACAAGGGGCGGTACTCCGCTCGTGGATCAATGCTCATGTATTACCCGCATTTTCGGATCGCATTCTTGCCGTTGATACCGCTGTTGCACAATGTTGTGCCAAGCTTAATGTTCCCGATCCACGCGCAGATCGAGATGCTCTCATAGCGGCTACCGGATTAGTTCACGGCATGACAGTGGTTACCAGAAATGTTGCTGACTTCGAGTCAACAGGTGTTGAAATTTTGAATCCATGGGGTTTTGAATAATACTCATGGGTCAGAATCGTTGATGTCGGTAACAATATATCAATATCGAAAAGCTTAGGCGTAACAAGCCACTTATGAATTAAATCTCCTTTTTATTCTTTTCTCAAATATAGCTCCCTATCAATGGGGTCGGTCTCGATAGAAGACCGAAACAGGCCGTATCGGTCGCGATTGACCCATCGAACGTAGCAAGCTAAAAGAAAAGACTCAATCAATGTAAGAAAATATTTTATAACCAACTAACAACAAGGAGAGTAATAATGAAAATACGAATCAAGGGGTCCAGGAATCAAGTGAATCAAGGGGTCAGACTCGTCTGAATCAAGGGGTCACGGAATC
>JALUUH010000158.1 GCA_027021445.1 Gammaproteobacteria bacterium
CACCTTAACTGAAAAAGAAAAGACTATCGCCAACAAAGAACGAGATATCGCCCAACTGCAGACACTTGTATCCATATTAAGTGAAGACAATGCTCATCAAGTTTCTTTATTGAACAGCGACAAAGATCTCCAATCCAATGAAAAAGATGCTGAACTAATAAGACTAACAAAAGAAGTTACTGAACAAAAAACGACACTTCAAAAATCAGGGCGCTCGCTAGTAGCGCTCCGTGAAAAACATAAAAAACAATTAGCGAGAAAAGAACAAAACATAAAAAAACTTAACCAACAACTTGCAAGATATCAAAAGCAAGAAAAAACAATCGCTAATCTGCAAGAAAAAATTCGGATTTTTAGAGCAGGCCAAGATAATTCAAACAATGCTAAAGTTGCCACAAGCCAAAAAATCATCGCCCAAAAAGATGAGGATATTGCACAACTCAAAAAGAAAATCATTCAATTTCAAGAAGAACAAAGCCTTTGGGCCGCCGAGAAAAACAAACTTTTTAATCAAATACAGAAAAAACAACATACAATTAAGCAACAACAACAAAATATCGCCAGCATTCAACAACAAGCCGCTCAAAAACCACCATCATTTAGACATGAATCTATTGCCAATGTGGAATAATTTCATTTGAAACAAAATGCTCGTAAACCAACAATAGGCTTAGCACTTGGAAGTGGCTCAGCTCGCGGCTGGGCTCATATCGGAGTAATTCGCGAACTAAACTCTATCGGTATTAAACCAAGTTATATTGCCGGAACATCTATCGGCTCCCTTGTGGGCGCTGCTTATGCCTGCAATGAACTCGACAAGCTAGAGCGCTGGATTTTAAAACTCAACAAAAAGGAAATATTTCGTTACCTAGATATAAAACTGGTCACTGGCGGTGGCTTCATTGAGGGCAAAAAACTTTTCGAATTTCTCCGTAGACAGCTTGGAGATAGAAAAATTGAAGATCTAGACACCCAATACGGTTGCATCGCGACTGAGCTTAGTAGTGGCCGCGAAATATGGTTTAAAAAAGGCTCATTGCTCGATGCTGTTCGCGCCTCTATTGCAATTCCTGGCGTTTTCACCCCCGTAAAATATGGCGAGCAATGGTTGATAGATGGTGCAGTAAGCAATCCCATTCCGGTTTCATTATGTCGAGCGATGGGAGCTGAACTTATTATCGCGGTTAATCTTAATAACCATATTCCGGGAAAACCTTTAGCGAATTATGAAACCCGCTTACCGAAAAACCCCGAGCCAACCGCAGAAACAACGATTCTCGACAAACTTGCCAACGAATTCACAAGCAAGAAACAAGAAATATTTAGTCACTTTTTTGAAGGCATACCCAATACACCCGGTCTTTTTGATGTTATATCTACTTCGGTAAACATCATGCAGGACAAAATCACACGTAGCCGAATGGCGGGAGACCCCCCCGACATATTATTAACACCAAAACTAACATCCATTGGTTTAATGGAGTTTGACAAGGCCCAAGAGGCCATTGAAGAAGGACGCAATGCCGTTCGGCGCGCCCTCCCAACACTTCAAGACATCTTTTCAGTCTGAAAAAATTCTAAAATCATGCACCAGCAACCAGAAAAAATGCGCCCACTTATAGAACAGATGTTCATCCGCGGGCCAGCGGGTAAGCTAGAAACACTCATTACCGTAAGCACTACCCCCAACCCTCACAATGCCATTGCAATTGTCTGCCATCCTCACCCATTGCATGAGGGCACGATGCACAACAAAGTAGTGCATACCATGGCACGTACATTCTCAGACTTAGGCATTCCGGTCGCCCGGTTTAATTTTCGCGGTGTTGAAGCCAGTGAAGGAACATTTGATAATGCGATAGGTGAAGTAGCAGACTTAGCGGCGGTCATCGCATTCATGCAAAATAGGTATCCCGATCGTGCTGTATGGCTAGCAGGTTTCTCATTTGGGGCCTACATCGCACTTAAAGCATCGGTCAATAATCAGGCTGCTTACCTCCTCACGGTTGCACCCGCTATACATCTTTATGATACATCAAACATTGAAATTCCCAACTGTCCTTGGTTACTCATCATGGGAGATAAAGATGAAATTGTGTCTCCAGATGCCGTATTTCGGTGGACCGAAAAAATCACTCCCGCGCCCGATATGGTACAAATGGAGGGTGCTGGACATTTTTTTCATCGCCGCTTAGTCGAATTAAAAAATATACTCATACAACACATACAAACCCTCAAAACCTAATTCGAAATATCTCAGATGAATCATAAAATATTTTTATGCGAAACCTTTGAACTCCAAGAAAAAGAAAGTAAAGGATTTAACTTACCGAATTATCGAAGAGAGCCCGCAATATTCGTGGTTCGCAACGATAACCAGTTTTATGCTTATGAAAACTCATGTCCACACACCAACGCACCCTTAAACTGGCAACCTGATCAATTCATGGATATGGACAGTGATTACATCCAATGTTCCGTACATGGCGCCTTGTTTCAGATTCAAGATGGCTTATGTATAAGAGGGCCTTGTGTACAACAATCATTAACGGAAGTTAAATTGATAATTGAGAATTCAAACGTTTATCTTATCACGAAATAAATAACACCTATATTTTTCCACATAATCCTACGTTGATTAAAAAACTTTTGACCAGAAAACTCTTCTGATTATGAAGTACTTATACTTTCGAAAAAACACCATCAAACTTCTGGCATCGTACTTGAATAATTCTAGTCAACGGAATCGTAGCTTATTAACATCGCTTCAAACCACTCATAGTGAGTACTCTCTACATGCATGTCGGAAAAACTAATTTCGAAACCATTGAAAAAGTAACTGAAGGTAGCGGTGCACGCAAATTTATCCGACATCCCTCCGACATACCCATTGAATACAAAATTGAAAAAGAGGGTAATGATAAACAGCAAAATCTCTCCAATATCAGTCAAGGCGGTGTAGCATTCGATAGCGTCGAAAAAATTAAAGTTGGACGCATGTTACAAATAAAAATTGCTGCCACACAGCCCACATTCAAAGCATACGGAAAAGTAGTATGGTGTAAAAAAAACGCAACAGGTACTTATGAAATCGGACTGGAACTTCTCGACCCACAAGACATTTACCGTACCCGAATGATAGAGCAATGCTGTCATATCGAACATTATAAAAACGAGGTTCTCAAGGAAGAAGGTCGACATCTTACGGGCGCAGAAGCGGCGGAAGAATGGATTAAAAAATACGGCGATAAATTCCCTCAATTTGACGAGTCATGAAAACCACATTCCGCACTCTTTACGCTAAATCCATAAGCCTTTGGGTATACCTGATAAAAATGCTAATATATACACGATAGAATACTAACATTTAGATATCGGTTATACACAATGACTCACCCTGAATTACTCGCCCCAGCCGGCACTCTCAAAAATATGAATTATGCATTTGCATATGGCGCTGATGCCGTTTATGCAGGACAACCACGATATAGCTTACGCGTACGCAATAATGACTTCGGTCTCGAAAACTTGCGCACCGGCATTGCAACAGCCCAAGAGCTAGGCAAAAAGTTTTATGTGGCTAGCAACATCTCTCCGCATAATGCAAAAATCAAAACCTATATCAAAGACATGATGCCTATTATTGAGATGAATCCCGATGCTCTCATCATGTCTGACCCCGGATTAATTATGATGGTGAGAGAAACTTGGCCAGAAGCCATCGTGCATTTATCAGTACAAGCCAATACCGTGAATTATGCGACGGTAAAATTCTGGCAATCCATTGGTATCAAACGGGTCATTTTATCACGTGAACTCTCACTCGAAGAAATCGAAGAAATTCGACAACATTGCCCGGATATAGAACTGGAAGTTTTTGTTCATGGCGCATTATGCATCGCGTATTCTGGCCGCTGCCTACTTTCAGGTTATTTCAACCATCGCGACCCCAATCAAGGAACATGTACCAACTCATGTCGCTGGGACTATAAAATGTTTAGCGCCAAAGAAGATGCATCCGGCGATATTTCACGCGCCGTTTCTTCTGCGACTCAGCAAGCTGAACCCATTATGGTTAAACCCAACGCCAAGCAGCTCTCCGAAGAGGTTTTTTTACTCGAAGAACCCCAACGCAAAGGAGAGTACATGCCCATCTTCGAAGATGAGCATGGCACTTACATTATGAACTCAAGAGACTTGCGTGCAGTACAACACGTTGAAAAACTACTTGAAATCGGCGTTGATTCGCTAAAAATTGAAGGACGTACTAAATCACATTTTTATGCGGCTAGAACATCTCAGGTTTATCGACGTGCAATGGACAATGCCCTTACTGGAAAACCTTTCGATATGTCTCTTATGGTTGAACTTGATAGCCTCGCTAATCGTGGTTATACCGAAGGTTTTTATCGTCGGCATGTACCTGAAGCTTATCAGAATTATGAGCAAGGAAACTCGGTCAGCACGCAACAACAATTTGTTGGCGAAATTACCGGATATGATGAAAAAAACCAACTCGCTGAAGTCGATGTTAAAAATAAATTCAAAATTGGCGACCAGCTGGAGTTAATGCTACCTACAGGCAATCAACACTTTGTCCTCGAAACAATGCAAGACCACAATGGCCAAGCGATGGACACCGCACCCGGCGGTGGTTATCAGGTCAAAATTGCATTACCGACCAATAAACCACAGATGGGTTTAATTATGCGAAATATTTGAAAATCAAATGACTCTAAAACCCAAAGCTGGGCGACTCAATTCAAGAAGAACAACTAATAACAATTTCTTTCGCCCAATCTGGGGGAGTTTGCGCATATTCTTCATGCTCTAGGTGCTCATCAAAAGGATTTTGCAACAGTTTTTGTAATATTGATATAACCGAATAATCCCCTCGCTCGGCTTTTTCAATCACTATTTGTGCGAGGTAATTTCTAAGAATGTATTTAGGATTATGCAGGTTCATCAACAAGGCTCGCGTTCGATTATCACTCGATTCTTTGACTAACTGTCGCTGATATTTTTCGGCCCACGCATCAAATGCATCGCGATCCGTAAATTGGTTGCGAATTAAAAGATTGCTCGACCCTGCAGCTTGATCAAACGAGGCTAGGCTGCGAAAAAACACGGTGTAATCAACACGGTTGCTTTCCAATAGTGAGAGTAATTGATTAATAATAGTAAGTACTTCCTTGTCTCTCTCTTTAAGCCCCAGTTTCTCACCCATTAACTGAAAGAAATGTCTGGAAAATATTTTTTCATAATCAGCCAATGCATCGATAGCTTGCTGCATTGGAATAATGGAGCACAAAGCTTCAGCAAGCCGGTGTAGATTCCATAAACCAATGGTCGCTTGGCGTTTAAACGCGTAACGCCCGGAATGATCAGAATGGTTGCAAATATAATCGGGATTGTATTCATCCAGAAAACCGAAGGGGCCAAAATCCAGGGTCAAACCAAGTATCGACATATTATCGGTATTCATCACACCATGCGCAAAACCTACCGCTTGCCATTTTGCAATTAGCTCAGCGGTGCTCCGAATGACTTCTTGAAAAAATAAGAAATATGAATTCACTTTGCCAAAAAACGCGGGATATTGCTGCTTGATTACATAGTCCGCTAATATCTTCACCAAATCAGGTCGCGACTGATAATGAAAATATTCAAAAGAACCAAAGCGCACAAATGAGGGCGCTATGCGAATTAATAAGGCCGCTTTTTCAACTCGCTCGCGATAAACATCAGTCGAACTCGCCATCATGCATAAGGCATGAGTACTAGGAATACCCAAGCCATCCATCGCCGTGCTGCAAAGATATTCACGAATCGTAGAGCGTAATACTGCACGACCATCACCTGAACGCGAAAATTGCGTTAAACCTGATCCTTTAGACTGAAGCTCCCATGTTTGATTCGCATCCGTTGTGATCTCACCCAGTAAAATAGCTCTGCCATCGCCAAGCTGAGGCACATAGTGCCCAAACTGGTGACCTGCGTAGACCGCGGCCAAGGGATCAAATTCAGGATGCTTTTGCTGGCCATTCAAATAATCTACAAAATAAGCTGATTGGCAAAACCCTGAATTCAAGCCTAAAAAATCTGCCACTTTATTATTTAAATCAATAAGATGACAATCATCTAAGGGCTCTGGGTCTGTTCGGACAAAAAAATTATCCGGTAAACAAGCAAAACTATTGGTAAACCTTAGTGCCATTGATTTCATACTATTTAGCTCTAATTATTTTAATTGATTCGCGAAATTTGCGCCCACTTATTACCTGACTATTTTACTCTGTTTATGACTTTCTACAACCACAAAATCCATCGCACTCACTTCCACAGGATCACCAATAACCTCTGAGCGGCTTATTGGGAACTTTTTTTCTCCGTCAGTATCTGACCCTTGCTGGCAAACCTTTTCAAAGCAGAAGTAAACACATTGACTCAGCACCGTATTGATAGGAAATTTAAAACCATGCTTAACCTTGACTCACAAGCAACTTCTTTACTTAACCATCGCCAAAGTGGCGGTGTCAGCAAGAGTGCCATCGCGTCTCTATTGGTCATATCCGGCCTTGCAATCTTGGTCTGGGCAATGCTACCCGCTACATTCAGCACCGACCTTGAGCGAATCGGTCAGGGAAAACCTGCTGTCGCGATAATTTATGATACGGAGAATGGAGCGGCCAATAACCTAATGGAAGGTTATGGCGCCATCCGTCACGAATATGAGCATTTAGTGGAATTCCTGGTAGTTGATGCGACCCGTCCAAAAGGACAAGCCTTCATTCGTTCCAGCCAAGCATTAATTGGTAGTGCCGTTTATTATTCGGCTGATGGGGGAAAAATCACTTCAGTCCACGGCCCACAAGATACTGAGTTTTTGCTAGATTCCATTAAAAATGCCTTTAATTTATA
>JALUUH010000159.1 GCA_027021445.1 Gammaproteobacteria bacterium
AATCGGTACAGTACCTCTGCCAACAGTGCACAAGACGCTAGCCCTCCTTCGTCAGGCCATCGCTTGTGCCAACCGTTGGCAGCGATACCTGTGAGCAATTGAATATATGTGTTTAAATTGCCGATAAGCTATTCAAGCAATTGAAATAGAATTGAGGCAATTTAAACACTACGAACAGACAAAAAGTTTTACATTTTAGGCAAAAATATAAAATTGTTTGTATTTTGTGACTGACCTTATAAATTGGACGTTAAGAAAATTAACCCCGGCGTTGGCCAAAAGGTGTCTGTGCGGGAGTTGAGCCATCAGGCAGATTGAGGCTGAATATAGCAAGATCCATATTTCACATGAACAACTGTACCCATGTTAATCATCGCGAACGGCTTCACAGGCACGCGGGAGGGGGTTAATTTTTAGTTCAATTTGTACAGTCATGATTTTTGTTTCTTTTCATCTAGGAAAAGAAAAAAGGAATGAGCTTGGAATAGGGAAGAGTCGGTACACTACCTCTGCCAACAGTGCACAAGACGCTAGCCCTCCTTCGTCAGGCCATCGCTTGTGCCAACCGTTAGTACCAATTATTAAAAAAATAATTAGTACACGAGAGGTATTCTCTCAAACGGTAGACTGCCGACCAGTCAAAGAATAGTATGAAAGATGAAAAAGTATTTATTTATTTTATTTCTATTTTGCTCGCACCTTGCGAGTAGTCAGGTAGCATTTTTAACTCCGGAACTGGATAGAGAACCCAGTTTTGACGTTTTGCAAAAACTCGATAATCTTCAGGCTGATGAGAATGTGTTGTCTGTATATCCGGTTAGGATAAACAACATTAATGATTACCTGGACGGAGGAAGGCTGGAGTTTAAAAACCCACTAACTAACGAAGAATACAGTTTTGAAGCCGATTACGTGGTTGATCACGGAAATGGAGAATATTTCTGGTTGGGTTATTCAAGTGACGGCGGACTCTTTTCGCTATCCAGTACCGCGTATGGCATAAAAGGAAGTCTGGATTTACCCAATAGAGAGTCTTTCCATGAAATCATCACTTTAGGTAACCTGGAGCATTATTTTGTAGAAAGAAAACATCCTGATGTTGATGCAGGAGTAGTAGTAGAGGAGTGTGGTACAGATAGTGATGGCCCTCTAAACGAAATATACGAAGATGATTATATTGACTTTAGATGCGGTGAAGATGCCGTAAGCATTTTGTTTCTTACAACCCCTGGCGTATGGGCTGTTGCCAACCCCAGACAGGTAGCAAGGACGACTATTGACGAAATGAATGCCGTTGCCTCTGCCAGTGGGGTGGATTGGGTTTATGTAAGTGCTGGTGTGGATGACTTGGCTGGGTTTACTCAAGCACCAGCTATGGCTGGAGTAACTGCTGCTACTAATATTGACGCAGATTTGAACAGGATTCAATCAAATCAGGATTATATAGAC
>JALUUH010000160.1 GCA_027021445.1 Gammaproteobacteria bacterium
GATTGCATTATATGTAGGTACAGCATTTTCAATTGCTTTGTATCTAATTGGTTTTGCTGAAAGTTTTAACGGTTATTTTGGATTTGCAATGACCGCCAATGCCTTTAGAATCACGGGAACCCTTGCGTTGGTTTTGCTGACAGTGCTAGCATTAATTAGTACCTCCGTAGCCCTAAAGGCTCAATTTTTTATCCTAGCGGCAATTACTATCTCCCTGATTTCTATCTTTTTCGGAACGACAGAGTTTGCCCCACAGGCAGTGAGTATGTTCGCAAGCGAAGATGCTGTACCTATGGAAGTGGTTTTTGCCATATTTTTTCCTGCTGTGACAGGTTTTACTGCCGGAATCGCCATGAGTGGTGATTTGAAAGACCCTAAAAAAGCTATCCCTGTGGGAACATTATTCGCGATAGGAACAGGGCTTGTCGTCTATATTGGTCTTGCGTTTTTTATGGCTCATACGATTAATACTGACTTGCTAAAAAGCGACTATAATATTTTAATGAAAATAGCCCTATTTGCTCCGGCCGTTGTTGCAGGTATTTGGGGAGCAACCTTATCTTCTGCATTAGGGGGTATTTTGGGAGGACCAAGAATATTGCAAGCCATGTCCTTGGACAAGGTAACACCCAAAGTATTCGGCAAAGGAAAAGGGAAAAACAATGAACCTGTCAATGCGCTCATTCTGGTTTTCATCATTGCAGAAGCGGGTATTTTAATCGGGGAACTCGATGTGATTGCCCGTGTGGTTTCTATGTTTTATTTGACTGCCTATGGTTTTATCAATATTTCTTATTTTCTAGAAAGCTGGGCCAATCCTGATTTTCAGCCCACCTTTAAAATTAAGCGGTGGATTGGTTTAGTTGGTTTTATCGCTTGCTTTGGGGTGATGTTTAAGTTAGATATGATTGCGATGTTTGCTGCATTCCTAGTTGTGGGAGTTTTGTATTTCTGGTTGCAACGAAAGCAGATACAATTGCAATCAAATGATGTTTGGCAAAGTGTATGGAGCAATGTGGTCAATAAGGGTTTGAAAAAATTGGAGGCCAAAGAAAGTGAAAACTCAAATTGGAATCCAAATATTATCTTGTTTAGCGGTGAAAGCGAACATCGTCCCTTTTTGTTAGAATTAGGCAATACCGTTTCAGGACGTACAGGAATGGTTACTAATTTTAACCTGATTGTTGATAAAAATAATGATAAACCTTTAGCAAAAGCAAAACAAATTGTCAAAGACAGTGAATTTGAAAAACTAGGTATTTTTGCCAGGCAAGTAAAAGTTGATAATATCTATAAAGGTATCGTAGATATTGCTTCTACTTTTGGCTTTTCGGGTGTTGAACCCAATACGATTATGATGGGCTGGCCTAAGCGGCTGAATAATTCTGAGGATTATTCTAAAATGACTCAAACCTTGCTTCATTTAGATTATAATTTGCTGTACTTGG
>JALUUH010000161.1 GCA_027021445.1 Gammaproteobacteria bacterium
AAAAACCACGGGTGGTCACTGCAGGCGTTCCGAGACGAATTCCACTGGTAACAAACGGAGATTGAGGGTCATCAGGAACCGCATTTTTGTTCACCGTAATATTTGCGGCGCCTAATGCAGCTTCCGCATCTTTACCCGTGAGTCCTTGTTGACGTAAATCGAGTAATACCAAATGATTATCGGTTCCACCCGACAATATATCGTAGCCACGATCGCTAATTTGTTGCGCCATGACGCGTGCGTTTTTTACCACTTGCGCCTGGTATGCTTTATAATCTGGTTGTTGAGCTTCCTTCAATGCAACCGCCTTTGCAGCAATCACATGCATTAATGGGCCACCTTGGGTGCCCGGAAAAACCAAGGAATTAAATTTTTTCTCGATCTCGGGGTTACTCTTAGCGAGGATCATTCCTCCTCGTGGGCCGCGTAAGGTTTTATGGGTCGTGGTAGTCGTTACATCGGCAATTTGCACAGGATTGGGATACTCCCCGGCAGCCACTAAACCGGCAACATGCGCCATATCCACCATCAAATAAACCCCTATTTCATCCGCAATATCGCGAAACTTCTGCCAATCAACAACACGTGAATAGGCACTGAATCCCGCTATGATCATTTTTGGCTGATGTTCACGCGCTAATGCCGCGACATTATCATAGTCAATCAAGCCAGTTTTGGTATCCACGCCATATTGCACCGCATTAAATAACTTGCCTGAAAAACTGACTTTTGAACCATGGGTCAGATGACCGCCATGTGCTAAGCTCATACCTAATACAGTGTCGCCTGGTTTCAATAACGCTAAGTAAACCGCTGCATTTGCTTGCGAACCAGAGTGTGGCTGAACATTGGCATAGTCTGCAGCAAAGATTTGCTTTGCACGATCTATCGCCAACTTTTCGGCCACATCGACATGCTCACATCCGCCGTAATAACGCTTACCCGGATAGCCCTCAGCATATTTATTAGTTAAAACAGTGCCTTGTGCTTCCATCACCCGAGGACTCGCGTAGTTTTCAGATGCAATTAATTCAATATGCTCTTCTTGCCGCACTTCTTCCTGCTTAATGGCAAGGGACAATTTTTGATCAAAATCAGCTATATTCATGCTTTTGGAAAACATTATTTCTCTCCGGTAAAGTTGTTGCGGAATCAGATGGCTTGCGGGTTAAATTGAGGCGCGAGTATACCGCAGATTTTGATTTAATTCGCCATTCTCTTTATCTAGACATCATGTCTAGGCTGTCCTAAGGTTTAAAGCGAAAATAGCGCAAATTTATAAATTCTCCGGGTTTTCTATGTTCATAGGGCTATTCGATGGTAAGCTATACTCTCAAAAATGAGGAATGGGTAACGATAATGAAAGATTTAAAAAATTTGGCTATTTTTGGTGGCATCACGGGTGCTGTCATCTTATTATTAGTTTCTATGGCAGCATCAGACCGTATTTCGGATACCACGGTCGGCTATCTTTCCATACTGCTAGTTGTGATATTACCCATTATTCTCAGCATTAGAATGATAAAAAATGAGAAAAAACAGTAATTCTCAGTTTCAAACCTGGAACCCATCATTTCCCTGATGATTAATCAAAGTAGATAGCTCCTTGGTTTTCTGCATCCGTATTCACATTTTTTAGGTATTGCTCTTCCGCTTTTTTAAGCTCTTCTGGCGATACCTTACTTTTTGCCACTGAAAAGGCCTTCCCGCTTTGCGGATGAAAATAGACCTGTTGGGCACAATCGAACCCAGTTTCTTGATGCCGAATGGGGATCCGTTCTGCACGTAAATATTCCATGGCAAATTGAATATTTTTTGTTCCAATCGGGTTCGTCATACTCGCTATGACATTCCCACCCCCATAAACCTTACATTCTAAGTTCGGTTTTTTGCCACCATTTTTCATAATTTCATTGATTAATAACTCCATCGCGTATTGGCCATAGTTTGTATCAATTGACGCATTTTTATAAATACTTACGGCGGGTAGTTTAAAATGATTCATTCCTCCGGTTTTAGAAACTTTATCGCGCATACATACCGCTATGCATGACCCAAGTAAAGTAGATATTAGTTCATGCTGCTTAGTCACGTAAACTTCACCAGGGTTTATTAGAGCGACAGGGATATCACGTGCTTGATCCCAATAGCGTTTAATATGCTTAAACTGCGGTAATGGTGGAAACAATGGCTGTGCATTCAATTGATATACTCTTCTATTTGTTATTCTTGTTATTAGATTATCGTTTTTTCTAAACTAAACTTGAGACCTCTGCTTAAAACACTTTGCCATTTTGTCGATACACAAATAAATTAAGTAATAACGGCCTATAAATGGATTAAATGCAAATTCAGGTTAAAGTTAATATCAAGAGCACTCGATAGACATACATGATTAATCTCGGAGCTTGTCCGAGAACAGCAATCGTCACGAGAGCAAACCTGATTAGCGTAGATTTTTCGAGCAAATGAGGCGAATAGCCGTCGCTATTGAACGAGTTTGATCGGGAAATATACGTAATTAGGTTTGTTCGCAGTAGGTCAGTCTGTTCTCGGACAAGCTCCTAAAGGCTGCCGAAAAGGAATACTACAGATGGTCGCACCCCTTCAATCAGTCACAAAAAAACCTCGACTGTTATTGATTGATTCCAATCCTACTGATCTTGAAAACTCGTCCACCGAATTAAAAAAAATGGAATATCGGCTCACCGCCGTTGATTGTGTAAAAAATGCGGTCAATGCACTTAAAGAGCGACGATTTGCATTGATATTACTTGATATGACTCAGCTTCAGAAAGAGCACTATTCTTTCCTCAAACAACTCAAAGCCCATAAAACTCTGAAAACTAAACCTGTTATCGTGTTTCTGAACAAAACTGATGACAAGATTAAAAAGCAACTTATCAAAAGCGGTGTTAGTGACTTTGTAGAAAAACCAACAAGCCCTCAGGAGCTGCAAACTAAAATCACACAACAATTAACAACCACTAGCAAACCTATTACACCAGAACCTAGCGTGGAACCAACAGACATATCTAAACCTAAAAATGAAACCTCTAAGCTCAACAGTAAGGAGATGTTACTGCCAGAACTCAGTAAAAAAATAAAAAGCAATCAACTACAATTGCCCCCGCAACCCAAATTACTGCATAAAGTGATTACAATGCTCAACGATGAAGAAACTTCTTTGACCGAAATTGCCGACATCATTGCCAAAGATGCAGGAGTTTCATCGCGAATTCTAATGGCCGCAAATTCAGCTCAATTTGCGGGTTCCCAAGAATCGAAAAACACCCATGACGCGATCATGCGTATCGGTTTAAAAAGAACCTTAAGTTATGTCATGGTTATCCAAAACTCCGAATTATTTACCGCAGATAAACCTCCTTATAAGCAACTCAGAGAAGATTTATGGAAACACTCATTAATCACTGCGGTGTGCGGAAAAACCATTGCAGAAGCCATCAATTATTCACAACCAGATAATATTTTTGCTTATGGGCTTCTGCATGATGTAGGTAAGTTAACACTGGTACCCATCATACAATCAATATCCACCAAAGAAATTGATGAGTCACCTGAATTGGTCGAAGAAGTGCTCGATAAACTTCACGCAGAACTCGGAGGACAACTATTCAATCGTTGGTCATTTCCCGAAGAATTCATTAAAATTTCTAAACTTCACCACGAACCACCACGTAAAGAAATGACACCAAAATATATACTCCTTGTATCATTAGCAAATATTATCGCCAATTTAATGGACGAGAGTAACTTTGGTGAAAAACAAGTCGAAGAAATACTAAATACGCCTCATGCAAAACAACTTAAAATAAGCCATCAACATCTAGCAAATATCACTGAGTCTGTTAGTTCTGAGCTAGAGCTAATGGGAACTATTATTTAGAGATTATTGATTCTAAACACATCGACAAACTTTCTTTCCTCACAATATCCTATTCCCTCGCCCTTTCCAGCGTTATCACACGTCCTCACGCTCGTAAACAGAAGGACAAATAGTATTATTATAGGCGACTAACATCTTTTCAAGATAATCGATAACTTCCAACTTTAAACTTTCTGGCGCTAAAACTTCTGCATCAGATCCAAACCGCACAATATCCATGATGATTTCTTTAGAATGGGCATAGGGAATTTCGAGATAATAACAGCCATCATCTTGATAGCTTCCGATTAAGTTGGGATGCCAGTTTTCTTTAGCGACCCAATGAGCGATATGCGATTTTATTTTAATTTTTGCAACTGTTGGAAGCTTAACGGGAAAACTCACAACTGATCCAAGATAGTATTTATCGAGATCTTCTTTTGAAAATGAGATAAAAACGCCGTCATATTCTTGTAATTCTTGGATCCGGTTTAAATGAAAACTTGAGAGTATCTTAAGATCATGGCAATACGCATCCAAAAACCACTTGTCACGAAAAAAGACGACTCTCTGTGGAGATACAAGCTGTGGACTCTGTTCATTGGCATCTTGGAAATAGTTTATCAACAAACACTTGCTTTCGATGATTGCTGATGTCAATCGATTGAATACCTGTTCATCGTCTAACGGGTAATTAGGACGAGAAACTTGCGTAAGCTTACTCAGCAAATTACGATCAATTTGCTTGGATTTAAGTAGTTTATTAACTCGCTTCTCAATGGGCTTTAGATGAGAACCCAGTAAACCCGGCTGCACATCTTGAAGCAACTTACGAATTCCTAACAGTGCACTAAATTCCGAAAAATTAAACCACAAACCCGGTAATTCGTAACGTCCTCCAAGCTCATCATAGTAATACCCCTTATACTCTCGGCTATATTTGAGTGGTGCTCCCAGGTGAACACGTAAATCGACTATAAGTCGTTCAATAGTTGATATTGAGCACGCCATTCTTTCTTTAATTTCTTGCGAGGAAACAGGATAGTGCGCATTGGAAATGAGCGAGTGCAGAGCAATAATTCTATCAAAACGATCCATTTTAAAACTGCATCCAAAACATGAAAAATTAGGGCCAATAGCCAGCCTCTACTGTAAGAAGTTCTATTGGAATTGTAAATAGCACTAAAGTACTAGTACGAATGTACTAGGCAGTATGTCTCAATGCGATTTTTTACCAAAAAAACGGCATTGAATGAACGATCTACTCATTGATTATTTGATTCTAATGAAGTAATTACCTATGCTCAAACTCTCGTTTAACGAGCAAGTACTAATACTTAGCACTCTATCCACTGAGCATTGATAGAGTTTGCGTAATAACTCAATATCTCTATTGCATCTGGGTTCGCACGAAACAATCCGTTATCTACATCTAACATACCTCGCGCCAAAAGCATTGTCATCGCAGATGAAAGAACGCGCTCGCGAGCACTCTCGGAAACATTAATTGGCGCGCCTTCACTCTGTAAACGATCAATCATTGTTGATGCAAGCATTTTCAATTGAAATTCACTTTTCCACTCGTTTTTGCTAGCAAGCACAACAACACTCATGAGAGGAACCGGCAACACTGGAATAACTCGTTCAATTTTATGTAAGAGACGATTTGCAAGCGTTCCAATTTCTGCAAACCGTTGCTCTTGATCGAGCTTGCTAAATTCAATTTTTGAATGCGCACAATATTCACGTATCGAAAGTGGCTCACCAAAATTAACACTCGCATAACCAAATCGACGCCAACGATTTTTTCGTGACAACAATAATTGCTTATAGATGAAATGAAAAGTGGTTTTTATTACAAACCAAGATGTTCGCCTTTCAGCTTTCTGATCAAGCTTTCTAAGCAAACTACGATCCTCAATAACTCGATCGTAATTGATTCCAACGGGAATAAATACAATATCGCGATCATTATCTACGCTATGATCACGTAGCATATAATCTAGAAAACCGAGACGCGGTTCACGTAACGCACCGTCTTTACTCAAGCCGCCTTCGAGAAAAACAGCTTGGCACACTCCCGCTCGGGTGGCCATATGAACATAGCGTTCAAGTACCCGCCTATAGAGCGGGTTACCTGAATTTCGCCGAACAAAGAATGCTCCCATCGCACGAATCAATGTCTGTAATGGCCAAATTTTTGCCCATTCACCTACCGCATAGGAAAGCGCTGTCTTTTCAGCGGCTAAAAAAGAAACAAGAATATAGTCAATATTACTTCGGTGATTCATCACGAATACAACGGTCGCATCAGGACTCACCCCAGAGAGACTATTGTGATCGAAAAAACCAACACGAATTCTATAAATTAGGCGAGCTATTCGCTTCGCAGCCCAATAACCGAATCGAAAATAGATATAGGCATTAAACGAAGGGACTATTTCTTGAGCGTATTTACGTGCAAAACCCTGCGCCACTTCCCGCGGCATGCTTTTTTCTTGAGCATATTTTAATACCGCATCATTAACCCTGTCATCAAATGTTAGCTGGTCAATCAACACCTGCCTACGAGTAAGCTGAAATGGGCGAACCTTGATATCAAGTCGCGTATTGACTTCGTTGATTACTCGATTTACTCGCCGCCGCAAATACCAACGAACGCTTGGAATGAGAATACGATCGAGAACCAGGCCAAGTGAAAGCAAGCTCAATAAAACGATAACCCAAAGTGGAAGTGTAATTTCGTTATCCATAACAGGGTAAAGAATAAGTAATCCAGCTTTGATTTACCAGTGGCAATGAAACAAACTTAGAAAAATATAATCATGAGGATGCATAGTTTTTCGGCAAATGGTACGAAAATCACGAGCGCCACTTGGTCTTAATGCTGGAAACATCCATTTTCATTGCATACCCAAAGCGTTATGAATTTAGATTAAAGAAAAATAACCGCTGAACCATTATCATTGTGAAATATCGTTCCATGATCTTTTGAAATTTCTTGTAAGTGCTGAA
>JALUUH010000162.1 GCA_027021445.1 Gammaproteobacteria bacterium
CGATCATCGGTTGCGTGGGTTTGTACCCTTTACAAAATGGTATTTGTGAGTTAAGAAAGATGTACTTACTCCCCGAATTCCGCGGGAGGGGACTGGGAAAATTTCTGTTAGAACGAATGCTTCGGAAAGGCCGGCAGCTCGGCTTCCACAAAATGGTTCTGGAAACAGCCAGCGTGTTAAAAAGAGCAGTTGCACTCTACGAAAAATATGGGTTTAAACCTGTTGACGCAGGCCAATGCCATAGTCGCTGCGACCGCATGTTTGAGTTAGACCTCTGATAAATATTTTAGGATAATAATTAGAATCTAACATATCTCACTTCGACATGAGGTGCTTATTCAAAAACTGTCTGACTATTGAAATTGACTTGATTCGTACTTTTTCCCGCAGTTGCGGGATACCAAAAGAAGCCCCGATTTAAATCGGGGCAAGGCGACAAGATATCATGAAATACCAAGTTAAACCATTTTTTGAAAAAACCATTGATCGATATTGTACAACCCTATTCCAAACAATACTATAAGAAAACTATTCTACGTGAGAAATATTAGTAAAAGAGAAACAACATGAGCATCAACACAGTTCTGTATTTTTCAATTCTCTTTTTCCTGTCGGAATTAATCCTGATGATTACAAAACGCTCAAAAAAGAGAAAAATTAAATTACAGGACGATAAAAAATCCTTAACATTATTTTGGTTTACGATACCTGCAAGTTTTACCATCGGTTTTTTTACCGCAAATTATCGGGAATGGAATACATTTAATTATTCAATAGCAATATTGGGTTTAGGTGCTTTTACCTTGGGAATTATTATCCGCTGGATTTCAATAATTCAATTAAATAAGTGGTTTACGGTTGATGTGGCGATAACAGAAAATCACAATTTGAAAACCGACGGAATATATAAAAAAGTCAGACATCCAGGTTATCTTGGTCTGCTGTTAATTTGTACCGGACTTTCAATTGCGATGAACAGCATAGTATCTTTGCTTGTTGTTTCAGTCCCAATTTACCTTGCGGTGATCTATCGTATAAAAGTAGAAGAAAGAATTTTAATAAACGAATTCGGTGAACGTTACAAACAGTATATGTCAAAGACCCACAGGCTGTTGCCGATATAAAGACCGTATTGTTTTTTTAGCATTCGGAAGTTTCTTACTAATTGAAAGGAAGCGCCGGTTCTGAATAGAAAATACGGGACGTCAGGATTTGTTTCTCAAAAACCTTTCAAGTGGCGGTGAATAACATAGATCTAATTGGAACGGCATTATCAGAAATCAGATGAGCGGGTAACAATGCCTGAATCACTTTGGCGGTTCGGGGTATTCCGACATTTTTGTATTATTCACTAACTTTAAAAGGAGGTTAATCATGTCGATAAACATTTTGCAGACAATCTCAGGAAGCCTTATCGCTTCCGTAATATGG
>JALUUH010000163.1 GCA_027021445.1 Gammaproteobacteria bacterium
GTAAGGTTTCGGCGGTAGCGACATCTGTGATACGCTGTTTGCCATCTGTTGCAGTCATTTTCAACTGGTTACAATTTGTAACCAGTTCACTTCCTTCCTTATTCAATCGGTTTTTCAATACTTTCCAATAATTCCTGGCGGCTTGATAATCGGCCTGCTGGGTTAACACCTGCACAATATCAATCACCGAAAACCACCAGGTTTCAGACTCTTCGTCGTATACCCGTCGTATCTGATAATCCTCGAACAAGGTCATGTCAGTCTTCATCTGAAGGATTTCCTTGTGATTGTGAAAAAGGTGAGTCTGAATTAGTCGATTCTGAAAAAAGTGCATCGATGTAAGCACTCGAATGATCGTGCCGAAAAGTTTTTGGCTCACATAAATCGACTAACGAACACGCCTTACAGCGTTTTTTATCATCAATGGGTGATGGCGTTTTACCGGATGCCAATAGGGCATGCGCTCCATCAATCGCAGCAAGGGTTGCGTTACGTAAAACATCATCAATCAATACCAACTCGCGCTTTCTCACCTGCCAATACCACAAGGCAGCTTCTTCAATTTTGACATTGCGCATTTCTTCTAAACATAAGGCTTGTGCGCAGAGTTGAATTTTATCCCAGTATTCCAGCTTTGGTTTGCCGCGTTTATATTCCACCGGAAAGTAATTCGTGGGCGGCTTGCCTTCAACTTCCAATAAATCGAGTTTGCCGTTAATGCGCAGCTCATGAGAGATCGCCGCGACGCCCCGTTCAAAGCGCACATTTCCACGTTGCTCTGGTTCGCAGCTATCAACGCGTTCATGTAATAAATTACCATGCGCCGTGAAAAAATTATCTGCCCAGACTTGTTCGAGATGAATCAACGCAAACTGACGAGGGCAGTAGGCGAAGTGCTGTAGGGCGGAGAGAGCGATGTAGTTTTGTTTTTCCATTGGGATTAGAATAAAACCATTTCGAGGCGTTTGTTATCCAGTACAAACCCCTTAATGGCAAATTCACTCAATACCTGGGTTGCCCACTGACGAAATTGGGTAGCACGTTTGGAATTGACTCG
Source organism: Gammaproteobacteria bacterium (assembly GCA_027021445.1). Classification (GTDB taxonomy): domain Bacteria; phylum Pseudomonadota; class Gammaproteobacteria; order S012-40; family S012-40; genus JALUUH01. Next base: position 1,058 of record JALUUH010000163.1, read on the forward strand.
GTAACCGACAGAGATAATGGCATCAAGATTGTAGAATTGTGTCTGGTGTTTTTTTCCATCTGAAGCAGTATTCCGAAATTTCCGGATAACTGAATCTTCCTGCAATTCACCGTCTTTGAATATATTTCGTAAATGCTCACTGACCGTGCGCACACCCACACCAATCAACTCAGCAATCAACTTCTGCGTTAACCAAACCGTTTCATCTTCAACGCGGACTTCAATACTTTCTTCACCGGCCTGGGAGGTGAAAATCAGAAACTCAGTGGTGGAATTGCGGATGCGTTTTTTCATTGTTTTTCATCTATCTCAACTACCGGAAATAGTTCTGAACTTGTGAAATTTTTAAAAGGCACCGCCTTAACTTGTTCGGACAGGGAAAACGATTTATCCCCCGGATACACAATAACCACCTCATCCAGATCTAAATCAGACAGCGCCGTGCGAATGGAAGGTGTCATCCGGGGTGCGTCTGTGCGTTTACATTCTACGCCCACCATGCGGCCATTTTTACGCAATAGCAAATCAATCTCAGCCCCCTGATGCGTTGCCCAAAACCAGGCATCATCGGGTTGCACTACCGACAGGACTTCTTCAATCACATAACCTTCCCAAGATGCTCCAATTTTTGGGTGAGTTAATAAATCACGTTCGTTGTTGATACCCAGTAACTGGTGTAACAAGCCAGAATCATGGATATAGATTTTAGGCGACTTGACCTGACGTTTACGAATATTGGCATGCCAGGGTTGAAGTTGCCTAACCATGAAGGCATCACTGAGCAAATCCAGATAGCGTCGGGTGGTGGATTCACTCACTCCCATAGCCCGCGCAAATTCAGCCGCATTCCAGGTTTGGCCATGATAATGCGCCAACATGTTCCAAAATCGCCACAGTGTCGTTGCCGCCGTGCGTATGCCCCATTGCGGAAAATCCCGTTCCAGCAGGGTATGAATAAATCCTTTACGCCAGGCCAAGCTATCGGCCTCACTCGATGCCAGATAAGACAGTGGAAACCCGCCGCGCAACCAATGCTGAGGTTGTGCACCTTGCCCCAACTCCAACAGACTAAAACCACGCAAGTGCAACATCTCCATACGCCCCGCCAGCGTTTCGGAGGATTGCCGCAACAAGTCCCCGGAGGCACTTCCCAGTATGAGAAACTGGCCGACAAAAGACTTACGATCCACCAATACGCGCAACACAGGAAACAACTCTGGCCGACGCTGTATCTCGTCAATCACAATCAGCCCCTCAAGTGATCCCAGTGCCGTCATAGGCTCATCCAATCGTGCCAGACTGACGGGATCTTCAAGATCAAAATAGTTGACCGAGTCTTCTGCCACAAATTCACGTGCCAAAGTGGTTTTGCCACATTGACGTGGCCCCACTAAGGTGATGATTCGACTGCGTTTTAGCGCAGATAGTATTCGGTTATGCCATTGAGAGCGTTTTATCATATAGGAATATTACCATGAATATCCGTCATGACAGTTATGTTTTTTCATGGTGTTTTGACTGAATTGATTGCAACTAGATCCTGCGCACGCTCCAGCTCTCAATATGACTCATCTTCGCCAGCCTGCATGGTGAAAATTAGAAACTCTGTAGTAGAGTTACGGATGAGTTTTTTCATTTAAAATATTTTACTCACTAACTTTTACCTTTATCTCGATGAGTCATCTGCTTTTCCAGGATTTCAAAATCCTTTTTATCCGCTTGCTCGGCCTCTACTTCTAAACGCTGCTTATGAAATTTTTCGTATACATCACTCGCCACTTGCATGGCCATCTCATGAGACACTTTACCGGCATGATCGAGAATATTACGGTCGTTCAATGTTAAAAAACCATCTAGTTTTTTCACCCATTCCTGCATGTGCATGGGAATACGCTGCATAGCCTGTCCCTCAGCAAACACAAGATATTGCTCAACTAGATTATTGAGTGCCATTAACTCAGTTTCACTAAGATAGTTTTTAGCGATAGTGACATCCTGTTTGCGGGGTTTGTCTCCCCGCCAGTTAGTCAATCCCATATTGGGTTTATCACTGTCTGCCCGATGCTGGATAATCTCTGCTGCTGTTTTACCCGTTATGGCCCAATGGAGTTTGTTCTGAACGGTTTTAAAGAAGCTAATACTTACCTGTAACGTCGGATCATAATCCACACTGGTGGCATAGATATCCGTGATTTTCTGGTAGAAGCGTTTCTCCGATGTGCGGATATCCTGAATACGCCGCAGCAGTTCATCAAAATAGTCGAATGGCACATCTGGGTTTTTAAGACGTTCATCATCTAGGAGAAAACCTTTGACGATGTATTCTTTGATATGCAGGGTTGCCCATTGGCGGAAGCGGGTGGCGGTGTGGGACTTAACGCGATAGCCTACTGAGATAATGCAATCTAGGTTGTAATACTTTGTTGAGTATTTTTTTTCATCAGATGCAGTTGTCAAGAAATCCTTGACAACTGCATTCTCTTCAAGCTCTTGTTCCTCAAAGATATTTTTCAAATGTAAACTAATGTTCTGTTTGCTAGTCTGGAATAACTCAGCCATTAACTTCTGCGTTAGCCAGACAGTTTCATCCGCCAGCCGAACCTCAAGACGGGTTTGCCCGTCTTCGGTTTGGTAAATGATGAGTTGAGAGGAGGGTGGGATTGTCATAAATTCGGTTTTCCAACCATTTGCTTATGCAGCAAACCGCAGGATTTCCACCTCAGCATTGTGCTTGATGGCATTCTCTGCCAAAGCCATCACCTTCCCGTTGATCTCCTCACTCAAGTAATATTCACCGCAGTTTTCACATACCTGCGCCGGTACATCCTTGATGATAATGGTAGACTGGCCGCGTTGCAGTGTAATGGTTGCATGGCCTTTATTGGTATCACCTGATTTACAGATTACGCATTTCATCATTATTTCCTCGTTTTAAAATCTGCCTGCCAAAGTTCCAAAGAAGGGATATAGGCTGTAATAACATAGGAAGCGAGACTGATTATATTCAAATAACGCCACCAGTTTCTTGAAAAAACACCACTGGATCTATAATTCCTGCCATGATACCCAAAAAATGAGGGTCATAGTCGTAAGTGTCTGTCCAAGAATAAATATCATCTTGCGCGCATCCCACAATGGGCTTCAAGTTAAAATTTCTAATTTTATTCGCCCACAGTTGTACAGAGTTATTTTGTAAGTCCTGCCAATTTATAGGAACTCCCTGTTCAAGTTTTTTCACTAACCCTTTATCAATAATCACGGTAGCCGTTTCAGAATCAATAATTCGATAGCCAGTCGATACCTCCTGAAAACCCTGTTTTTGTTCTTCCAATATCAACAGTTCTGATTTGGATTTTTTTTCTGGAAATCGAGAAAGTTCTTTACGAATCGCTTTACTACAAAGGTCGCTGCTATCCATTCTTTCATTCACTATTTCTAACCACAAGTGATTCAAGATATCGGATGACTCGTTAAATCCAGGGTGATGGCTTAAACCATCTTCAGCATAAATGGAAAAGTCGAATAATCGACCAAAAGTTCGTTTCCCATGTCGATTGATGCGGCCAGATACTTGTAAAAAACTAGTTACCGAACAGCGTTCTCTAAATCCAATGGCGAAGTCCAAATCGACACCGGCTTCAACACAACTGGTGGCAATCAAGTACCAAGGGCGATGATTCCAGTCACTATCGCCTTGTCTAATGATGACCTCTTTCAGTATTCTATCTCGATCCTTGGGCGCTAAAGCGGTCGATAGATGCAAAACAGTTTTATTCAATAATTCATTTTTTTTATCATCTAAGCTTCTTGCTAGCGTATCTGCAATGACCGCTGCCGACTGCACCGTATTTAAAATCACTAAACATGAGGATTTGTCTTGATTGATAAACTCTCCCCAAGTTTCATCTGATTGTAATCGTTCAACTAACTCATCACGTTTTAGTGGTTTTTCAATCCGGTCAAAAATAACCCGCCGTACCTCTGCATGTTGTGTTTTTGATTTTAACGAGTCAGGTAATAGATCTGGTAAAGTACGAACACCTTCATTGACCAAATAACTGTCTTGCCAAAATTTGACCATCGATCCTGATGAAAAAACTAGATTGCATTGCCAATTATCGGCCAACTGCTTCATCCAATACCAACTAACGGCTAATAACTCGGTAGGTAAACAGGCATGAGACTCATCAATAAAAACCGCAGCACCGATCACATTGTGCAGCTTCCGAAGTTTTGAGGGATTGGAGGCAGCGAGCGTTTCAAAAAACTGTACCGCTGTAGTGACCACGATAGGTGCTTGCCAACTGGCTGCATATTGACGCATATCCTTATTGCTAAACTCAGCCTTGTGATGATGTGCGACCACAATCGATGTGGCATCTTCACCATCTAACACAACCGCTTTGCGTAAAACCTTGACCGTTTGATCAATGATGTTAGAAAAAGGGGCGATAACAAAAATTCGGCTGGAATCATCTTTAATTGCACAGCGAAGTAAATAAGCCATGACAGACGTTGTTTTACCCAAGCCTACTGGTGCTGAACAAGCGACTAAGCGAGAGTCGAATAATTTCCCATCAAAACAACGCCGATAAAATTCACCTCGCATTTGATTACGATTGCTATGAGGGTCATTGCTCGAATCAACCAAGCTTGTAATATAGTTATCTAAAGCCAGCAAACGCTTTTGCCAATGCGTTTGTGCCGGTTTAAAAGGTGACATAGGCTTGTCTTGGCTGTAACAAGCTGCGCTACTATGGTCGGCATCGACTAAGCAAGACAACATCAAACGAGGAGTCAAACCAATAGTGGGCAACTTCAAGCTAAGCTGGGGCCATTGGCCACAAGATTCAATCTGTCGTTGTTTGTATATCTCGATTCTTTCGTTTGTGGAGATTATTGCTGCTTTGTGTTTATCAAAATCTGCCGTGAGTTTAGCACGGTGATGACGCGAACCTCGTAGGCAGTAAGGCGATAGAGTTAGTTGTGATTTTCTCCTTAACTCCTTGATAAAATACTTCTCAGTTTTTTTACTTGGTAATCCTGGTGAATGATGACCGCGAATCAGCCAGCCCAACAATTCATTTTCCATCTCATCAGCGATGGCAACACCTGCTTCAATATGATCTATTGGCAAGCGACCAGAGTCTTCACCACGAAATATTCGCTGAATTGACTCATCCAGCTTACCCATATCGTGCAACATGAGTGCAGTTTTAAAGGTTTGACGGAGGTCATCTTTGTCTGCATCAGCTAAATTGGAAAATAATATCAAGTAATCAAATAAAGCTAACCCATAACTCATCATCTCATCAATATGATCCTTATATCGATGAGCTTCCAACTCAGGTTTTTCCTTGGGAGGTGTATGAGCAAGGTAAGACATTATTCGTTTACTAAATCACGCACTTCTTTAAACCGATCTAATAAATCATCCAAATCGTTTCGTCCAGGAATATCGTAATCTTTTGCTGATGTCGAGCGTGTCACTCCAGCTTTTAACTTAGGCGTTAAAGCATTGATAAATAAATACTCAGGACAAGAACCCAAGGTGTTTTTATGCTCAGCAAACCATGCATGTAAAACTGAAATTTGTGGACGAATCGCAGAAGCGGTATGTTGATAAACATAAGGCAGCATGAATTTGAGCAACTTTAAATCTTCAATAGTAGCCCCCGTTTTTTTAGCAATGCTCGGATTAACAAAAATAGGAATGCAATAAATACCATGCTGCACCACTCGAAATGCCAAAGGTGCCATGCCACGATCCTTATCGCTCTCGACACCTGCTTTGTTGGTGTTGGTCATGCGCACAACATCTATCGGCGCAATTGACATACCCACACCTATTTGAGTGGTACCCGTATTGATCAAATGATCATAACCCCCATCTGCTTTTTTCTTCTTTTGCTCTTTAGTCAGTTCCGAGTCTTTCAATGATTCAAGAAAAGTGTTGCCAAACATACGAGCATCCCAATAGGTTTGCATAAACTCGGCTTTATCCATGGCCTTGATGGCATTCCGATCACGTCCTCGTTCTTCCAGAATTTTAAATTGATTATGTGTCATAGTGCCGAGTTCGAGTTGTTGCTTGGCTACCGTAAAAACTTCGGATTCTTCACTTACCAAATCCCGTAACTTGCGTTTTAGAGAAACCGGGGAAATCATTCCGAGACCATCTAGCTCACGAGTTCTTGGTTCGGACTCCATATCTGGGTCACCATTCGGGTTGGACATTGTGACATCTAAAACCAGCAAGCCGACATGGCGATTAAAAGGCGTATTCATGAGTTCTCTCCTTGATTATCATTTTGCTTGGTTGATGTTTTTTGTTTTTCGAAAGGACGTCCAGCTAAATAGCCAAGCATGAGTTCGGCTTTGTAACTATCTGTTATAATTTGAGTATTCCCAGAAAAGCTCTTATGTAAACGGTCTGATTGACCTGACATCCATCTATTAGAAAAAACCCCATCTTTTATTGCTTTGTCTTCAATTGGCTTTCCATCTTTATCATCTATTACTTTGCCGTCTTTTTTAACAAGCCAAGATTTATTTTCAAATGCTTTTTTAGCCCACACCTCATATGGCCTGATACGCGGAGCCGATATAGACAGGGCTTTTATAGGGTTCTGTAATGCCATGCTATAAGTAAGATTTCCAATCAGAGTATTTGGTATTTTCCCACTTCGTACATTTTTACAATAACCAATATGTAATTCATCCATCGCGGAACATAACTGCCCCAACTGAAACGCAAAATCGTTCATATAGATCTCCTTTGTTCGTCCTATTTTAAATAGAAGCAATGCCATCAATGTAACTGCACTTAAGACTGGTGCATTATGTTTTTTTGGATCAGCCTTTACATGTGCTTTGGCCTGCAATACTCGCTGTAACCGACTCAAAGCACAGTAGTTCAATAAAGGTTGATATTGCTCAGCAATACGTTGTAAGCAACGTATTGCCAAGGCCTGATTATTTTGCCCAAGAAATAATTTCATTACATCTGCAAAGCTGATGCTGGGCAGACTTGTTGAATCACTACCATTTCGTATGTATTTTTGACGAGATAAATACATTACTTGTTGTGGACTAATCGCCCAAGGTGAACACATCTGTTTTTCTTTTTTATGTGTTAGGGCATACAATTTAAAGCTAGGTGAATTAATACAAGCTTGCTTCCATTCATCAGCTGCACGAATCAATTTACTCAGTTTGGCTGTGGTACTGAAATTGATTTTACGGTTGGCCTTATCTACCTTAATGATTTCTGTGAAATCGACTACCACATCAAGACTTAAGTTTTTGCCTTTAAATGAAGCCAACACTGATTCTGTTGCATCGAGATAATCATCAAAATCCTCAATCTCTGACACGCCAGTAATCAAAGGTGTAATTGGTAAATTCCAATCTTTCTTGCAATAAGCAAGTAATAAGCTAGATGAAGGTAGTCTTGACCAGGTTTTTTCTTTAAACTTACCCGAATTAATAAAGAGAATACTCGCTGCTAGTTTTTGACAGAGATTATTGGACAAAGAAAATGCATCTCCTCGTGATTTCCCATACCGCTCAACTGTGATGCCACTTGTTTGTTCGTTTTTGGAAAATAGTATAGTTGGCCCCACGACTGCTAATTTTTCTTCGGGAAATGTTTTTCCTACAAGTTCACCTTTATTGCCTGAAAGTGAACATACTCCATTTCGAGCCTTTGTAATTGTTTTCAATTCAGCTATGAACAAAGCTTGTGATAAATTAGTAATCCTGTTTTTGGATGACGCGTAGATATCGATATCCGCGTGAGGAAAGCAATCTATCATAAGTGTGACACGTTTGTTGTCCTCGACTTCACCTTTAGATTTCAATTTCTCCCCAAATAGCAATGAACAAATAGCCTTAAGGCTTAAGATATCCGCTCCTTGCTGAGCTGATTTAATTAATATTGTGGCAACTTGCTCAAGTATCTCCACCCCGGTTTTAGTTTTACTGTATCGATGAAAAAGTTCATAAACTTCTTTGCAGTCATCATCGCCAGCCAATTGATCTTTACGTGCCAGCACTTGTTTGCGGTAACTCGGCCAACAACTCAAGTTCGATAAACTGATTGAATTCTTCATTGATAAGCGCTCAATCAATTCTCTAAAATTCACTTCACTTGGTTTGCCGATTTCTTCCTTCCAACTAAGGTAATCCATATGCCCATTTGCGAGTAAAGGATACTTGACCTTAACCGCTGGAAATTGGGTCTGCTTATTCCCTAATGACCAACAGTCCTGAGTTTGTTCAACGGTCATCAATTTAACCGAACTAACTCGACCATGCTCATCTAACATTACCCGAAAAGTCATGTTCTTACCGGGTGTATGAATATCTTTGTGCTTGATTATTGGCGATTCTCCAACTGCCTCCAATCCCATATAAATTGAATAGAGTTCATTCAGCATAATTAAACTCTCCTTCTTTAATCCAAGCGTCTTCACCTTGCTGAAACCTGGGTTTGTATCGACCACTCACTGCTTTATCAAAGACCTGATTAAGCACTGATACTAAATCCAAATTAATTTCAGTATCAATCTCAGTTGCATCAGGCAGAGATTCATCATCACGCATTGGTCCCCAATAACTCGGCACAAATTCATTCCAACCCAGTGCAGGTGTTTTATAACATTGTCCTTTTTTTAAACGCCGCTGAAACATAGCCTGTAATGCATGGCAGGGGTTGCTTCCGTTCTTTAAATGGCTGCCACTTCCATTTTCGATAACGCCATAAATTCGATAACAAACATCAGCAAGGATGAGACTTGAAAATTGAAAGTTGACTTTGCTCTTATCTTTTAGTGGCCCACGATAGTTATTGGTATATTTTTGAAAACCAAGCTCTCCACCACTAGCGCCTAACTTCTTACATATTTCTACTTTGGTAGGTCGAATCCAGGCTTTTCCGTCATTGAAGAATGCAACAGATTCAAATATTCCTTTTACCGCAGACCAGGTTGGTACCGGATAGCTTGTGGGTGTCGCTCCGGTATCAGGGCGAGACCACATCGCAAAAGGGCCAGCTATTTCCATTGATATTTTATATTTGCTCATCGTTACCTCCTCTATATTTTAACAATGTAAGGTTGGGTGTACGTGCCGAGTGCATTTATACACCTCACAATAACGGCTTCAAAAAAATACTGTTTCTTCTACGAAGCAGTGCATTACTCTAACTGACTGTTTATATGTATATTTATAATAATATTTACTCGTATCGCCTTAATGAAGCTCGTCTTCTATTCGCAATCATTTCGCTGTTATTCGACTATATCCTTTGAACTGACATTTTTGTTTGAATCATTTCGTTCACTTTTCAAGCATGCACGGATTGTCAATTCAACTTACAATCCATGCATGCCGCCTAAGTATTTGTTTCTACTATTTCATTTCTATCGTTATTCGCTCTCGAAAATTATTATCACTTTTAATTATTCATCACTCTTTTCTTTTGCCAGGCGCTGCCGTGCTTGTTCTATTGATTGCTTCAACTTTGCTTGCAGTACTTCACGTAGCGGTAAAACAGTCAGATACTCGGCAACGTGAATACCGCTCTTATCCAGTTCCAGCAGCTCTATCTGCTCTGGCTTGCGAGAGATGGCTGTACGCTCAAACAACTGTAGAGGAGATACGCCCTTGAAGTTGTCGTACAGACCAGTTCTCCAGCTTGCTCATTTCTAGATAGAAATCTCGCTTCACAGCATTGTCCATCCCAATAATCTGGCGCAAATGAGACCAACTCAATTGTGCACACAGTGTGTGCACAATTTTCTCGTCAGAAAAACTCTCGGAAAAACGAATACAATAGCATTCTCTATTTCCACTTCACATTTAATCATCCCACACCTACTTCCTCATTTCGTGACGAAGCAACTTCTTTTTTATAAGCTTTTTGCATATTGCTAACAATCTCAATAAGACTTTGTCTTAATTCAACAGGTTCGACAACCTCAGCTTCAGCGCCGTATTTAAGAATATCCATTAACAATTCTTGAGAATGTCGATAGGGTGCTTGTAAACGATAGCTTTCATTTTCCAGCCACTCTCCTTTTTGCTCAGGGTGCCATGTTTCATCAGCTACCCATTGGAAATATTTTTTAGTGAATTCTAAGATGGCGGTTTTGTCTGCTTGACCTGAAAAAATGCCAAAGAGAAGACGTAAAGTGCGCATCTAATATGGATTGCTCTATATCAATCGCGTCATTTGTTAACACGCCACCACTAATTATTTTTTCGACTGAAAATGTACGTAGGGCTTCGCGTTTATGACACCACGCGTCTAAGTACCAGTTATCGCGATAATGTACGATACGTTGTAGTGAGAGGGTTCGGTTACTTATTTCATCCGTGCCGCGTGCGTGGTAAGTGCATTGTATTTTCTTGCGAGTGGCGATTGCGGAAATAATTTTTTGGAAGAGTGTTTTGTCTACGTTACGGGATGATTGTTGGATGAGCTTTACGCGCTGCTCGATATTTTTATGACCGAGTTGCGTGTTTCTGAGTAGGTTTTGTATTTTCTGGGTGAGTGGTTTTATTGGGTCTTCGAGTAAGCCGGGCTGAATGTCTTTGAGCAGTTGTTGACTGGCGAGTAATGCAAATAACTCGGCTGCGTTAAACCACAATCCCGGTAGTTCGTATTTTCTGTCGCCGGTTTCAGCATAATGGTATCCGTTTAGTTTTTTATTATAAACGAGCGGTGCGCTAAGATGATCACGTAAATTTTCGATGGAGTGTTCTATGCTTGAGTCAGAGCATTCTAGTTGGTTTTTTAATATTGCTTTAGATGCCGGTAGGCAAGCGTTTTTTATGAGGGTGTTTAATTGATAAATGCGATCAAAGCGGTTCATAATTATCTCTTTTGTTTTTGTTATTAACTAGAGAGCTACTATTGCTGCTAAGGAATTACGGAATGAACCATACCGTGTTTGATGTGGTTAAGCAAAAATAATTATATTCGTGTCGAGAAAGTTGTCGGTTTTTTTTACTCTGTTTTGGGTGTGGTCTTATCGAAAATTTTAAAATTGCGCTACGGGTATATGTAAAAGAAAATGGCTTTCTGGGTATTAACCGAAACTATTTGCATTGATTGCTTGAGTCATAAATAATTTAACGTAAGTTATCATTTAACAAGGTTTTGTAATGTCAGATGTTAAGTATGCTTTGGCTATTTTTCAGGTCGTCATTAAGCAGTGGGATAAAAGCCAACGCGGTGATTTAGAGATTAAAAAACGTGCTGCTTTGCCTGATCGTTATACGGTAGAGTTTCCACCAGCAAGCTATGTGTTTAATCAACGTTGTATCGTTGATGTGCATGGTGATGCTACGGATAAGTCGCGGGTAAATTTTTTAGCGCAATCACCGGAGGTATTTGTTTGGGATAGGTTTAGGGTACGAAAAAAAAACACTCGGCTGTTACTTGATTACATGGACTTAAATGTTGCATCTGATGAAGCCTTAGCGAAGTCTGATATCCGCGATAAAATACAAACCCATGCGCTGGTTCTCAATTCCTGGGGACAAATTAAATACACGTGGCGGTATTCGGTGACGAAGGATGATTCTTTTTTTTGGTTATATGAAGAGATTGCATTTAATCTTGCGTGGCTTAGCGAGTTTGATGCCGAGGTTTTTTTAAATTCGAATCCGTTATTTATGATTGAGAATTAAGCAGGGATGATCTAGGGCTGGGCCGTTATGCTTAGGGATGGTGCGCTAATGTTCTCCAGCTCCTCGGGTGCTTCTTGGAGCTGGAGAATAGATAAATTGATTACTGCATTCTATCTATAAACTCTTCAATGTCGGTGTTTGCGATATCGAATAGCACCGCTGAGGGTGTATTGGGTGTTGCGTCGGTTATTTCAATCTGAGCTAGCTCAGGAATTTCGATCATATTATTTAATGGACGCTGTGTGGCGTCTTGCGATGTTGTTGCTTCTTTCTCGGTGGAGTCTTCGATGATTTCCCCACTCACCATATCGATCGTGATAATCATATTTTCCTCCTAGCCTAACAAAACCGTTATTGCCTACTTTATATATCGGTTCTACGGTCCATGTTTTAAAGGCCAATGTTATACTGTTCTAAGCGTCTGAATTTACAGTAAATAATCCGCGTTTAATTGTTAACTCATTGATCCTGAAAAGAAAATTTTAGTATCAATGAAAGCTATGCGCAAATATTAAACAGCAATAATCGCTCCAGGTTTTTGCTATCATACCTTCTTTTGTCTAAGTGTTTCTACTAATAAGTTTGCGCTGTAGTTTCAGATGTTATTTAGCAGAATGCCTAAAGTAAAGACGAAGAGGTGTCTTATGTTCTCGGTAACGTAACGCCGCGTTGCCCTTGGTATTTGCCATCGCGGTCTTTATAAGAGGTTTCGCAAATTTGGTCGGATTCAAAAAACAACATTTGCGCAACGCCTTCGTTTGCATAAATTTTGGCGGGTAAGGGGCTGGTATTTGAAAACTCCAGGGTGACATGGCCTTCCCATTCCGGTTCGAGTGGGGTGACATTGACAATGATGCCACAACGGGCATAGGTTGATTTGCCGAGGCATACGGTTAATATGCTGCGAGGAATTCGGAAAAACTCAACGGTGCGCGCCAGTGCAAATGAATTTGGCGGTATGATGCATACCTCTGATTTGACTTCCACAAAGCTGTCATCGTCGAAATTTTTAGGATCAACGATGGCTGAATTGATGTTGGTGAATATTTTAAATTCGTCGGCGCATCTTACGTCGTAACCATAGCTGGAAGTACCATAGGAGATTAAACGTGTGTCATTTTTATATTTAATTTGAGTGGCTTCGAAAGGTTCGATCATGCCTTCTGTTGCCGCCATTTTTTTAATCCAGGTGTCTGATTTTATGCTCATGTGTTTGCGCTATTGGTTAATTATTTTGAATGACAATATTGGGAAATTTGTTCGAATAATCTTTCGCTTGTAGCGATAGTTTAGCACTAATCCGACGCCCGATCTCTAAATATAACGCGGTGATTCTGCTCTCGGGGTCAGCAACAACGCTTGGGTTTCCACCGTCTACCTGCTGACGAATTTGCAGGTCGAGTGGTAGTGAACCCAACAGATCTACGGCATAATCTGTCGACATTTTTTGTCCGCCGCCTTGGCCAAATATAGGTTCTTCATGGCCACAGTTAGCGCAAATATGTAAGCTCATATTTTCCACGATACCGAGTATAGGGACGTTAACCTTTTCGAACATTTTTAAGCCTTTCCGCGCATCAAGCAAGGCAATATCTTGCGGTGTGGTGACAATGACGGCTCCGCTAACGGGTACTTTTTGGGACAAGGAAAGCTGGATGTCTCCGGTGCCGGGCGGCATGTCTACGATTAAATAGTCGAGGTTTTTCCACTGGGTGTCGTTAAGCAGTTGCTCTAAAGCTTGGGTGACCATGGGGCCGCGCCAAATCATAGGGGTTTCTTGATCGACTAGAAAACCTATCGACATGGCTTGAATGCCGTGCCCGATCAGCGGTTCCATGGTTTTGCCATCTTTGGACTCGGGTTTATTGTCGATGCCGAGCATTCTGGGTTGGCTTGGCCCGTAAATATCGGCATCTAATATGCCTACATTAGCGCCATCTTTTGCCAGTGCGAGTGCGAGATTAACCGCAGTTGTTGACTTGCCAACGCCGCCTTTGCCCGAGGCAATGGCGATAATATTTTTCACATTTTTGATCGGCTTAACGCCTTGCAGTGCGGCATGGCTGATAATATTAGTGGTGATGTTGATATTGATGCTGCCAATACCATCGATTTTTTTCAAGCAGGCGCTGATGTTCTTGCGTAAGTCCGCATGGTAATTTTTTGCCGGGAAGCCGAGCTGGAGTTCTATGGCGACATTATTGTGCTTTATCTCGATTTTTTTTACGGCATTCGCGCTAACCAGGTCTTTTTCGAGATAGGGGTCAATATAGGTTTTTAATTCGGTTTCAATGTGTGATTTTGATATGGCTGACATTCTTTTTTCTCTCTCAGATTATTTTTCTATAATATGAACATACATTGAGCAAGTTCGGGTTTGCATTGGGATGGCATTGTACATGAAATGGTAAATCGGGAGAAGTAGACTAAAATAGTGTGTTATTTTATAGGTTTGATCAGGTGTTCATAAAAATTTGCTGGCCAATATATGCGCATGAAGTTGGCGTGTTAATTGAGATAACGCAACGACAGCGTACTGGGGTATAATCTCACGTTTTGCTGGGCTATTTGTGTAAGCGGGCGAAATATCGAGACTTTTACAGGTGTTAGTGGGAAATAATGAAGCAAAAAAAGCAAGCAAATAAACGCAGTATCTTGGTAACGAGTGCCTTACCTTACGCGAACGGCCCCATTCACTTGGGACATTTAGTCGAGTATATACAAACCGATATCTGGGTACGTTTTCAAAAAATGCGTGAACACGAGTGTTATTACGTGTGTGCGGATGATGCACATGGCACTCCCATTATGTTGCATGCACAGAAGCTTGGTATTTCACCGGAAGCATTGATTGCTAAAATCAGTGCCGAGCATCAGCGGGATTTTGCAGGATTTGGCATCGGTTTCGATAACTTTTATTCGACGCATTCCGACGAAAACCGCGAGCTTGCAGAGTTAATTTATTTGCGCTTGAAAGCGGCTGGGCATATTGAATCACGTGTTATAAAACAGGCTTTTGATCCCGAAAAAGAGATGTTTTTACCGGATCGTTTTGTCAAAGGAGAGTGCCCAAAGTGTTGTACGGTCGATCAATACGGTGACAACTGTGAAGCATGTGGTGCCACTTATGCCCCCATAGATTTAAAAAACCCGGTGTCGGTTATATCGGGTGCAACCCCCATTGAGAAAGAAGCCGAGCATTTATTTTTTAAGCTGGATCATTTTGCAGCGATGCTGCGTGCATGGACAGGTAATGAGGGTGTTGCGGTTTCTACACTGCAAACCGAGGTTACGCATAAGCTGAAGGAGTGGTTTACCGCGGGTTTGCAAGATTGGGATATCTCCAGAGATGCCCCTTATTTTGGTTTTGAAATACCCGGTTCTCCTGGCAAGTTTTTCTATGTGTGGATGGATGCCCCGATTGGATATATCGCAAGCTTTAAAAACTATTGTGATAAACACGCGGTAGATTTTGAGCGTTTTTGGGCGAAAGACAGTGCGGCGGAGGTTTATCATTTTATTGGCAAAGATATTTTACGTTTTCATGCGTTGTTTTGGCCAGCGGTGCTTGAGGGGGCGGGGTTTCGCAAACCTACGGCGATTTTTGCGCATGGTTTTTTGATGGTTAATGGTCAAAAAATGTCGAAATCGCGTGGCACCTTTATCAAGGCCGAGACTTATCTGAAGTACTTAAACCCTGAATATTTAAGATATTACTTTGCTGCGCGATTAAATGATCGGATTGATGATCTCGATTTGAATTTTGATGATTTTGCTGCACGGGTGAATTCCGATTTAGTGGGTAAGGTGGTGAATATTGCGAGCCGCTGCGCGGGATTTATTAAGAAACGCTTTGGTGGGCAATTATCTGCGCAGTGTTCGGAACCGGCCTTGTATCAGGAGTTTGAGGCTAAGGGCGATGAGATAGCGCGGTTTTATGAGCAACGAGAATACAGCCGTGCGATTCGGGAAATAATGGCGCTGGCAGATAAAGCCAACCAATATATCGATGAAAAAGAACCCTGGGTGCTGGCGAAACAAAAAAACCGGGATGCCGAGCTACAAGCTATTTGCAGCATGGGTATCAATTTTTTTAGGGCATTGATAACTTATTTGAAACCTGTGTTGCCTGAAATGGCTGTACAATCAGAAATGTTTTTGAATGCGGGTGAGCTGACCTGGTCCAGTGTACAAAAACCATTGCTGGCACATGAAATCAAGAAATTTAAGCCATTAATGTCCCGAGTAGATGCCGAGCAAATAGAAAAAATGATTCATGAATCCAAGCAAGAAGCAGCGCCTGCCGCAAAAATCGCGACGGCTGCAACTGCGGTTGATGATCCGATAGCTCCGATGATTGATTATGCGGCGTTTTCTAAGGTTGATTTACGCATTGCGCGAATTGTGGCGGCTGAAGATGTTGTAGGCGCAGATAAATTATTATGTTTACAGCTCGATATTGGGGGTGAAACGCGCCAGGTATTGGCAGGCATTAAAGCGGCATATTCTCCGCAGGATTTAATTGGAAAGCATACCGTTGTGGTGGCAAACCTAGCGCCCCGAAAAATGCGTTTCGGCGTATCCGAAGGTATGGTGTTAGCGGCTGGCCCAGGGGGTAAAGATTTGTGGATATTAGAACCACATGAAGGTGCGATGCCCGGTATGAGGGTTAAATAGTGGCAAGGCTTCTCTTATCTCAATAGCACGTTTTCTTAGCGAAGTGTTTGCAAGGAATTTTTTATGACTGAGTTCTTACTGATATTAGTCAGCACCGTGCTGGTGAATAATTTTGTGCTGGTGAAGTTTCTCGGTTTATGTCCGTTTATGGGCGTATCGAGAAAACTAGAAACGGCAACGGGTATGGCACTCGCGACGACGTTTGTATTGACGCTTTCTTCTATTTGCAGCTATTTGGTCAATACCTATTTGCTCGCACCCTTTGAGTTGGAGTATTTGCGTACGATTACGTTTATTTTGGTTATTGCCGTAGTCGTGCAGTTAACAGAAATGGTGGTGCATAAAACGAGTCCGTTGTTGTATCAAGTGCTGGGTATTTATTTGCCGCTGATTACTACAAACTGTGCGGTATTAGGCGTTGCGTTATTAAATGTGCAAGCGGAACTTAGTTTTTTTGAATCGGCTGTTTATGGCTTTGGTGCATCGGTGGGATTTTCTTTGGTCTTAATTCTTTTTGCTGCAATGCGTGAACGCATTACGGTTGCAGATGTGCCTGTGGCTTTTCGGGGGCCAGCTATTGCCTTGGTTACAGCGGGATTGATGTCGATGGCTTTTATGGGGTTTTCTGGATTGATAAAAGCGTAGTTTATGTTATCAGCCATTCTTGTTCTTGTTTTGTTGGCCTTGGTGTTTGGTCTGCTATTGGGATATGCCTCTATTCGTTTTAAGGTTGAAGGTGAGCCACTGGTAGAGCAGATTGATAGCTTGTTACCTCAGACACAGTGTGGGCAGTGTGGTTTTCCAGGTTGTAAGCCTTATGCCACAGCCATTGCAAATGAAGAAGCGGATATTAATCAATGTCCACCCGGAGGTGAAGCAACGATTCATGCGTTGGCGGATTTACTGGATCGGGAACCTATACCGTTAAATCCTGAAAACGGTGAAGAAGCGCCAAAGACTATCGCGATTATTAATGAAAGCGATTGCATCGGTTGTACCTTATGTATTCAGGCGTGTCCGGTGGATGCCATTCTGGGTGCAGCGAAGCAGATGCATACGGTTATAGAAATTGAATGCACAGGTTGCGAACTCTGTGTTCCGCCTTGTCCGGTAGATTGTATTGATATGGTTGCTGTGGAAAACAATATTGAGCAATGGAATTGGCCTTCGCCGATTAAAGCACTTGAGGCACCTTTGGTGTTTTTAGAGACTACAAAAAGTAGTGCCGGGAAAGCGAGTTCTTAATGAAAAAACTATTTCGTTTTCCGGGCGGTATCGAGGTTCCACAATATAAAGAAATATCGATCACTCAGGCGACTAAAAAAGCCAAGCTACCTGCGCGATTAGTTTTGCCATTGCATCAGCATATTGGTGCGCCAGCCGAGCCCATTGTGGCAGAAGGCGAGATTGTTTTAAAAGGTCAGAAAATAGCGCATGCCACTGATTATGTGTCTGCCCCAATTCATGCGCCCACCTCCGGAACGGTGTCTTATATAGGAGATAGAGAGGCTCCTCATCCTTCAGGTATGCGAGCGCCGTGTATAGAAATAATACCGGATGGAAAAGAAACCTGGGTGGAACTTACTTCGCATGCGCGAGATTATACGGCGCTTGATCCTAGTAGTTTGCGTAATGTGATTAGAGAAGCGGGTATTGTAGGTTTAGGTGGGGCGGGTTTTCCGAGTTATATAAAACTTAATCCTGGCCCTGGCAGAGAAATCGAAACCTTAATCATTAACGGCATTGAGTGTGAGCCGTATATCACTTGTGATGATATGTTAATGCGTGAACGCGCAGATGAGATTGTCGCCGGTGTGTTAGTTATTCAGCATGCATTGCAAGCGAAAAGAACGGTTATCGCTATTGAAGACAATAAACCTGAAGCGATTGAATCGGTAAAGAGTGCGATCAAACAGCTCGCCGAAGATTTAATTGACGTGGCGGTTATTCCCACTATTTATCCGGCAGGTAGTGAAAAACAATTAGTGTATGCCATTACGGGTGAGGAAGTGCCGAGTGAAGGTTTACCGGTACAAGTTGGGGTTGTCTGCCAAAATATTGGTACGGTTGCTGCCGTGTATCGAGCAGTACACCATGGTGAGCCGTTGATTTCTCGTTATGTCACAATCACCGGAGATGTAGACTCGCCGCAAAACCTGGAAGTTTTATTTGGCACCATTGTCGAAGAATTAGTGGCGCAATGTTCGGATAATGTGCAGGATATTAAACGCCTCATCATTGGCGGGCCGATGATGGGTTTTGCGATGCACTCGTTAAATATTCCGCTGATTAAAACCAGCAATTGTGTGCTCGTTGATCGGGGTCGTCATTCGCAGTTTTCCGGGCGCGAGCATATTATGCCGTGTATACGTTGTGGTGCATGTGCCCAGGTTTGTCCGATTAAGTTATTACCGCAACAGCTTTATTGGTATGCCAAAGCAGAAGATCTTGATCAAGTACAAAATTATAATTTGTTTGATTGTATCGAGTGTGGCTGTTGTGACTATGTTTGCCCAAGCCACATTCCCTTGGTTCAATATTATCGTTTTGCCAAAGGCGAAATATGGCAAAGAGAAGAAGAAAGGTTGAAATCCGACAAGGCGCGATTAAGACATGAGTTTCGCGAGCGGAGGATTGAACGGGATAAACAAGAAGCGGAAGAACGTCGTCGATTAAAAAAAGAGGCGTTACATAAAAAAGCAACTAACGCAGAAAATAAAGACCCCGCTGACGAAAAAAATGACCCCAAAAAAGCGGCAATCCTGGCAGCCATGGAACGGGTTAGAGAGAAAAAATCTAGTCAAAAAATTAATCCTAAAAATACGGATAATTTAAGCAAAAAACAGCATCAGCTGATTGATGAAATTGATGAGCGGCGCAAGCGTCAGCGTCAAGATGAGCAACAGAGTGGTGTGGATTAAGAAGACCTCATTTTAACCTAGAATCCGCAGTTGGACGGCGTGAAGAGTGCGCTTTTAAAGTAGTGCGTTCACTCTCTGAGTGAATAGAATAAGAGCCATTATGTTTATTATAATCAACGATATAAAAACCTCCGTAGCGGTTAACTGCGGAATTTCGGTGTAAGGAAAAAATGTGAAGTTATATACCCCCAGTTCGCCGCATACGCATGCGCCCATTAGTGTCACCAAGGTGATGTTAAAGGTTTTGTATGCTTTACTGCCGGGTATTGCTATTTATATTCTGCTGTTTGGCTGGGGCGTGTTGATTAATATATTATTAGCCTTAAGCGCGGGTTTGATTGCTGAAACCATCATGTTAAAAGTGCGCAAGCGCCCATTATTTCCTTTTTTAACCGACGGTAGTGCGGTGCTTACCGCCGTATTATTAGCGTTATCGATACCCCCTATTGCGCCTTGGTGGGTTCCGGTTTTCGGAGTGGTGTTTGCTATTATTGTCGCAAAACATCTTTATGGTGGTTTGGGGTATAACCCGTTCAATCCGGCGATGGTGGGTTATGCCATGTTGATTATTTCGTTTCCCCGTGAAATGACTAGTTGGATGGCACCTAAAAGTCTCACTGAAACGGAACTTGGTTTTGCCGAATCAGCCGGGGTGATTTTTCAAAATCCAGAAGCCTTGAAGCATCTTGATGCTATCTCAAGTGCGACTCCTTTAGATTATCTTAAGTCTCAATTAGGCTTGGATCATGCTGTAGCGGAAATTATTCAAAGTAATTCAATCTTTGGTGGTATAGCTGGGGCAGGTTATGAATGGGTTGCTTTGGCCTTTCTTTTAGGTGGCGTGTGGCTTATTTATCAGAAAATTATTCAATGGCATATTCCGCTGTCGGTGCTTGCTTCATTATTTTTAATCGCGGGTATTTTTCATCTACTTAATCCCGAGCAATTTGCATCACCTTTGTTTCATTTGGTGGCAGGGGCCACTCTGCTGGGTGCTTTTTTTATTGCGACGGATCCGGTGACGGCATCTGTGACGCCGCTTGGCAAAATTATATATGGCGCGGGAATCGGTTTGTTGATATATATTATTAGGGTATGGGGCGGTTATCCTGATGCGGTTGCATTTGCCGTATTATTTATGAATATGTGTGCGCCGGCGATTGATTATTACACCAAGCCTAAAGTTTATGGGCAAAGAAATGAATAAATCGTTACGTGTTTCTGTTGTCGCTGGTGGTGCGTTAGCCTTATTTGCCTTGGTTGCCACAGCGCTGGTAGCGGTTACTTTTAGTGGTACAAAAGAGCGCATTGCTGAAAATGAAAAACAATTTTTATTACGCAATTTGCACGAGTTAGTCACAAAAGACATGCATACGAATGATATGTATAGCGATAAAATTCAGCTTATTGCGCCCGAACTTGCGGGGAAAAAGGAAAAAATAACGGTATATCGCGCGCGCTCGGGTCAGATGCCGGCGGCGGTTATCATGGCTGTTATTGCACCGGATGGTTATACGGGGGCTATTCATTTATTGGTTGCAATAAATGCTAATGATGGGAAGTTGATTGGAGTGCGTGTTATTAAGCACCGAGAAACACCTGGCCTAGGGGATGGCATAGAGATTAAGAAATCAAACTGGATTCTTGGTTTTGATCAAAAGTCCCTATTTGATCCTATTCGAAAAAAATGGGCGGTTAAAAAAGATGGCGGTGATTTTGACCAATTGACCGGGGCGACTATAACGCCACGTGCAATCATTAAGGCGGTACGGAAAACGCTTGAGTTATATGCAAGCAAGCGTCACATGTTGTTTGATCAATAGAGTTATTAGGCAGATTGCTATGGAAGACAGAACAAAAAACGTTATCGTTGAGGGCCTGTGGAAGAATAACCCAGGTTTAGTTCAGCTATTGGGTCTTTGTCCATTATTAGCGGTGTCGTCTACCTTTATTAATGCACTAGGGCTTGCGGTCGCGACTACCTTGGTGATGGTGGGTTCAAATGTCACTATTTCATTGATACGGAATATCGTGAAACCAGAATTAAGAATTCCGGTTTTTGTCATGGTCATCGCATCGTTTGTGACCGTGGTTGAACTTAGTATGAATGCCTTTATGCACGAACTGTATATGATACTCGGCATTTTTATTCCGCTGATAGTGACTAATTGCATTATTATTGCGCGTGCCGAATCATTTGCATCCAAAAATACAATATCATTGTCTTTTCTTGATGGATTGATGATGGGCTTGGGTTTTAGTTTAGTATTAGTTGCAGTAGGCGGGATTAGAGAGATACTTGGGCAAGGGACGTTGTTTGCCCAAGCCCATCTTATGTTTGGTCCGGCATTCGAAGGAATGCAAATTGTGTTGCTAGAGAACTATCGTGGTTTTTTGTTGGCAATATTGCCGCCGGGTGCTTTTATTATTTTGGGTTTTTTGATTGCGTTGAAAAATATGATTGATATAAGGCAACAAAAAATGGCGAAAACTCAGCCAATACCGGCTTTAGATAATAACGCTAACGCATCGTAAAGCGATCGATGAACAAAAAAAAACGTTACGAAATATTTTCCAAGCTAAGAGAGCAAGACCCCAATCCTACCACTGAACTGAATTATTCAACGCCATTTGAGTTGTTAATCGCCGTTATTTTATCGGCCCAAGCGACAGATAAGGGAGTTAATAAAGCAACCGATAAGTTATATACTGTTGCCAATACCCCGCATGAAATTTATGATTTAGGTTTAAATAAACTAAAGACTTATGTAAAGACTATCGGTTTATATAATACAAAAGCAGCTAATATCATAAAAAGCTGTAGAATATTACTTGATAAACATGATGGAAATGTTCCACAAACACGTGAGGATTTAGAAGCATTACCGGGTGTTGGTCGGAAAACGGCGAATGTAGTCTTGAATACTGCCTTCGGACAGCCCACGATGGCCGTTGATACACATATTTTTCGGGTCTCCAACCGTACTGGTATTGCACCGGGTAAAACGGTTTTGGAAGTAGAGAAGCGCTTGCTAAAATTTATCCCTGAAGAGTTTATGATGGATGCTCACCATTGGCTAATACTTCATGGGCGCTATACTTGTGTAGCACGAAAACCGCGATGTGGAGCCTGTGTGATCGAAGATTTGTGCGAGTTTAATAAGAAAACCTCTGATGAATAGTGTTCTGAAAAGGAAGTTTCATGATTTTTTCTGAGAATAGGGATGACTTACGGCAGTTTTATGTAGATGTGTGGCGTAAAACAAAAAATAGTGAAAATTTGGAACCCTTGGAAGCTATCGTTTCTAAGATTATAGAGATGCATTCTGAGTACCATTCCCTTTTAGACAATTCTGAGACGGCTAAAAGCAAGGAGTTTTCCCCCGATCTTGGTGAAGGCAATCCATTTGCTCACATGGGTTTGCATATTGGCATACACGAGCAGTTAACTACGCATCGACCACCTGAATTAAAAGGCTTATACCAAAAGGCCTTGCTTAAACTGCAAGATCCGCATGAAGTCGAGCATCTCATTATGAATTGCTTAGCGGAGATGGTTTGGGTATCGCAAAAAAATGGCATTCCATTCAATGAAAAAAAATACGTGAAGTGTGTGAAGGGTAATATCAAAAACTTATAAGGGATGGGCGCGCCATAATTTTTCGGTTTAGCGCTCAGATTTAGTTCGTCTTCGTTTGTTCTGATGAAGCAAAACCACATCGGTAAGTTACTTTCTTATTTTATGCTTCTTAAGCTAAAGAGCTGCTTCTTAGGATGTATGCACGCATTTTTCCGCGTCCTTTGATTTCGATGAGACCTCGATCTTCATATTCGAATATTGAATCAGTTTTCGAATGAATATTTTCTGAAACCTGTATACAGCCATCAATCCCCGTTGACTCCATGCGGCTGGCTATATTGACGTTGTCTCCCCAAAGGTCGTAGATAAATTTCTTTTTGCCAATTACGCCCGCAATGATTGCCCCGCTATGGATGCCGACTCGCAGCTGTAGGGAAGTCGCATTTAGACGATTGTATTCGGTGAGTGTTTCGAGCATTGCTTGTGCGAACAGTATGCTGTTTTCTGCGGTGTTAAAAGGTTTCTGATGTATGCCAGCTGCCATATAGGCATCGCCAATGGTTTTTATTTTTTCGAGACCAAATTTTTCGGTGAGAGCATCAAACCGGGTGAATATATCGTTTAACATGGCTACCGTTTTATCGGCCGTTTGTTTGCTCGCAATGCTAGTAAACCCAACAAGGTCTGCAAAGACGATGTTGGCTTCGTTAATTTGCTCGGCGATAGTGGTGTTGTTCGTTGATTTAAGTTGCTCGGCGATGTGTCGCGGTAAAATGTTGAGCAGCAGCTTTTCATTTTCATTGGCCTTTTCATCAAGTAGGCGATTTTTTACAAAGTCTTTGCGGTAATGTTTTTCGATAGTATATCCACCGAGCATTCCTATCAGCGTGCAAGTTACTAATAAAAAATTGTAACTGATAATAGTGAGTGTTGAATAGTGGGTGGTTAATACGAGGAGTAGTTCATAGCTTATGATGAGTGAAAAAGTAGTAACAATAGCGTATGAAAAACGCAGACTGGAAAACAAATAAGCCCAAAATATGGGGAATAGGGTGCCTGCGAGACGCAAATTTCCCGCTGATTCCTCATGTGTTGTTGACATAAAAAAAATACTAATGCCTGCAATATAGATGACTAGGCTAATCAGTATTTGCATGTGTTTATAGCAATAGGATTTATAGCTTAAATAAAGAGGTATTAGAAAAAGGGGTAAGCCTATTGAGAAGCGAACAAAAAACACATTAAAGTTATGGTTTGTTTGCAGTAGATAGTCGAGATATGAAAAGCTGATATATGCGACGAGCGCAACAATCAGTGCAAACCGAATTTGAGTGCGTGTGTTTTCAGCATGAGTCTCGCGGAACTGTGTTTCTAGTGCTACGTTTTTAAAATGCAGACAGTACGGCTTGGTTTTGTAGTGGTCAGATAATTCAGAGTGATTGTGCTGTTTGAGGCGGCTGGTTGATTTCATTTTTACTTCAAAGTTTTTTTCAGTGGTTGAAAAGCGTCAACTGATCAAGGACAGTATACGTTATTGTCTGTCAGGGGAAAGCGGTTTGAGTGAGATGTAAAAAATCATACTCAACGGAAGGCAAAAAAAATGAGGCTGGCAATACTTGGAGAGATTACAGTGTTGTGGAGCACTCCAGCCTCATGTAACTAGTCTGGCAAGTTACAAAAAACGAAAATATATCTTTAACAGCGAATTGCAAAGTAACAATTTAGTCTAGCAATTGATATACCAATATTTGTTCAGTATTTTTGTGTTAGTTTTCTCGGACAGTTTCCTAAACCATCGACCGCCGATTGATTCGGTGATAGGGGTTACAGGTTTTTTGAGCGTATTACGCTGAGTTTCTCTATTTGCATCTCTCGAAATGTATACGGAATACCGCCCACTCCCAGTCCCGATTGTTTCAGCCCAGCAAAGGGCATCCAGTCGACTCGAAATGCGGTGAAGTCATTGACCATAACTGCCGATGCTTTTAGGTTTTTTGTAACATGTAATGCTGTGTTTAAATTATTTGTGAAAACAGATGCTTGAAAGGCAAAAGGCAGGTCGTTAGCGAGTTCGATTGCGTGGTCTATATCCGTATAACTGTAAATACAAACCAGCGGACCAAACACTTCAAGCTGCGATACCTTTGATTGTTGGCTTGGGTTTAGTAATACGGTAGGGGAATAGCAACTCACTGCAATTTTTTCACCGCCGCTTAGTAGTGTAGCACCTTGCTCTATTGCTTCACTAACCCAGTCATGAATACGATCGACTTCACTGGTGCGGATCAACGGGCCTATATCGGTAGATGGCAATGTTGGGTCGCCTACTGACATGCTTTTGCCGAGCGTGGCAATTTTATGCCCGACTTTTTCAATAATGCTTTGATGGCAGAAAATCCTTTGCACCGATACGCATACTTGTCCTGCGTGATAAAACCCTCCTTTGGCGAGTAAGGGAAGTGCATCATCAAGATCTGCATCTGGTTCCAAAATAACCGGTGCAACACCACCATGTTCTAAGCCGCAGCGTGTGCCAGGCGCGAGCTGGGAGCGTAGTTTCCAACCGACTGTAGCGCTACCAATAAAGCTAAAAAAACCAACACGTGCATCGGTTACCAGCTTACTGGATACTGCTCTATCGTTGGTTACAAGGGCCTGGCACCATTCGTCGGGAAGCCCGGCTTCACGCAAGATAGATACAAATGTGTAACATGAGATGGGTGTATCCTGTGAAGGTTTCACAATCACTGGGCAGCCTGACGCGATCGCAGGACCTACTTGGTGAACGATTAAATTAAACGGGTGATTAAATGCGCTTACTGCAACCACAACTCCAATAGGTTCTAAGGTGGTAAATGCGATTCTATTCTCAGAGGCGGGGTTAATGCCCATCGGAATTTCGGTTCCGGATTCTGAACGCAGACACTCGGCACAGTTTTTTACGCCGTCGATGGCACGGATAATTTCGACTCTGGAGTCGGAGAAAGGTTTTCCACCTTCATGCGCGGCCTGAGCAGCCAGTTCGTCAATGCGCCCGGATATTATTTGTGCTGTTTTTTCTAATATCTCAATTCGGCGATATTTTGGCAGCCAGTTCGTTCGATTTTGAAATAATTTGTCGGCGGTTTTTAAGGCTCTTTCTACGGTTTCACTATCACCGGTTTCAAAAGTGGCGAGCACTTTCTGATCGAATGGGGCGGTTACTTTAAGTGGGTTGCGCGTTCGTTGAGCGCCAGGGACTAATAGTTCAAAATGTGGGGGCATGAGCTGTTCTCTGCATGTGTTGAGTTGTGATTTTAAACTATATACTAGGAGGCTGTCCGAGAACAGACTGATCTACTGCGAACAAACCTGATTGCGTATATTTCCCCGATCAAACTCGTTCAATAGCGACGGCAATTCATCTCGTTTGATTAGGAAAATAGGGGACAGGGAAAATTAGGGGACAGGAAAATTAGGGGACAGGAAAATTAGGGGACAGGAAAATTAGGGGACAGGAAA
>JALUUH010000164.1 GCA_027021445.1 Gammaproteobacteria bacterium
CGCGCTTTGCAAGCGTCTCGCCGAGAAAGTTGATTGGCCATTTCATGGCACTAATGAAGAATATATTAGATTGAATGAGTTATTTAATCGCTACCTAAATGAACAATAAAAGAAAAAGCGGCTAAATCGCGATGACTTAGCCGCGCATGAAAACGATTTCTTCAATCGCTTTGAATGTATCGTCCCAGCTATCCGGAGAGAAGCTTACGTACACCTTTTTACAGGCAAGCAAGTTTACTTCTTTAAGATAGCTATTGAGGAGTCTTGTTCTTATGTGGATCTCCTCCTGTGGCTGTGAGTTGCGACTTATCAGTCTTTTGAACAGCCACGCCGGATCATCCGGCAACAAAGCGATGATGACAGCGGAGGGTATTACCTCCTTGACTCTTTGACATCCGGCCGGAGTAAGGTCAAGAATAACACCGCAGTGATGTTTTGAGCCAATAATTCTCTCAACACTTCGCGCGAGTGTTCCGTAATAGTAATTCGAGTATTTGCCCCATTCAAGAAAGGAATTTGAATTTACCATTTTAAGGAAAGTCAATTCAGATACATACCGGTAGTTTCCGCTGTCATCGGATCTTCGCTGTCGCGTGGTAATTACGGTTGGCAGCGCAAAGCCGTATTTTTTTACCAATCGTCTGGCATAAGAAGTTTTGCCAACCCCGGATGGACCTACAAGGCATACTACATTACCGTACGCTTTCATCGTTTCCTCCTTTCGTAATTTCGAGGATTTCAATCTCGGTTTGTCTGCCGGCAATTGTGCCGCTTATTACATCCCCCTTACGCTTTCCCATAATTAAGGAAGCAAGAGGGGTATTGTACGCGAGCATATTGCGATCGGGATCCGATTCTCCGAAACCGACAATATCCCATGCCATTTCTTCTCCATCTCGCGCAATTTTGACGCGAGTCCCAATAGCCACATTGTCAAAATGCATCGGTGGTTCGACAAGTACCGCTTGATTGAGGCATTGATGCGCATTGATAAGCCGAGAATTTATACCCCTTATATCAATGACAAGTAATTCGTACGATGCGTTGTCATGGTACTGATTGCCGCCCACTTCTGCCACATAAGCGGTTTGCTCTTGGAGTTCCTGCAACTTTTTCTCCAGTTTTTCGATTTCTTGACATAACTTTGCCAATCCACGACGAGTGAAATAGAGTTTTCCGTTCATTGGTTCTTCTCCTCTTTTTGATTGTTTTTGATTGTTAATGCGCTTATCGAGAAAACTATTTTCTCGATTTCTAATACTGATATTATATTTTTTGGCTGACTTTGTCAACTTTTTTGTGCTGTTGCAGAGTCAATGCTACTTTTTCGGATAATTATAATATTCAAAGAATTAAACAGTGTTGACACTATTTTCAAATGCGGTGTTGCTGCAATTGTAACAAAAATTGTAAAAACATTTTATTCGCC
>JALUUH010000165.1 GCA_027021445.1 Gammaproteobacteria bacterium
GGGCTGCGAATAACGATGCGTATCCAGCGAGTAAAATCCGGCAAAAAGGCCGATGCCCCGCAATACGTTCCGGTTAAATGTGGATTGAACAAGACTGCCTATCTGGGCCAGCGACTCGTCCGCGGCGTTTAAATCGACTCCGGCAGATTTATAGGTGATGGACAATTATATAACTCCTTTTTGCAGATAGTTCTTCCGTACTCTGGTGAAA
The DNA here is from genome assembly GCA_027021445.1 of Gammaproteobacteria bacterium. Classification (GTDB taxonomy): domain Bacteria; phylum Pseudomonadota; class Gammaproteobacteria; order S012-40; family S012-40; genus JALUUH01. The sequence continues at coordinate 212 of JALUUH010000165.1, forward strand.
AACTCCTTTGTTCGCTCTTCTTTATAGTCGGGATAGGTCCACGGGTTATCCTGAAAACGATTGTCGCGCCAGAATAGTTGCACGTCGCCATAAATGCCTTTTCCAAGATAAATGCGATGACTAAAATTTTTAGTAGTGGCAAGAATGAGTTTGGCAGGCTCCATGTACCCAGGATCGAGGTTTACCATCCTGTTACCGCTCTTCTTATTCTGCTCTTCTATCTCGTTGGTTTTCAATTTGATATCGACTATTTGCATAGGTTCAATCAGGTTTTTAAAAGAGCAAAAAAACTTTCGCAAGGACTCCCCCATCTCTTGCTTATAGTAGTTAGTGTGGACAAAGTCAAACACATCGCTTTTGAATTCGATTGCCCCGTAAAGCGATTCTAATATTTCCATAACGGGTTCTATATCGAATTCTGCATTGTAGCAAATAGCTGCGATAAGACAAACATCCGGTGGTGTTTTAACGATACCCATTTCTATTCATAAACTGCTATTTTGTAAATATCTCAAATCTAAACGCAAAAATCAAGAAAAACCTATGGCTCTGGCTTTGGTATAACTTTTTCAAGTTTCGCACCGCATTTGGGACAGTAAATGTAATCGGCGTTGGGAAAAACATGAGTTTTGTCGTTGGGACACATCATAATAAAGTTCGGCTCGAAAACAACTACCACGGTTTTGCCGTTCTCCTGGTCGAGCTGGAGCTTAAAGTCGCCGCGCGGTGTCCGCCCGACAAGGTAGACATCGGAAAATTCCGGGCGCTTTATTCTTGATTTCGTTTTCTGACCATTCCAATCAAGAATCGTCACCGCCACTTCGATGTCACTCCAATGATAATAGCCATCGGAATCGACATTGTCGTACTTTTTGCGTTCCGAGGGTTCAATCCACTTTTTCCAGAAAACTCTTGTTCCCTTGAAAGTTGCCTTGGCGATTTTATCCAATCGGACCCGCTCACCTGTTTCCAGGGGAATCACTGTCAGGGTTGGGTATTCTGCCGGAATATAGACGCCGTATCCGGCAAATTCAAAATCCAGCTTTAAATCGAAAACCTGAATGCTGCCTTTGCCAGAGTCCGGTTCAACCTTTGCGTTAACCCTGATTTCCTCGCTGTCTTGCCCAAGAACAGCTTCACTGGCTAAGAAGAGACTCCCTCCCACCAGTAACACGAGCATATAGTGTTTTAACATGGCGGGTGCTCCTTTCGTT
>JALUUH010000166.1 GCA_027021445.1 Gammaproteobacteria bacterium
CTACCGTATTCAGCGAATCATACTCGATTGCCTGCAATTTCCACAGGAATTTGCAGGCAAAACAGCACTATTCAGGTTGTCAGAAAATCCTGAACAGTCGCCACTTGTCGCCGAAATAAACGACGAAATATTTATTGTTTACGGGGAAAAGTGGCTTGAAAAAGCGGCTGAATCAGCATTGAAAGCATACTTGGATATGTTCAACGAAGTAGGTAGAACCAACAAAATGTTAAAGGGGTAGAAAATGGAAAAATACATCAATGAAACAGCAAAGAGAAGAATCCGCGCAGCACTAAAGGTCAGTGCAAAAAAAAGAATATTCGATTTACAAATGAAGCATTATGTTATCTATGGAGATAACAAAGAAAAAGTTATTAAATCAAGGAATGATCTAATTGAATCACTGCATGATCCAAACTATGTTGGACAGTGGGTATTAAAATTACCATCAGATCACTGGATTATAGGCGACACCGCTAACTACGGCTTTGGGTGAAAAAAAATGGAACTTGATCAATTTTTAAAATTCACTAAACCCGATAAAAGCAGTGTTGTTTTTATCAGGTCAAACTGGGGTTTACCGTTCATTATCGACGAAATGATTGATATAGAACGGCTTGAACGCAAGGGATTACTAAACCAGATTAGTGATTCAGATAAGCGATTGCTAACTGAATTCGCTGGCCAGCAGTGTTTTTCGGACTACTACAACCCGAAAAACAACCTGGCTGGCGTTTATCACGATGAAAACCTGGACATTTACAAATTTAACTATGACGGAATTTGTAACAGGGTTTTCACCGTGCTTGCTGATAGTGTCGATAATTTTTTCGGCATTGAATTTGACTACTACTGAAAGGGGTAATAAAAAATGAGCGACTCAATCTATACACTTTACGCTGACATCACAAAAAAGAACAAAATCAAAAATGTTGTAGACTTCAATGACGTTAGGCACTTTCTGCATAACTGGGTATTCTATAAAGAATATCTATATGCATCCAATGGGCATTATGCAGTCCGGTTCCCGGCTGATTATATAAAAGGAACTGGAAAGCCAAAAAACGATATGGTTACAGTACCGCACAACGTTATCCTTGCAGCACAGGATATATTGCGCCCAGGTGAATCAATTTATATTGATTATGTTGAAGATGGCTGGCGTTTAAAAAACGGTGTAATCATGCCAAACGCACAGAGTGAGTGGAATACTTCCACAGTAGAAAAAATGGCTGGATTTTTTGAGAAGGAATTCCCATTCTATTATGCATTGGATTATAAATATGTGACAAGCATGGTTAACGCTATGGGTAAAACAGTTCAGAAAAAAACAAAAAATCAAGCACAATACACCAAGATCGAAGTACAAGAAAAAGATGGTAAACCAGATCCAAGCGGGCATTGCAAACTAAGCACCGGC
>JALUUH010000167.1 GCA_027021445.1 Gammaproteobacteria bacterium
ATTAAGGCAACAAAGGTAAGCAATGCAACGCCTGTTGCTAAACTGATTTTTCGAAAATAAAATAATTCAAAACATAATATTGCGGGGATAAAAACAACACCAATTTCTCGTGTCGCATAATTTAAATATAATAATAGCCCGATAAGTACCGCAAACCACCAGTTTTTACTTTTCGTATCACAATAACCTGTTTCTGTTTTAGCATATCGCTGATTCAGTATCACTAACGTTACAAACACAATCAGCATAAACAGAAACTCTGACAAAACTTGATCCTTCTGCAGCCATAAATACGGATTTAGAGCCAATATGAGAATAAACACAAACTGATAAAGGGTCGTTAACTTTTTCGTAGTCATTATTGTTGCGATATATAGCGCAATAATAAAAAAAGCAGCAAGCAGCACCTTAAAAGCAAACAGGTTAAACCCAAATAAAGCATAAAATGGCGCCAGTACCAAAGGAAAGACGGGGGGATAGGCTGGAGGAGCAACAAAGGAAAAAGTATTGTAGATATAGCCAATATCTGAGTATGCTCTGCCCTCAACCAGATTTATTGCATGGAGAATATACTGACTAAAATCACCACCCCAATTATGGCCAGGTGTTAACGTGACCACCCAAAGAATAAAAAGTACTACAAGCAATACAGGCTTCCAGTATTCATAAATAGTGCTTTGTTTGCTATTGAGTAATAATCTTTTTAAAAACATTACCCGCACTCATCCACGTTAAATAATGCCATTCGGTATTTTTCTGAATCGTCAAGTATATGCATAACATTGAATAATAATCGAGACACACCCTCCGACACACCTTGAATATTTCAGGCAAAATCCAGGCTGAAGGGCTACCCATAAATTAAAGCTAAGCGTTATATTTAAAGTTACTATGCGCTATAAAAACTGCACTTCATTTTTTTATTTTACTAACAAACTTAAATCCAATCTAAGCCAGTATTGAGTGCAAGGGAATAATACACTATGCCTATGCTTGCTGCTGTATATTATTTATACAATGTGTATTATTTACATTCTACAGCAGGGAAAAAAACAGAAATCTGCCAAAGTTTTTGTATAACGAATATAACCAAAATTTATTTTCTTAAATCGCATCTGGCGGCGACTTTGGTTTTATACGCCAGTACTGTATAGTTTGCGAATTAAAATTAAATTCTAACTTCAGGTGAACATTTTGGCTTTACTCAAACGCATTACCCGACATCTCAAAATGATGGCTCGCTCATATTCACATCGTACACAGCAAACGCCTCCATTTCTTGTTATCTTTATTAACTCGATTTGTAACTTGACCTGTGAACATTGCTTCTATTGGAAAAACCTGAATCAACGTAATGATTTGTCCGTAAAAGAATTTGAAAAGCTGTCACTCGAGCTGGGTCATTTTGAACATTTAAAC
>JALUUH010000168.1 GCA_027021445.1 Gammaproteobacteria bacterium
AAACTCACTAAAACACGCAGCACTCGCCACCTCACTCAAGGAAATAGGCCTATCAAGATTTTCTCGAATAAAGGTTAACGCCTGATCGATTCGTTTTTGAGTAAGCGCCTAACCAACCACAGCATTCCCACTCCTTGCACTAGCTGACATACTGCACCTTTCAAGTAGGAGCAAAAGACATGTCAAAGAACAGAAGGCATCGATGGCCTGAATTGTTACGGGAGTTTGACGAAAGCGAGTTAACGCAATCCCAATTTTGTCACGACAAAGGTATCAATCCAAAATACTTTAGCACAAGACGTGCACAATTACTGGGTCGCAAGGGCGGCGGTCAATTTGTTAAAGCGAAAATTGAGCAAGCAGAAAAAGTCCCCACTTTATTTTTGAAACTCCCCAACGGTGAATTGCATTTTAGCCCATCAGTTTCGCCAAACTACATCGTGTCAATCATACGCGCATTATCATGATCGACTGGCATGCTGACTTGAGTATTTATCTCCATCGTGATCCCGTTGATTTCAGGAAAGCGATTAATGGCTTAAGTGTCATCGTTCAAGAACAGATGTCACTGTCACCCTTTGACCGCGCGTTGTTTGTCTTTTGCAATAAACGGCGAACGCAATTGAAGGTTCTTTACTGGGATGATAGTGGATTTGCATTATGGCAAAAACGATTGGAAAAATCGCATTTCAAATGGCCAAAAAAGAAAATGGACTCGACCATCACCTTAACACACGAACAATGGGGTTGGTTGTTGAGAGGCTTTGATATCAGTAAAATAAAACCCCATGAACCACTGTATTATCAAGCAATTAGTTGATTTTTTTGGTAAAATACAGTCATGGAAAACAGCCGTGAAATGCAAAAAGAAATTGATTTTTTAAAGGCGCAACTGAGCTTAAAGGATCAACGCATTCGGTCGCTCGAAGAACTTGTTCAGTTTTTCAAAAATCAAAAATTTGCACCCCGCAGTGAGAAAGTCTCAACCGATCAATTAGGTTTATTTAATGAGGCCGAAGCTGTTGAGGCCGAAAAGAACACAGATGACGCCACGACAGAAGAGGTTGTCGTTAAAGCACATCAGCGTACAAAGAAACCCCGCATCAGTATTCCGGATTCGCTGCCACGTGAAAATATTGATTATGATCTGACTGATGCCGAGAAATTCTGTCCACATGACAATACCCCATTAACGCACATGGGAACGGAAGATCACGAACAACTCGATATCATCCCGGCGCAAGTAAAAGTCATTCGTCATAGACGGGCCAAATACTATTGCAGCCGTTGCAAGCAGTATCACATTACCGCAAGTAAACCAAAGCAACCCATTGAAAAAGGCATCGCCAGTGCCGGGCTACTGGCCTATATCGCCACACAAAAATATTGTGATGCACTGCCGTTATATCGGCAGTCAGACATCTTTAAACGTTCAGGTATTCAGTTAGACCGAACCAACCTGGCAAACTGGATGATACGTTGCGGCACGCTCATTCAGCCGTTGATAAATCTTTTGCAAGAGCGTGTGCTGAAGCAACCCGTCATTCACATGGATGAAACACCACTGCAGGTGCTCAGTGAGCCCGGTAAAACAGCGCAAAGTCAAAGCTATATGTGGCTAATGGCCAGTTTTTCAGCGCAGCCCATTGTTTTGTTTCATTATGCACCGACACGTCGACGCGACGTTGTGATGCAATTGCTCAATGGCGAAGTTAACGCGTTAATGGTCGATGGCTATGAGGGGTACCAGCAAGCTTGCAATGAATATCAAATAACGCGATTGGGTTGCATGGCACATGCACGACGAAAGTTTGTTGATGCACAAAAACTGCAGCCCAAAGGAAAAACCGGGAAGGCAGACCAGGCCATTGCCTTTATTCAAACCCTCTACCGTATTGAATCGGCGATAAAATCATTATCCCCCGAAGAAAAACATAAAAAAAGACAAGAAGAAGCGGTTCCCATCCTGGACAAAATAGCGCGATGGTTACAAAAAAGCCTACCCAACGTACCGCCGAAAACAAAACTCGGCGAGGCGCTTTCCTACCTCAATAATCAATGGCCAAGACTGATTCAGTATGTGGATGATGATCATTACCCGATAGATAATAATCTAGCGGAAAATGCCATTCGACCATTTACCATTGGACGGAAGAATTGGTTATTTTCCAAGAGTCAAACCGGTGCGAAAGCCAGTGCGAATCTTTATAGCCTGACGGAAACCGCAAAAGCAAACAAGTTGAATCCCTATGCGTATTTGCGAGCAGTTTTTACTCAGCTCCCAAACGCAAATACGGTGGAAGACATTGAAAAATGCTTGCCTTGGGATATTACGCTAAATGAGAAGTGAATGGTGTGGTTGGTTAGGCGCTTACAGTAAGAAAATTACTTTTAAGTGATTCAATAGTTATTTTTTCTAATTTATCCTGACCAGATTTATAATGCCCATATATGTGATACTTAATGTCACTCGGTTTTTTTTCTGCATAATGTTGAAGCATTAATATAATCGGCTTCTTTATGACAGAGTGATTGTAGTCAGTTTTTGCGTAGTATTTACATTGAATGGCACTTGTTTCGTCAGCACTTTCTATATCTATATCTTCGATACCCTCAATACAGATTGAATTATCATTATCATCTTGTCGTAGTAGCTCAAGAATGGTTTTATCAAACTGATAAAAATATCCAGTTATAGTATCAATTGCTTCTCTATTGCTCATTCGCTATATCCTGACTATTCGCCCGATTTCACTCAATTTTTATCTTCCCGACACCCATACTGATATAGATATTTAAGCGTCCGCTAAGGGCGATAGCCGACTTCCATACTCCTAATAAATATTCCCAGGGTAAACCCCTCTCTCTTAGGCTCAACCTTCGCTTGGAAAAGCCGGGTATTTTAGAACAGTATGTGTTGATAATTCTAGCGGGATGTTCAAATCCCGCCCCGTACTCTCACTTATACTCAAAACCGAGTGACACAATCTCTCATTTTTTTTATTCCTCATTTTCCACGATCACAACTCACCCTCTAGCTCAAACAGTTTCCTAACCTGATTCCGACCCACCAACCCATTAAACAACCGATAATTAGATTTTTCTTTTCTGATGTACCCAGCAAAAATAGCGGGGTTGCGATCATATCGCATGGCGGTGAGTGAAACGTCAGCGGCTGTCTTGAGTTCTTTTAATTGATCTCGCACTTCAGCAGGAATCAGCTTTTTAATGGCAAAGTCATCCGCTTCTTTTTCTATGGGTGATTGTCCTTGTATATCGACATCAAGATCATCAAATATCACTTTTTGATCTTCGGTATATAAATGTTTTTTGATGTGCGCTAGCTCGTGCAAAAGAACAAACCAAAAATTATCCAGTCTATCGTGTCTTAGTGTTAAGGCAACAACCGGGGAATCATCTTCCAGCCTAATCGCTGCCCCATCAAGGTAAGTTTTTTGAAAATGCTCAACGACTACCAGATGTATGCCGTAGCGCGATAAATATTCTTTTGCTAGCAGCGGCCCCTTTACGAAAGTGCTTAGCTTGGCGAGTTCTTCAAAAAAATCATTATCTAGTTTGTCGAGATCAAAGTTTGATGTTAGGTTCTGTTTCCCTGCGAGGCGGGTGACTTCATTGTGCCATACACTCAGCGATTCTTTTTTCATTTCTCGACCGCTGCGAGTAGAGGCGCTCGTTCGTAATAACAAGGCAAGTTCCTGATCTAAGCTACCACCAAAATATTCTTTTACATATTCTTCAGCACAATCCTTAATATCACCCCGTTTTTTATCCTGTGTGATTAAATTGCGTTTGAGCATTTCTTTTAAAGGGAACTTGGACCACTCGACGGATTCGCCGGCCTCTATATCTTGAGGGTCTTCCATTAAAGACGAATAGGGTATACCTAAGCCTCTATGCAATGCACGTATCATTTCAAGGCTAAGCGTTCGTTTACCGTTTAGAATTTCAGACACTTTACCACCAGAGCCAATATAGGGTATTAGGTCTTTGTTTTTTAGATCTTGTTGATCCATACGAAATTTAATCGCTTCAATCGGGCTGGGAGGCTCTAGCTCAACTATTTCGTCTTCGTACTTTGCAATGAGTACGGATAAAACTTCTAGCAAATCTGCATCGCTAGTGTTCGGCATAGGGTCGAGAGTCATAAGCCGTTCTATTTGTGCTAACGCAATTTCGTACTCTTGCTCACTTTTAATTACTTTTAAACTAAGCATAGTAATCCCCCTGTGTTATGTACCCATAACATTTTAAAATTTGAATATAATTACTTAACAGAGCTTCGTTTTTTATTTTTCTTGGCATACTCTGCATGCGTGTTGATTTCTAAAATTAGAACTTTTCCATAACGGAATTGAACTTTTACTTCTAAGCGGTATTTGTTACCTCCAATATTAAAAATGACCTGATTGTGGTGTAAAAAACTAGCATGTCTATATCTTCTCTTAATATCTTGGGTGTTCTTCCAATGACATGCTTCTACTTCATTCACCCATGCTCGCAGAGGCTCCCTCGATTGCGGATGTTTCTGTTCAAACTTCATAATTTTCGGTTTGCCCAAAATCTGCATTTTTTTAGTTATTTATCCCATTTAGGATCAATAATAGTGCACACCTAATAAGTAGTCAACAGAATGATCCCAAAACGGGATTAACTGCACCATAAAAAGCTAACCTTTTGATTCAAAAAAAATAATTGCTCTATTAGCATTTCTATATTTGCGGTAGTAGAGTTAGATTTTTATGATTACTCGTCGAATCAAAGAAACACACTGGTTAGCGATAGTCGCCTATCGTAATAAATAAGTCCGCATTATATCGGTACGGCGATCTCGCAGAGAGGAGGTTGAACTCTATGAAAGCGAAAGATTTTGATAAGAAATTTGATGATGCAGATATTACAGATCAGTTAGCACTTTCATAAAGTACGCAGACCTGGGTATGAGCAACGCAGAGTTAATGTCGACCTTCCTATTTGGTTGATTAATTCGCTGGATAAAGAGGCTAAACGTCTCGGAGTTAGCCGCCAATCACTGATTAAAATATGGCTCGCTGAACGATTTGATAAATCAGCATAATCGTCATTTCAATTACGTGATCTTGTGTAGGGCAGATAAACCCCAGCGCATCTACCAACATGTTTGGACAAACAAGCTCATTCAAACGACACAAAAGTAGGCGCTCTTAGGCGAGGCAGAATGACGACGAATAGCAGGCCTATTGGGAGGAATTCTAACGCCATCATGAAAAAAACAGTAGCCCTTCGCTGCTATCACACCTTGACATTAGTCTAGAGAGAAACCATAATTACACCAATATGGTTTCTTCAAAAGGATGATTTATGCCAGCCCTGACGATAAAGAATATTCCAGATGATCTATACATTCGGCTGAAAAAAGCGGCACAAGCTCATCACAGAAGTTTAAATGGCGAAATACTTTATTGCGTTGAACGTACGCTACGCTCTCACAAAGTAGATAGGTCTGAACATCTTAGCATTGCTAGGTCGTTGAGAGCTAAAACTGCTTCCCACCCGTTATCCGATGGTGAGTTAGAAGCACTGAAAAATAAAGGTCGCCCATGATTGTTGCCGATACGAACATCATTTCGTATCTCTACATTTCCGGTGATCGGTCGCTGCAAGCCGAACACCTCTTATCTGTTGACTCGGATTGGAATGCCCCCATCTTATGGCGTAGTGAATTTAGAAGTGTATTAAGCCAGTATTTACGTAAAGATCTTCTTGCCATTGAAGACGTTCTGCTTATTATTCAACAGGCCGAAATCTTATTAACCGATAGCGAATATGAAGTCACTTCTGCGCACATTATGCAACTCGTTAAATCTAGTAACTGCTCATCATATGATTGCGAATTTATAGCATTGGCTCAACACCTAGATGTTCCCCTCGTTACAACTGACAAAAAAATACTTCGTGAATTTCCCAATATTACAAAATCACTTGATTCATTCTTTCCCAACATTTAAGGAACGCGCACGAGATAACTGGGGTATCTGGCGCTCATAGTTAGTCTAGATTGATACGTTCTGATTGAGCAAAAACGACCAGGAATAGTGAGCATCTCCTGTTAAAAATAGATAGTTAGTTATTGCACGCACATATGACGGGGTGATTGCTCTATCGCCAATCAATAAATTTGATTTGGGTAACGTCCGGAATGAATCGGCCTAAGATCTTTCCTGCACGAGTCATGAGACTTGCTTCGAAGTAAGCGGGGCCTTTCATGTATAAAATGTATTCTCCTGAAGGATCATACACAGGGGTGGTATTCATCCGGCCATCTGAGAGAAGTGTGAACTCTCCGGAACCATCTAGCGGGGCTTCAATCAAATCCCAACCCAGTGTCACTCCCTCAGGATCGGTCTCGTAATTTGTTCCCTTTGGGAAACGCTCAAAAATGACGGCCTCGTCATTTCCAAACTGATCATGATCGGAGACATTGCTTGCAAAAGATAATTGCCGAACATTTGTGCCATCTTCGTTCATAATACCCGTAAGCCACTGTGGAGAACTCGACCAACGGTTGGTTTTAAAGACAATACGACCATCGGGAAGATAATCGGCATCATGATCTTCAATGCCTTGAGGGGTGAGATTTTGGATAAACTGTCCGCTTTCGCTAATAATCGTAATTCCAGGAGCCACCGGGAAAATGGGTGAATAGCTAAGCCTTGTCCCGTCTGGGGACCAAGCGGGGTGTGCATTGGCATTGTCATCATCAGTCAGCTGCTGCATTTGCGTACCGTCTATATTGATTGAAAAGATTTCGAGTGTTGTAACGTCGCTCGGGTCGTTAAAGGCATGAAAGGCGATCTTAGTGCGATCTCGTGATAAGGATACCGCATTCTCTCCGAGTGTGTTGTTGGTGACTCTGAAAGTCTCACCTGTTGCAGGATCAAGCGTATAAATTTCACCAGCGGGTTCTTCATGAGTGCTGACATAGACAATCAGTCCGGTTAGATCGGTCGGCATCTTTGGATGATTATATAAAGCGGGTGCTTGCATAGAAATGCGAGGTAAATTTGACGCTGGAAATACGATCGCTTGATTTAAGATACTTTCATAAGGTTGATAGCCATCACGTATAATTAACTGAAAGCGGCTTGAGGAGGTAATCGTTGAGTCTTGCTCGTTAATATCATTCGAAAGCGGGATTATAAATTCTGCTTGATACTTTCCGCTAGCAGATTGGTATTTCATTTTAGCCCATCCATCTCCAACTATGTCATCCTCGTCCCGTGCTCCGTCAAAGTAAGCGTCTCTAAAAAACGATCCGGAATTTGTGGCGCGCACCCATCGATAATCTTCATTTGGATCTATCACATTGTTGCCGTTGGCGTCTATTTGAAGAACGGCCTCATCGTAATTAGTTGAATCCGTGAGATACCACTCGTTATTAAACGAAGAATCAGCCCATTCAAGCGCGACGTAAAGATTGCGATCATCATTATCAAAAGCAATCTTTATTGAAGAATTTGTTCCTGAAGTATCAAAATTCAAGGATTCAGTATTCGTTTGCAATCCTGAAAAATCGACATCCCCATCAATGGCATACTTGCTTTGCATTGTTGGCTTATTTAGTAATGGAGGCTCAACGATACTTTCGTGTCGGCAAGCGAATAAAGCGATCACCGTCGCCACAACGACAATGAGTGTTTTTATTTGGTTTATATCCATATCCATACCTCAAACGTTCCGCTAGTGAAACCCTAAAAGTGTATCAATAGCATCCAGTTTAACGCAATTTCAGAATAGTGCTTAATTTTGTCTGGCACTTTTACAGGCTGTAAATTCTCGATATTTTTCAGAGCATATAGCATGCCGCATCAACGCCACCTTTGAACGCCAGCGTATCAAAAAAACTCAGGCAGTGTTTCCAGCACTTGAAAGTGAGATCCATCTTTGGTCATACCTCGATTGTTCTATTGAATAGGGAAGTTATTGCGCGCCCATTCCTTGATAAGTCGAAGTGTAATTTGAGAACATTTTGGTAAATATAGCTTTTGAAATAATCAAGAGTTTTCCAAAGCAAACCTAGCCAAGAGTTTTCGCTGCAAATATCGCAGTTTAATAATCATTGATAAGATACCAATACCCGCTTTAATCGAGCCATTAATAGTTCCGCTAATTTTTGACTGGCCAATTCTCACTTTTGAATTTACCGGGTATTCGTTGATTTTAAACCCCAGCTGGATGGCTTTAATTTGCATTTCCACCGTCCATCCGAAAGTTTGATCTTGCATATTCAGTCTTTTTAGTACCGACCGTTTAATCGCACGAAATGGCCCGAGATCGGTGATTTTATGACCCCAGAGTATTCTGATTAAAACCGCTGAAAGTGCATTGCCAAATATTTGCACTTGGGTTAATGCGCCTTTTTCAATATTCCCTAATGCGCGCGAGCCGATAGCTAAATCATCGCCATTAACAATGCCATCAAGGAGTGGAATAGCTTGCTCTACAAAACATGAATCATCGCCATCAATAAATAATACAATCTCACAAGGTACAAGCGCGTTAATTGCCGTAAGGCAGGCAATACCATAGCCGGGTATATCTTGCCGCACAACTCTGGCGCCATATAAGGTCGCAATTTTTGCCGTATCATCTGTTGAAGCATTATCGCAAACCACCACTTCGTCAATAATACGAAGCCCATTGCTATCTTTCAAATTAATGAGTTGCGCAACCACTTTAGCAATAGCTAATTGCTCATTAAGTGCAGGAATAATGGCGGATACTTTTTGCCCTTGATACATTCGCTAAATCCTCTTTCAATATACTCAAAGCATTTGAGACTGAAATATCTTGCGCATGCTGATCTCTAAATCTTAAACGCTTTGAGTAGGTTCAAACCTTAACAACAGTAACGGGAATGGCCCGTAGCTTCCCCAGTCTTAGCGGCTTACCACTTGCTTTATCTATTTCACCGAATTCAAGCACATTGGTTGGACAGCTTTCTACACAGGCCGAGCAGCGAACGCATTGTGGGTCTTCCATCGGTTTGCCTTTGCTGGCAAACCCCATCACATCAATTCCCTGATGGCAAACACTCGTACATACATTGCAACTAATGCATTGATCTTTTTTCGCAAAAATTCTAAATCGACTAAACCGGGTATAAATATTCATAAGCGCTGCGAGCGGACACGCAAATCGACACCATACTCGACCGGAATATTTAAAGTACAATCCAACTCCTAGAATTCCACCAAGCAATACATCGACCGACCATTTCCAACTAAGAGGATTCACCAATTGATAATCACTATTTTCGCCCTTCAGTAATAGATCAAATGAATGATGCATCCAGCTCTCAGGATATATCCAACCAAAAATTCGGATGCTTAAAAGCACTAAAGCGACTAGTAATAAAATCTGCCCAATAAAATTAATCTTATTCCATATCGGCCCATGTGGCATTTTATGACGTTGATTGTCACCCACTGTTTCTGCTAAAGCGCCACACGAGCATATCCATCCACAATAAGCCCCTTTGCCATATTTGTAGATTAATGCCGGGATTAAGATAAACGTTTGTATGGCACTAATGATTAACCAGCCCATCATGGGTGTTGGTGTAAAGACGTTATAAACATTTAAGGGCCAAGCTAAGATAAATCCATAAGCATGCCAATACGCCCGTGGGTGCCCCCATTCAGGCCATTGTTGCGCCGCTAATGCCTCAACGGGGATATAGCTTGGAAACAAACTGTCCGCGATATTTCTCGCGATACCCAAATCGAAAAAACCCGAATAACCTAACCAAGGTAAAAGGATTTCGGGTAATAAAAAGAGTGGAATAAACTGAATAAAAAAAAGACAACTGGTTTGCAGCGTCACATAGCTTGTTTTTCTGCGCTGAATTCTTATCCAGCCAAATATACCGATGCAACTGGTATATAAAATCGTATAGTAAAAAGAACGGCTTTTCATAGACGTTGCGATGGTACCAATGAGGGTGGAGCGATCATTGACTTGTAGCTCCCACCACGCGCTTAAGCTGGCAAGAAAACTCGGCATCTGATCGGGAAACTTTGTTGCCCCCCAAGCTTCATTTAAGAAACCATAATTTTTCCAATCATACAAGGCAATGATTGAGATAAAAAATAAGGCGAAAAATAACCAACCTAATGGCTTTAATTCTCCTTTAATTTCGATACCACTTCTTTTGAAAAAATCGAGCGGTGCTTCTCTACCGATTAAGGCCAGCACCTCATCATTTTCTAATTCAAATAAATCTCCCTGTTTATTCTGTAAAGAAACAGTTGTATCACGAATCGTTTTTATCGAAGAAGAGCGAAATATTTTTACTTTATTTTGCGCTTCAAGCGCTAGCAGCGCGGCTTTGTTTTCGGGTTTTGCGCGATTAAACTCTGCTTGTCTATGTACTAATGTTACGGAAGCGTTAAGCGCTAAAGGGGGTTCTTTTTCGTGCTGAGTTATATATTTTGATTGACTATTAGCAATTGCAATCGTACTTTCCAGTGCATTATCGCCGCCGCCAACAATCAATGTATTTTTTGTCGCATATTTAGCGGAATCATGTAATCGATTAACCACTTTTGGCTTATCTTCCCCTTCGACATTCAGGCGTCGATAGTTACCTGATCGACCTATCGCCACAATCACGCAATGAGCCAGCAAGGTTTCATCAGTATCCACAAATACTTTGATGTGCTTTCCATCACGCTTAATGTGACTGACATTTTTAATCGTGGGTTTAAGGTCAAATAATTCTGCTTTTTCTTTTAGGCTATCGAGTAATTTTTCCTTGCTATTATCATTGTCGCTAAACTCGAGCTCGCCTTTCGGGGACATTTTATAAGGATAAGTAAATACCGGTTTCTTATTGGGAAAGTTTTTAATTGCAGAAAATGCTTCAGAAGCCTCTAATAATAAAAAATTAAGTCCGTATTTTTTGGCATCCATTGCGGCAGCATACCCACTGACACCACCGCCAATGATAATAAGGTCATAGATTGAAGAAGCCTGCGTTCGCTGAATAAATCGTGTGCTTACATTCAAATGCTCAACCGCGCGCGCACCAGAATCCGCAGAAAATTTCAACAGGGGCACACCGGTAAGATCGCCAACGATATAGACACCGGGGATATTCGTTGTTCCATCGTTATTAATCATTGGTAGCTTTTCAACAGTGCCCGAAGGCCATTGGCCATGCAACCAACTGGAGTATTTTTTAATCAAGTTAAACATACGTAATCATCTCGCGTTATTTTTATCGTGGGTTCAACAGGCTTTGCTTAGGAATGGGCACGCAATGTTGTTGGTTTTGTTGTTGGTTTTTTAGCATGTTTTAACTCAAAATACAGAGATAGCAAAAAACCGATTGCAATAATAATTAAAGGCCAATCTGCTGGAGACCAAATACCCGCACTGGAAAAACCCCCTAAAACTTCATACGTCAGTGGTAAACTACAAATCCAAGTCATCATCACTGGGCGGGGTGATAAACTTATCAACGGGACTAAGAGCATTAAATACCAAGGGAATACCACCGGACTCACCAGTAAAATGATGCCGATACTCCACGGCAGAATGGGATTCGTTATTTCAATGGTCTTATCCAAATTCAAACTTTGGTAAAGCAAAATAAAACAGCCAAGAAAAATAAACCCTAGCGCTATTCCCAGTAATATTTGACCGTCTGCGAAAGACTCAAACAAGCTAAATAATGGGGAACCAAATCGCCATTTTTCAAAAAGAGTAGCAATGCTGCCGATAGGAATAAGACCCAGCAATAAGGTGACCAGGTATCCCATAAAAATAGTTAACAGACAGGCGGCGGCTAGTTGTAATCGGTGTGAGATTTTTTTTACCCCAAAAAAAAGTGGCAACATCAACATGATGGGGAGTATTTTTGTCAACACACCTAAGCCAATAAAAAAACCTGAAAATAAAAACCGGTTGCTATAAAAGGCATATAGAGCAAGCGATACCATGAACGTGGTGATCGCATCGACATGCGCACCAACTCCCGTTTCTAAGATTAATAGTGGCGAAAGCGCAATCAATGGCAAATGCTGTAGTCGTTGGAGTTTTCGCAGTAATAATGCCAAAATTAACACCGTCAATATTGCACTAAGGGTTATGACAAACTTCCAAACCCAAAAAGCATGATCAACCCCTGCACTGGCGACTAAAGCAAATAAACCCAGTGAGAGCGGAGGATAGAGTGTCGGATATTTTGCGTGTTCTTCTGGCGGAGACCACGCTTGTTTTAATTCCTTCAATTGGGGATCATTATGATTTACTCGATAAGGATCTAAGCCTGAGAGTGCGATTTTTCCATCAAATAAGTATCGATCAACATCATTAGAAGTGTACGAGTCAATAGGCAATAAAATTATACGAGCGACAACGGCAACCGCAATTAATAAAGCGATGTTTCTTATATTTTGCACACGCGGCGAACTCCACCAGGCGAGTAACATAAAAAACGTTAGGTAAGCAAACTGAAAAACGGTCAACCACCCCAAGTTTTCGGCCTTTATCCAGCCGTGACCCGCATGAATATCGCTTAAAAAATAACTAAACAAAACCCCTGGTAATACCATCAACAAGCTAAAATAATAAACACACTTAGTCTGTCTATTGGCTAGGCTAAATAACATGATTAGTCCAAGCCCGCCTTGTATTGAAATTTTAAGGTATTAACGGCCGTGCTAAAAAATCCGACCATTAAGAGAAGTAAAAAAGGCAACATTAACCACAGCTCATGATAAACACCCCAGACAAATACGATGGAATAGATTACGCCGAGTAACAACTCGAAACCGCCCCCTTGAGGAGAAACTGCCTGATAGAAATTTTTACTTAATAAAGAGGCCTCTTTCATTGAAGCTAAAGACTTAGTGTTTGAGATTATTTTATCGCCCTTCTTAGGTGTTCTCACAAATTCACTTTGTTTTCCACGCAATGCCTCCACTGCGGCTTGGGCATTGTTAAACGCTAGTTGTATGCCCAACAATAAGATCCTCGGCATATTTTTTAAGGCTCGCCATTTTGAATGCCCTTGGGCGACTTGCCCAAAAAAGAAATAAATCAAATGTCCGCCAGACGCTAATAGCAATAGGGGTAAGTCTAGCCATAACATATTTCCTAATTGATGTTGCTCTCTAATGATTAAACTCGGAACTAGTAGGAAAATAGTATCGAATAACATAATTAAATAAGCCAAGTTATTCGACAGGTGAAAAGTCGATTCCAGTTTATGCCGAAAACTCAGCGGAGAACGCCAAACCACTAAGAGCAATTTTTTCATTACTTGAATGCCACCCTTGGACCAGCGATGTTGTTGGCTCTTAAAAGCGTTCATATCAGCAGGTAACTCACCGGGACAAGTAATATTATCAAGATAAATAAGTTTCCATCCGTTTAATTGAGCACGATAACTAAGATCTAAATCTTCAGTGAGTGTGTCATCACTCCAATGACCTGCATCAATGATTGCTTTGGCACGCCAGATACCGGCTGTTCCATTGAAATTAAATAAAACACGACTGCCGTATCGAACTTGTTGTTCTAATGAAAAATGCGCATCCAGCATCATCGCTTGAGTCTCAGTGAGTGGACTATCAAAACGATTAAGATGCTCCCATCTGAATTGAAGCATCGCTATTTTTCCATTATTGAAATAATCAATAGTGTCCTTGAGAATGGAAGAGTAAGGAATAAAATCAGCATCAAAAATAGCAATAAACTCACCACTGGAAGAGTCCATGGCCGCTTTTAACGCACCGGCTTTATAACCTTGACGATGCGAACGATGAATATGTTGAAAATTAATACCTTGTTCGACATAAGGCTTGATCGCCTGAGCGACTAAACTCGATGTATCGTCGGTAGAATCATCAACAATTTGAATTTGTAATTTGTCTTTTGGATAATCAATTTTGGAGACCGCATGAATAATTCTTTCAGCAACCAGCTTTTCATTATAAAGTGGAATTTGAATGGTGACTTTAGGCAAAGTAGTAAAAGCTGCAGGTTTAATTGCACTTACTTTTCGATAACGCAGCCATCGCCAAACCATAGATAAACGATGTAGTCCGAACAAGCACAAAAAAAACAAACATAAAAAGTGCAATGATAATAAAGCATAGCTCATACTTAACATGTTATCTTTCTCTTTAAAGCTAAAAGACTGTTGTTAAGCCAAGCTCAATACTGTCACCCTTCAAAGCGTTATCACCGGCTAAATCTTGGCGATATGTTACTTCAACCCCCCATTGACTATTCGAGGATTTTGTATTGCCGAAGACCCACCCGGCGGTCAATTCTATTTTTATTAAATCAAACCCAGATGAAATAGATAAATTACCGTTAATATCCGTAGCATTTGATTTATCAACGCTGCTCGTCATATCCATTTTGGTTCGCAGATATAAATGCGGATTAACAGAAAACCCATATTCAAAAAGATAACGATATTCATCGGATGATGAACCATTCCTTAATCGATAACCGGCCTCCAGTCCGACATAACCCAATTTATTTAAACTGCGCCCCAGTAAAATTCTCATTTCGTAGTCGGTCTCTCCACTGCCTCTTGGCAGTGAATCATATTTGTCATAAAGATAGGGAAGCTTGGCTAAAAAGGAGGTTGACAGAACAAAAGGCTCCGCTTGCCATTGATATCTCACCCCAAGCTCTGTATCACCAAATCCAGTTGATTGAGCTTCATCACCGGCACTATTGATTTGCTCAAGATCCTGATAAAGCAAGGATCCATAAACCGCAAAACTTTCTGCAAACCCATACTCGCCATAGTAAGATATATTTCGACCTGAAAAATCAACGACTGCTGTATCATCACCAAAAAAATCATCGGCATTATATTGAAAAAAAGCTAGCTTACTGTATCCTGAGCCTATCCCAGGCACCCATGCGCCAGACATTACAGAAGTACTAAAAGCAACAAGTAATGCAGAAACTAAAAATTGACTCGCTAATAAAGTTCTTTTTTTCTTTTCAATAGCCGTTTTTTTCTCAATATTCATTCAGTACCCCAATCATTTAGATTTTATAAATCGACCAGTCCAATGATTTATATTCAACCTGCAATAAATTCAGGTTAATTTATTGGGCTACGAACATCAATAGCTATTTAAAAACGTTATTGAATCGTGATACTTTTGTGATAATTGGATAGCTTATTTAGGTATTATTAAATATTCTCTCTCAGCCGAGTTATCTGATTTTTTATTAAAGTATTTGAGTGCACAATAAATACCGAGCTGAGCAATAAGCGATATATCCATTTTCTTGACACTTTTATAGTTAACCGCGAATCAAGAAAGTTAGCCTTATGAGTAACAAGTTCTAATGTTTTAAGGCCAATGAATATGGGCCACAGTGCCGCAAGTCGAAGTCGGATTTGTGATCGTGGTATAGCCAGTAAATATTGCTCAGCAGAATCAAAATAAGCCAATGCCTGGGCAATTGCTTTTTGGGTCACGGGGCGAAACTTTTCATTATTCGCCGGAGTTAATAAGTCATTGCTCGATAAGCTATGTTCATTCAACCATGTTTTTGGTAGATAACAACGCCCAAGTTCTGCATCTTTTGCGATATCACGTACTATATTGGTAAGTTGTAATGCTTTTCCAAACTCTATTCCCAGGGTATTAAATTTTGCATCATCCCAATGACTCATCGCGGAAACATGGCAGATTGACTGGCGAGTCCAAAACTCACCGACACAGCCTGCAACATAATAGGTATAAGTTTCCAGGGCCTTTTGATCATCCAAAGCAATAATTGCACTCGAACTAGAAAACGTAGCTAAATCTAATTGCATGCCGCGTGTTAATATATCGATGACATGCATGACGGCCAAGTAGTCATTGCGTGGTAATGATTCGACTAATAGAAAAATAGTTTTCAGTGAATGAATTAATTCAATTTCATGATTATGCTCAAGCTGAGTTGAGAGTGATGTTCTTAGCTGGCCATATGATTTATCATCAAAATTCATCAATACTAAGCATCTAAATCGATGTAATAATGATTCACGCAGCTCTCGACTCATCTGTTTTTCATCTGCAATGCTATCCGCAGCGCGTGCCAATAGATAGGCGAGAGAAATACTCTGGCGCATTGAATGAGGCAAAATCCTCATGGATAAATAAAAACTTCGTGAAACGGATTTAAGAATCGCGTTTAATTTTTCATTATTCATCAAAAAAATAAATTCTTCGATAAGGGCGTTAGCATAGAAATCAAGGTGAAAATATAGCGTGTCTTATAGCGCTTCTTCGGCTTGCTTTTCTTTACTCGCCAATAGGTTTTTGACAAAAGGAATGGTTATAGCGCGTTGTGCAGCGAGCGATGCACGATCTAACTCATCCAGTAGATTAAAAAGCGCTACTGAATCACGAGGACAATGCCGCAATAAGTATTGCCCCACTTTTTCCGTGAGTATAAAGCCACGAAGCCTAGACCGTAGTTGCATTGCTTGAATTTTTTCCTCATCCGACAAAGGCTGTATACGATAAACAAATCCCCATGCTAATCGAGAGCTTAAATCTGACAATATTAAATTCAAATTGGCAATAGCTTGGCTTGAAGCAAAAACTAATTGCGCACCAGAATCAAATGCCCTGTTATACAGATGAAAAAGGGCTTGCTCCCAGTCTTTTTTTCCAGCAACTAAATCCACATCATCCAAGCAAATTAAATCTAAATTCTCAAGATTATCCAATTCGTTAGTAGGCTTTTTGAGTAAATCCTTGAATGATAAGTATGCTGAGCTAAATTCGTGATCGCCTGCTGATTTACAAGCGGCCTGAAGTAAATGTGTTTTTCCGACACCTGGACCACCCCAAAAGAGCAGCGAACCCTCACTTGATCTATTATTTATCGATCGTTTGAGTTTATTAAATAACTCCTCATTTTTTCCCAATATAAAATTATCGAACGAGGCGCTGTCCGGTAGTTGAATATTAAGTGGAATTTGAGTCGATATCATAATTATCTCATTTATTATGGTGACTTATTTTTTTACATAAAGTTGACTGTTGACATAACGCTCATGGGCATATCTTAATATAACCATTATTACTGCAGCAACCGGTAACGCGAGTAAGATTCCAAAAAAACCAAACAATTGACCGCCTGCAAGTACTGCGAATATGACGGCAACGGGGTGTAATCCAATTTTATCACCCACTAAAAGCGGCGTTAAAATAAAGCTTTCCACCACCTGTCCCACACCAAATATCAGCGCAATATAGATCAATACAAAAGCTTCTTGGAATTGCAGCACTGCTGCCACTCCTGCTAAGATCAGCCCTACAATCACTCCAAGATATGGTACAAAGCTAACTAGGCCTGCAATGACCCCGATAAGCAACGCAAAATCCAACCCAATTAAGGCGAGACCCGTAGTATACAAGACACCTAAAGCAATCATCACAAGTAGCTGACCGCGTAAAAAAGCGCTTAATACACTATCAGAGTCTTTGGCTAGGCGGCTGATGGTTGCCTCATACCTGCGGGGAATAAGCTCATGGATACGCGCTACTAAAATATCCCAATCGCGCAGCAAATAAAACGTTATAACAGGAATTAAGAGTAAATTTGCCAGCCAGGCAGCGAGTACTAAACCGGATTTAGAAATCGTAGAAAATGTTTTTGCCGCGATATTCCCGGCATTTTTCCAATGCTCACCGACACTTGCTCGTAATTGATCGAGATCCAATGAAATACCGGTCAGTCCTAATAGGGAGAGCAGCCAAGGAATAAATACATGTTGTATTTGATCAATGTAATTAGGTAGTTTGTCAATCAGAGTGATGAGCTGACGCTCTATAATAGGCAGTAGCACGAGCAGGAAAATGAGCAATGCGATACTGATCAGCAAGAATACAATAGATACCGAAAAACCTCGAGATAAGTGCTTTTCCAGTCTATCGGTTAAGGGGTCACCTAGGTAAGCAAAAAAAGCGGCTATCATAAAAGGAGTTAGTACCGGAGCAAGTAGATAAAATAAAATACCCATTGCTATTACTGGAAACATAAGTAACCACTTTTGAGACTCAATCATATCGTTTATTTTTCCGCAGTGTTAAAATTGCTCGTCTTCCCCAAACGAAGATATAGCCTACGCCACTCACTAATATAGTTGCTGCGGTGATGAAAACCAGGCCTTCGGGAATAGACTCCGGTATTTGAATAAGTTGGGCAATAATCACTACCAAAACTAAGACGATTTCCATAAATGTATTAATTTTGCTGGATATTGAGGGCTTCATTGCATAATTACCGATAAATAGATAATACGCCACTGCGCCAAACATAATGATGAAATCTCGGAGTAAGACCACGATAACCAGCCAAACTGGAAGCAAGCCGGTATAGCTCAATACAACAAATGAGCAAACTAATAATAATTTATCGGCAATGGGGTCTAATATAGAGCCTAAGCGACTTTCCCAGCTATAATGTTTCGCCAGAAAGCCGTCAATCCCGTCAGACACTCCAGCCAATGCAAATAACAATAATGCGGCCCCGTAATCACCGTATAACAGCAATAAAACAACGGGTAAAACCAGCATTATCCTCAGCATGCTGATAATATTTGGCAAATCACTTCGGGTCATGGAATTAAACGAAAACTAAGTTGCTCATCAACAGGAGAAAAGAAGGCCTCATTATTTTTAATCAGCATTTTCCCCAGTGATACCGCTTTTTCAAATCCTGAGGAATCACTTCGCAACTCTATGTCGAAAATAACACTATTGGCGTGAACCTCAGAAATATGGGTTGCAGAGACAGTAGAAAGAGACAATAAATATTTATCCAATTTCACAAAATCTTGTAGCGTGGAAACATCGGTTATTTGAACTTTTATTCCAGTCACCGCATCATCATCGGCAGAAATATTGGCATATTTTAACGCCAGTGTTTCTGCCGACTGAGATAAGCCCGCGCTGATTAAGCTCTCAATACTGTGTCCTCTCGTTCGCCAGCTCATCGCTTCATCGCCTTGGTATAAAGACCATCGGCCTTGCCATACCCCAAATGAATCGAGAAACACCCTGGCAGCGAGAACCGCTTCAGTTTGATAGCGCATAGAGGCATTCACAATAGGCTCGCGAAAATCACCCCATACATCATTAATATTAATATTGATTTGATCCTCAAGATCCAACAATGGAAAAACCAATGGCAAGCCGCGTTTTTTGCCGTACTTTCTCAAGCTTCTTAATATTTCAGTGTCCTCAGAAGCATCCAATAAATAACGCCCTTGCGCGTCCTGAAAACCCAACCAAACCAAGGTAGTTGGTCGAGTATTGCCCCAAACAGGCAGTCTTTTCTCCCATAACGCTTCTTTAACCGCTTTTTCATCGAACAAGACCACTAAAACATCTTGATACCTGACCGGTAAAGCGGTTGGCAGCGCGGGCTCTTCGTCTAATATACCCTCCGTTTGTGAAGACGCTGATGACGCCAGCAGTGATGTTTGAAATGCGGAGGGTGATGGGTCGAGTTGTTCTTTTTCATAGCGAAATTGGTTTACATACTGTGCAGCCTTTTCCAGCAGTGCTTTGCCTTCAAGGGTTTTGGCAATATCCGTTTTCCCGGTAATCCGGATCAGCAACTCCCGAAAAGCCTCCTCCGTTAGCCGCTGTCTTTCAGCACGCAGTTGGTTGTCAGAAATCATTCTAACTTCGTATAAATTTTTTACCTGAAAGGCCTCAGCGGGTAGCCAGGCCAAAGAAAATGAAAAAAAACTGATAGAAATGATTTTTAAGGGTTTGAAACGTGACATAATGCGCATGGTTTACACAACTGTTGTTAAGATATTGAAACGTAACATGAAACACTTAGTTTACATGCAACAATTAGACTCTTACACTATATTAACAGATAATTCCTTAAAGGAGCTGTTGAGATAAGTATTTCATGGCTATTTATGTTGCTTAAAAACATAAATCCTATTTAGCAGCACGTGTCGCTTAGCGGGTTGATGTGAACAATAAACAGACCAAACGTCGATCTGTTTGAATAATAGAAACGCAATAGCCTGCAACAGCGATTGAACTGAGACATACTCTAACTTCGTCATTTCAAATATTAATTTTCTTTAAGAGCGCTCATTTATGAAAGAACCCTCACTTAGTTATCGCGATGCTGGTGTCAATATTGACGCAGGTAAGCAATTGATTGAGCAAATCAAACCTATTGCAAAACGCACCCAGCGCCCTGGCGTTTTATCGGGGCTTGGAGGCTTTGGTGCTTTATTCGAAATCCCCACTGGATATAAAAAACCCGTCTTGGTTTCTGGAACCGACGGCGTTGGCACCAAGCTCAAGTTAGCCACGGAAATCAATAAACACGACACCATCGGTATCGACCTAGTCGCGATGTGTGTCAACGACATTATTGTAACAGGTGCGGAGCCTTTGTTTTTTTTAGATTATTATGCAACAAGTACGCTAGAATCTGCTGTAGCCGTTGATGTTATTAAAGGCATTGGCAAAGGCTGCGAGCTTTCAGGGGCGGCATTATCCGGTGGCGAAACAGCGGAAATGCCGGGCATGTATCAATCCGGCGAGTATGACCTTGCTGGCTTCTGTGTGGGCATTGTCGAAAAAGATGAGATCATTGATGGCTCCACAGTTGCTATTGGCGACATTCTGATTGGCCTGACTTCATCCGGGCCACATTCAAATGGCTACTCCCTCATCCGAAAAATCATTGCACACTGCAAGGCAGATTTATCGACAACACTTGAAGGCCGAGCATTAGGCGAGCATTTATTAGAACCCACGCGTATCTATGTAAAACCGCTGCTAAATCTAATGAAATCAGTCAAGGTAAAAGCGCTGGCCCATATCACCGGAGGCGGCTTGCTGGAAAACCTGCCACGCGTATTACCTGAAAACACGACGGCCATCATTGATGAGTCCTCATGGCAATGGCCTGCAATCTTTGAATGGCTTAAAACAAATGGTAATGTAGCTCAGCAAGAAATGTATAGAACCTTCAACTGTGGCATTGGAATGGTGTTATGTGTTGCACCCGAATTCGCAGCGCAGACAGTCGAAATATTAAATAAAGAAGGTGAAGCAGCATTTCGTATTGGCGAAATCGCAAATGCTGCCACCGAAACTCGCATTGCAATCAAATAAGATTTTAAACGTTCATCATGTCAGCCAGCTCTTTTTCAATTGTAGTACTTATTTCAGGAGAAGGTTCTAATCTGCAAGCGATTATAGATCAGGCCCAAAACCATAAGCTCAATCTCAAGATTGCTTGCGTTATTAGCAATAAGGAAAATGCCTTCGGCTTAGTGCGTGCGCAGAGAGCGGAAATCGAAACCCAAACAATGAGCCATAAAAACTATGGTTCACGCGAGGATTACGACAAGGCTTTGGCTAAAGTTATTGATCGCTATACTCCTGACCTTATTGTGCTCGCTGGTTTTATGCGCATCCTTAGCGCTGAGTTTGTACGCACCTATATGGGAAAACTCATCAATATTCATCCTTCGCTGTTGCCTAAATATCAGGGGCTAAACACCCATCAACGCGCTATCGAGGCGGGTGAAGATTTTCACGGTGCGAGTGTTCACTTTGTTACTCCTGAGCTGGACTCAGGCCCCGTTTTATTACAAGGCCGCGTTCAAGTAATAGAAAATGACAACGCTGAAGAACTTGCTAAACGCGTGCATATTATTGAACATCAAATATACCCAATGGCTATTGAGTGGATTATTAACCAGCGTGTGTATATGAATAACACTCATCAATTATTTCTTGATAATCTTCCATTAATCAAACCTATACAAATCAACGTCAATGGATGTTGAATTATTAATTTGGATTAATCAAGGCTGGGCTAATCCTTGGTTTGATACCTTTTTTATTTGGATTTCTGAAAAATATACGTTCTCATTTCCGCTATTGGCTATCCTGGTTCTATATTTTGGAATAAAATACGGCAAGCCGGGATGGATGCTTGGCCTGCTCATTTTATTAGTACCCGCATTAGCCGATTTTATAGGTAGCTTGCTCAAAGACTTTTTTTTACATCCCCGTCCTTGTTTTGAATACTCACAGCTGCTGCGAAAACCAGGAGGAATCAGTAAAGCGTGCTTGCTCAGCACGGGGGGAATGCCATCAAATCACGCGATTAATTTTTTCGCAGTTTTTACTTTTTTATCCGTAGTGTTGCAACGATGGCCGCTTACAATTGTTTTTATTTCACTCTCAATTTTAGTCGGCATATCGCGTATTTACTTAGCTAATCATTTCCCAAGCCAAGTATTTGTTGGTGCGTTGATTGGCGCAATTTTAGGTTATACCTTTGCTTGGCTGAGTGTAAAATGTTGGCCGTTTTTAGGAAATATTATGCGATGATAAGTGTCGCCAAATTAACTGGGCATTGGCCAATAAGTTTTTGCAAAATGGGTGGTTTTTTATTCCTTTTTTTGCCTTTTTTCAACGCATCCAATGCCACCAATGCACAACTACCGCCCGACTATATTGCTAAATACTCAATCAAGGTAGGCCCAATGAAGATTGGCAGGGCTATACGTTCACTAGAAAAACTCAGTGACGGCAGATACCAGTTCATTTCAGACTCTAAATCTACCGGATTTGTATCTTGGTTTGCCAAACCTAGAGTGGTGCAAACCAGTATCTTTCATTTTAAAGATGGCGTGATCAAACCCGAAAGCTATCATTTTGTAAACGAAAAAAAACTCAATGTTAAGCAACAATATCACTGGGAAAGCCAAGTCGTTGTCAGCCAGCGCAATGATGAAACAATTGAATATGAAATTCCTTTGAATACCTATGATCAAAATATTTATCAGCTAGCAATCATGCTCGACCTCGGCAATAAAAAACGCGAAACCAGCTATCAGCTCGCGGAAAATAAAAGACTCAAAACTTATAAAGTCGAATATGCAGGAACAAAGACAATAGACACCATATTTGGAAAACTTGAAGTTGAAAAAGTACGCGGAAAAGATAAAAATGGAAGTACTGTCTTATGGTTTGCTAAGAGACTTAAATACTTATTAGTAAGAATAGACTACAAAGAAAAAGGTGTGACATTTACGGCTTATTTGGATGAACTCTCCGGAATTAGTCTCGAGTAACCCTTACAGTTGCATAAACACCCGTTAGGATTGCGTGTTTAGACTACAATGGCAGCGTTTATGACGTACTTTTCTTCTATTCCTGGAATGCACCCTTGGTGAAATCTAAGTATTAAAAAAAACACATAACATTTCAATCAAAAACAAAAAGGCGATTCCCCAAATAAGATAAAATATTGTTTCTTTATATATTTTTTGTATTTTATGGGGCAGTAAATAAGACTCAATTGACTTTAAACCCTCTGAGCGTCCTGGATAGCATTTGATGGTTTCTGGGCAATATGAGCCATCATGATCGTATTCTACGTCTTCGGAGAATGTAGACACGGTGCGGAACGAGACTGATTCACAATCAAGACACTTAATGGTTTGATTTTTACAATGCTAATCTACGGAATTGCCACCCCCGCAATCTTCGCTACCACTTTCGTTGTATGAGCAGATAATAGAGTGCAACGTTTCCCTACCGCATTCCTGGCAAACCAATCGATGTTTCCCATCATCTTTGCCGGAAATGTCGAATTTATTAGTTATATCACCCATACTGTTTTTCCTTGGCTAACGATTTGTTATACACCAGCTCTACATTCCGTCATCTACTAAAACCCTTATTATTGTTAACTAGTAGTAAGCTCTGCATTTTCGCTTTTAGCCTCAGGATCATCCACACCCTTGTATGCAACACGCATTACTTCTGGCGCATAATACGTCTTCGGATATGTATCTGGTAATTCTCTCAATATACCTACCTTAACTAACCTTTGTGTATCAGCACTAGCAGTGGGATAGGTAACACTGTAAGTACGAGCCAACCGCGACACAACTACTAATGGTTGCGCAAAAAGATTTTCAATTATTGAGTGGAGTCTTGATGCGCCACTTAAATTCACTGCGCGGTTATGATAATCATGCCTTATCTCAACTAAACGGTCTATGCGGCGTATTGAATCTATAGATTGTACAATAGTAGCCCGCAAACAGAAATCAATCCAAGTTGGCCATCTATTTTTAGCACTTACATTAAATAGATTATCAATATATTCATCTTTATAGCGCTCAAAGAAAGCACTCAGATAAAGCCACGGGCTATGTAATCCACACCATTTATAAATCATAAGCGATAACAATAATCGGCCTACGCGCCCATTACCATCATTGAACGGATGGATAGTTTCAAATTGATAATGAAGCATAAAACAGCGCACAAGTGGATCAATATCAGACGAGTTTCCGAATTGCTCATCAAGTTCGCCTAAACAATGTTGAACTTCCAGCGGAGGTGGTGGAATAAATCGACGAGTTGATCCTATATGGACTTGTGTTTTTCGAAATTCACCAGGAGTCCGATCTGCTCCTCGAACACCGCCTAATAATGATTGATGAAGCTGACGAACTAAAGCTAATGAAAGTGGGTATCCTTCATCAAGTTGCTGTCGTCCTTGGGTTAGGGCTTGACCATAATTAAAAACTTCACGCCATGCATTAACCGGATCTTTCTCAGATGATGGTTCACGTGGATCAATTCCATAAAGAAGTAATTGTTCTGGAGAAGCATAAGTGCCCTCCAAACTAGAAGAGGTCAATGCCTCGCGCTGTTGTAATGGCCTAAGAAGCAACTCTTGGTTTGGTAAGTGACGGCCAACACCGTCAAGGCGTGCCAACTCTTCCTTTGCCTTTAATAGTAAAGGCCAACTTCCAGACTCTAATTTAAACTCAGTTGGTAAGGGATGAGGAATAAATGACCAATCAGCCTCATCGTTTACTTCGATTGGCATCAAATATCCAGGAGAGTCTGGGCTAAATATCGACTTGTCCACAATTATTCCTTTTTTGGGGTTGGATTTTAAAGCATACAGCACACTTTAAAATTAAAGCCAATATATTTTAAAGTGGAGACGGGCTTTAAACAACCCTTTAAGCAGCGCATTTAGCCTAAAATAAATGTAACTTATTGAGTTAACTGGAATATTAGCTAATATTAATCAGAAGCATAGTCCCTCGGCGTACAAAAATAGTCCGGCATGGTGCCAACTTAAAAGCACATGTATCCAACACAATAAGTCAGTATGACCTTTCACCCAACAAGGTTAATTAAATTTGGGTAAACCCCGGCTCTGCCGGAGGTACTTTAACGTAAAGAACATCTGTGCGCGTGAGCGGCTTAAATCGACGCTGTTGTACAACGCAATGTTGACCTGGATATGGCCATCCTGGATGCGTATACCAAAGAACTCAGTAAAGTAGAATGGTTCATTGGGCAACAAGCCAAGCAGCATAATCCAGTGCATTTAAAGTTACTGAAAACAGTACATGGTATTGGTTCTATTTTATCACTGACCATATTTTATGAAGTAGGAAATATTGATCATTTCGAAAGCGTACAAAACTTTGCATCCTATTCCAGACTCGTAAAATGCAAGGCAGAGTCTGCTGGAAAAAGTTACGGTGCACAAGGAAATAAAATGGGTAATGCACACTTGAAGTGGGCATTTTCAGAGGCTTCCATGCTGCATTTACGGGGCAATGATAACGCTAAAAAATATCTTTTAAATCTACAGAAACGAATGAGCAAAGCTTCCGCGTAACCCACATGGATATGGGGAATGCAAATATTGCAGGAGTAAATATTCGCCCTGCTCACGCCCCTCGCCTAAGAGTGCCTACTTTTGGTACCTATATCCATATAGGCAAAGCCAAGGTGCTTTCTGTTTTTGCGCATAAACTAGGACGTTGCATTTTATACATCAAAAACATCCAAGCCAGATCTTTTGATGAGACATCCCATTGGCGTGCATTAATACAATTTGTAAAAGTCGCTTACACCTTGGCTGAGCCTGGGGCTAACTGAATTCTCTTGCGAGAAAGCCTGCCACAGGGGGAATAAGAGGCCCTCGTGTGTGTTTGCTGTAAGTGATTTTATTGAGCAGCGACGATGACAGACGAAGTAAATGATTTTATAAATTGGCTTGTATTTGAGTTCTAAAAAGAGCTGAAATAAATGACTAGTGCCTATTGACAGAGTTAGGGCTCATATATGTTAGCTGATTTCATGCTGTAACTCACGCTTTCTGGGTTCCCCGATATCATTCCAGTGGATATTTTTAATGGCCCCTTCAAAAGAATATAGGTAGTAACATACAGGTAATACTTCATCAGGATACTGGTTTTTTATCATTTTATGAGCTTTAGCTGCACCGTAAAACTTTAGCTCATCTTCTGAAAAGATACCTACTTCATTTAGCCTAGCTGAAATTTTCTTTCCTATGTTTTTTAGCTCAATTAAACTCCTATTTTGCATCATAGCCATCCTGGTATTCTTCCGTTGGCTCAATCGCTTGGACTATATCAAGATAAATGCCATTTGGGTCTTTGATGCTAAAATGACGTTGCCCCCAATCTTCCGAACGAATTTCTAATACAATATCTAAATTATTTTCTTTGGCCTTATTGTATGCAGAATCTGCATCATTAACTTCAACGCTAAAAATTACACCTGAGCCACCATATGAAGGATGAAATATTTTTGGTTGTGAAGGCTGATTTGGAAGCATAAATCCAATTTGGATGCCTGTATCAGATACTAAGTGCAAATACCATTCGTTTTCAAAAACTATATTGAAACCAAAATTCTCAGGGTAGTACGCTTTGGCAGCAGTAATGTCTTCTACTATAAAAACTGGGAATGAGCTATTTAACTTGATCATTGTTTGTCTCCTGCTTCTAGAGTTAAGGCTCTTCAATAGTACATGTTCGCTACTGACAGCATTATGTCAGTAGTTTTTTGTATTCAGCTAACGCCATGCTCATTGGCGGGGTAAAGGGCCACGTTTTTGCGAATGCAAAACAAGTGACGCTTTGCACCGCCCAATGGAGCATTTTGTTAGATGCCGCTTTTACTCTGCTACAGAAGTTATTGAATCGTACTCTGCCTGAGCCTGAATAATTTTTTCAATATTTCCTTCTGA
>JALUUH010000169.1 GCA_027021445.1 Gammaproteobacteria bacterium
ACTCCGATGTCGATAACCCAGACGCACCCGCAGGAGTACGCATAGATTTCACCCGCTCAGCCACTTCTGCGGATAACCAAATATACTTAAAAATGCAACCAGGGCACAGTGGCGGTATATCTGGATTTCGAGTCGATGTAAACCAAACAGGGAGCGGAACGAACGCCACTTATCGCGCAAAAAGCTTGATAACATTTATCGGCCAGCCTTTTCTCAATTTACCAGAAGGATTGGATCTACCTGAGTTTTCAGTGATCGCCGTTGTGGACGCAACGGGTTTAGGAGCAACATCTGCAAATTTCAACAAATTTGCAGTGACTATAAAAAACGATAGTGACAATAATGGTATTATTGATTCGAGTAACAATGAATTTGATCTTGGTAGTTATCAATTTGATATAAATGATACCACCTACTTCAATCCCATACTTTATGATATCACAAACACAACAACCCCCTACGCCCCTCAAGTGACAGAGTGGCGCAGAAAATCAGTCAATAATGCCACCTACGTAGCAGACTACCCGCGCATCGAAGTTGACGCACCTCAAGGACTTGAAAACTATACTCAGCTCAAATGTTTAGAACGCAATATATGTAATTATAATGGTAACAATATCCTCGATGATAATTTGGGTGAATGGGAGGGCTGGGAACTCGGTGTGGATTACTTCACATCAACCTGTACGATAGCTCAACTATTCCCAATAATGATTGTAATGCTTTTGTAGAAAAATTATTTGAGGAAAACATGTTTGGCGTTGCATCACTTAATTCAACTGACTTGGAACCTACTGACTGGCGTATTACTGAACTATCAGGTCTAACTCAACTATCCAGTATTCACCCCGATACTGATACAACCGGAAAATCAACCTTTACCATTCCAAGTACTCCTTTCCGCTAATTTTTATTAGACAGTATCGACAGAAATTTTTTGCTACGAGCATACCTTCTCGTGATTATTGTCTTTCAGAAGAATAGTGGTTGCAATAGATGAAATTAAAATTCCTGGGATAACGACTAAGGGAATCGATACGTCGTCTATGATAAGTAACAACAAGCTTACTGAGGCCGTGGTGAAAGCTTGTCACCATCGGCACTAGCAACGGAAATTCTCCTCTTCAGCAATGACCAATCGACTCGGCCACTTGGAAATGTAGAGGTCTAATAATCTTGGAAGGTTTAATAGTTTATAATAAGCCCACCAAAGGATAAAATCGAAATCTCAATCACCGCGCGCCTTGGCCTCTTCTGCATTAAATTGCATATGGTAGAGGGCCGCATAATATTTTCCCTTTGCCATAAGTTCCTTATGCGAACCCACTTCAATAATTCGACCTTGATCAAGCACTACAATTTTATCGACATTTTCAATCGTCGATAAACGATGCGCAATAACTAAGGTCGTTCTATTTTTCATTAAATCAGCGAGTGCCGCTTGAATAAAACGTTCTGACTCAGAATCCAGTGCGGAGGTCGCTTCATCTAAAATTAAGATAGGTGCATTTTTCAAAATGGCTCGTGCGATAGCAATGCGTTGCCTCTGTCCACCAGAAAGCAATACGCCATGCTCGCCGACAACCGTTTGCAAACCCTGTGGCAAGTCCTGAATAAACTCCCACGCAAAGGCCATTTTTGCGGCTTGAATAACCGCTTTTTCATCGACTTCACTGGCATTTCCATAAGCAATATTATGTAAAATAGTATCATTAAAAAGTCTAATATCCTGACTCACTAATGCAATGGAATGCCTTAAGTCACGTAACTTAATCTGTTTAACATCCTGCCCATCAATGGAAATAGAACCCTGTTCGATGTTATAAAAACGCGGTAATAAACTGGCTATTGTTGACTTCCCACTACCGGACCGACCCACAAATGCAATGCTCTGGCCAGCACCAATTTCAAAACTTACATGAGTCAGTACCTCACCTTTTTCATCATCATATTTGAAGCTGACATCTTCGTAACGCACGCCACCCCTGACATTCAGCAATGACTCAGTGCCGTTATCAAGTTCTTTACTTTCGGCAATAAAACCAAACACACTTTGTGATGCAACAATTCCACGTTGTAAATCAGCATTGACATTCATAATGCGTTTTAACGGGGGTAATAAGAGCAGCATCGCAGTAATTAAT
The DNA here is from genome assembly GCA_027021445.1 of Gammaproteobacteria bacterium. Lineage (GTDB taxonomy): Bacteria > Pseudomonadota > Gammaproteobacteria > S012-40 > S012-40 > JALUUH01. The sequence continues at coordinate 2,145 of JALUUH010000169.1, forward strand.
GACATGAAGCTTCCAACTGTTATGGTATCTCTAAACTCAGGACGAGTAGCTAGAAAAACAATCACTCCTAATAAAATGGCAGCGAGTAATTGAACAACCGGTACGCTAATAGAATTAGTGACCACAACCTTCATATGTTGACGTCGATTGTTTTCGTTCGCCCGCATGAAATTTTTCGATTCGTTATCTTGGCCACCAAATATTTTAATCACTCTATGCGCTTCGATGGTCTCTTGTGCAACATGGGTAACATCTCCCATAGAGTTTTGAATACGCTTGCTGATTATTCGCAAGCGCTTATTCACCACCACAATTAACACACCCATTATTGGGCCAAGGATTAAAAATAATAATGACAACTGCCAATTTAAATAAAACATCCACGCTAATAGACCCAATAAAGTTAATGAGTCTTGTATCAACAAGGTTAATACTTTGCTCGATGCATTGGCGATTTGCTCAACATCAAAAATGAGTTTTGAAATAAGTTTCCCGGATGCGTTTTTATCATAAAATCGAGCAGGCAAATTGAGGAACTGCTCAAACATCTCGTTACGAAGATCTTTGATCACATGACGACTCACCCATGACATACAATAATTGACAAAAAAACTACCTATCCCACGAACAACAAATACACCAATAATTAAAAAAGGTATAACTTGAATCCAATAGGGATCTTGCTCCACAAAGGTTCCATCAAGCAAAGGTTTCATCAACGCGGCAAAAGCAGGCTCAGTAGCAGCAACAATCACCATACCTATAATGGCAAATACAAAAGCAAGCCAATAAGGTTTCACATAAGACAATAAATGGCGATAAACTGAAAAACCATTATTTAAATCCAGTGTTTTTTTTGACATAGAATCTTGATATTTCCTAAGGGTTCGGTCTATTAGCGGAACTTCGAATAATCTATTGATCTGAAGTTTGTTGTGTTGAGAAATTCAATTTAGAAAAACCCAACTGTCTCGCGGCATCCATTGCGGTTATTACTGACTGATGTGTTGCGCTGGAATCAGCGCTAATAATGATTGGAAAATCTCGCGTATCACCTGCGATTTTTTCGAGTGCGCGTTTTATAGTGACCACCTGTGTATTAACCAGTTGTTTACGATTCACAAAAAACTCACCATTTGAATTAATGGTGATCTCGATCGATTTATCTTGAATCGTACTATCTGATCTTGCCTCTGGCAACTCTAGCCCTACTTCAAACTCTTGTTTAAATGTAGTCGACACCATAAAAAATATTAACAGAATAAAAACGATATCAATTAACGGCGTAATATTGACATCAGCTTGTTCAATTTTTTTGGTGCGAAATTTCATGATTCATCAACACTCGCAATCGCACTTTCACCACGTTGTCCGTGGATAATCTCTACCAGCTTAATAGCCTCTTGCTCCATCATGACTACCAGATCATCTATTTTTCGTCGAAAATATCGGTGACACATCACACTGGGAATTGCCACTGTTAAGCCCGCTGCCGTTGTCAATAAGGCCTCAGATATTCCACCTGCCAGTACATTTGGATTGCCCACACCTTGCACCGTAATAACCGTAAATACTTTAATCATTCCAACCACGGTACCCAATAAACCCAATAGCGGGGTTATTGAAGCAATCGTGCCCAGCATATTGAGATAACGTTCCAATTCGTGAACAACATGGCGACCCGTCTCTTCAATGGATTCCTTCATCACATCGCGTTCATAATGCACATTATCCAGTCCCGATGCGAGAATACGCCCCAGATGTGAGCTGCTACGTAAAGCATTCAACGCGTTATTGTCTAAGCGATTTTGCTTGTGCAGATGAAAAATTTGCGCCACCAAATGTTTTGGCGCAACACGTTGGGTGCGCAAAGCCCATAGCCGTTCACCAATCACCGCCATCGCAATAACTGAGCAAATAATAATCGGCAGCATTAACCAGCCACCCGACGTAATCAAATCAAACATTCCGCAACCTTCTCAGCTAAACCTAATAAAACGAGGCATTATAACGCATGCCAATACTTTTTTTCATATGCTCGTGTCAGTTGTACACGATACCCACTTGAAACATCCCATTTTAGAACAATTGCACCATGTTTTGCGGTTTCATAAGTCGTAATATTTCGCGCTTTATACCGCGTTTTTACCTCGGCAGCCGGAAACCCATAACGATTTTTATAACCTAAGGAATATAAGGCTATAGCTGGCGACACTGCATCAATAAACTCAATAGATGATGAGGTTTTACTCCCATGATGGGGAACGACCAAAACATCCGCAGCAATCAGGCCAGGGTAGTTTTCCAGCAATTGTTGTTCGCTGTTAATTTCGATATCTCCAGTCAACAATAGGCTCATAGAACGGGTCGCGACTCTTAACACACATGAAATATCGTTTGCAGATTGATCAGTCCGATTCTCTTCCGGGTTTAACACCGTAAACGAAACCCCGTCCCAATCCCAAGACTGTCCTGCACGACAAGGCTGTGCCTGGTGTTGAGGAAAGCGCGACAAATCAGCCGTTAGAAATTGATCAACGAGTAATTGATTGAGGATTGATGTTACACCTCCCCGATGATCAGAGTCCCCATGACTTACCATCAGGGTATTAATCTTCGGTATTCCCAAATATCGCAAATAAGGAATGACCACCGCTTCACCGGTATTAAAATGCGCACTGAATTTAGGCCCAGTATCGTATACCAAGGTATGGTTTTGGGTGCGCACAATTACAGCAAGACCTTGACCCACATCAAGCAAGGTAAAACCCATTTCACCCCACTGAGGGGACTCTGGCTTGGCCAAGAACAAAGGAATCAACCAAAGAGTCGCCAACCAGCGGCCAGGAAAACCACGTGGTGCAAACAAGCAAGCTATACCGACAAATGCGATGATAACCGTCCACAGAGGAGGTGTATGCTGTACCCAACTATGCAGCGGACGCGTAGACAACCATTCCAATATTCCCCAAAGCCCCTTCATATTTATATCAGCGAAAACCAGAAAAGGTTTGGCAATGTCGAGTGAAAACAAGGAAATAACGGCCCCGAACAAACTGAGCGGCACCACCACAAAACTAAGCCATGGAATCGCGATAAAATTAGCGATGGGTGAAATCATAGAAAATTGCTGAAAAAACAGCAGTAATAGCGGCATCAACATTATCGTAATAGCGAGCTGAACCAAAAACCAGCTCCGCCAATAAGTCAATCGCCCTAATCGAGCAGATAACACATAGAATATCATCGCCACTGCAAAAAAAGAGAGCCAAAACCCGCCCGATAACACGGATAACGGATCAAACAACAACACGGCTAACAATGCAATGGCCAGCACTTGGCTCAATAAAAAACGACGATTGAAAAACACAGCTCCCAAAATAACCGCAATCATCACTAAAGCCCGTTGGGTTGGAATAGCAAAACCCGCCAGCCCCGCGTAACAAAAGGCCATCAACAATGCAAAGAGGCTCGCAGATTTTTGCGCCGGCATAATTCGCGATAAGCAAACACTGCTACCCCATAAGTATCGCCATAAAAAAAAAGAAAACCCCGCAACCAAAGCAATATGCAAACCCGATATTGCGACCAAATGATTGGTTCCGGTACGCCTAAATACCTCCCATTGATCCGCATTAATTTGGCTTTTATCGCCAATCGTTAAAGCATGTATCACTCCGGCGAGTTTACTGTCGGCTAACAGAGTATTGAGATTTTTTTTAATGGCATAACGCACTCGGTCAAAACTAACGCTTGAAGCAGGTCTTGCAACGAGAACATTTTCATCCGCAAAACGAACATAGCCTGTTGCGCGAATGCGATGTTGAAACAACCAAGCCTCGTAATCAAAACCACCAGGATTCATAAAACCATGTGGTCGCTTTAAACGAACGAGTAAGCGCCAAGTATCCCCCGGTAAAACCTCAGCATCCGACCGATACCAATTAAGTCTAATTTTTTTAGGCCCGGTGATTGATTGTTCTGCGTAAATCAATTCACTGACATCCATTGCAAAACGTTGCCTGTTTTCATCCCGTTCTGGCAACGAACTGACCACGCCCACTACCGTCAAGTCTTGACTTTCGTATTCTTCAGGAAGCTCACTACCCAGTACTATAACCCCTTGCAGTACAGCCCATAAAAACCCCGAGAGCAAACCACAAGGTATGATCACAAATACTGAACGCAGAAAACATAATGGAAAGGTAATGAATAACAGCCAACACCACGCAGAGTTCGGCAGGAAGGCCAACTGCTGACAAAATAAAACACCCGCAAGAAAAGTAATAGCAAGCACACGCATATTATTATTTTTATTTTTTAAAAAACCAAGGTCAATCACGAAAACCGAGACAGATCACAGTAATAGCTGGAGATATATCTGTCAATAGACTACACAGCAAGACCTTTGCAGCTATAGCTGGCTATATTATTTTTGATGTGAGTGAGCATATTGTAAGCTTTTGAAAAGTGAGTACTTATGCTACATGGTGAAAAATAATTCCGAGAGGGCCGACAATAGCCACCCATTTTTTTGTTTAAGACGTTTAATATTTTAAGTATCTATTTTTGTTATATATTTATGAGAGTCTTGTGAATTAAAGAAAGAATATGCTGTAATGGAGGTGTGCGGCGTAGGCCGTAGAATAAAACTGTTAGATAACAAGGAAATTATTCAAGAAGCGCTCAACTCCTGGGCAGATCGCGACCCAGGAGTTGCTCAAGCGATTTGACACGGATGGAAGCCCAATTAAAATCGGAAATACCAAACTAACAAGCAAAGGACAGCTTCCCAAAAGATATCAAACACCGCACGGTGGAATCGAAACAGTCGCCCTTTACGACCAAGAAGGAGAACGCTTACATACAACTCATGTCGCGGCACCACCAGAATATGGGAAGGCAGACTTTATATTACGGCTTGAGCGGGAGATCAAAGAGACTAAAAAGCATTATCCAAAGGCGCTATATATTGGTGTTGCTGATGCTGCTCAGGATAACTGGACATTTCTAAATCATCATACAGCAATTCAAGTGATAGACTTCTGGCATGTTACAGAGTATTGGCGTCTGCATCAGAAGCCATTTTCCCCAAGCGACAGGAGCTAGAACGACAAGAATGGTTAGAAACGCGTTGTCACAAACTAAAACATCTTCAGGGTGCTGCAGCACGAATATTGACTGAATTGGAAGGGTTCGATCAAAAAAAATTGTCTGCGGAAAAAAAGAAAAAAATATTACAAAGCTATACACTAAATTTTGGCCCATTGAATGCAATCTGAATTAAAATTAAGGAGTTAACAAATGCACAATTTTATTAAGGCAAACAGATTGGCTATATTTGCCCAGCTGATATGCCTTCTATTACTTGTCGTTCCCAGCATTAGCTCCGCCAGTAATTGCACACAAATTTTGAACGTTACCAAAAACAGACTCGCTAGCGACCAACCAGTCAATTTGTGTGACGAATACCGAAACAAGGTCATACTTATCGTCAACACAGCAAGTTTTTGTGGGTTCACCAAGCAATACAAGGGACTCGAAAATCTATATCAACGCTATAACAAAAAAGGCTTAGTTGTACTGGGCTTTCCTTCCAATGATTTCGGTGAACAAGATCCCGGATCTGAACATGAAATCGCGGCATTTTGCGAACGCACGTTCAAAGTAAAGTTTCCAATGTTTGAAAAAACCAATGTCGCACAAGGAACGACTGACCCCCTCTACTCAACACTCGCCTCCATAGCGGGTGAATATCCACAATGGAATTTTCATAAATATCTCATCAGCCGAGAAGGCAAGCTTATAGGCAGCTTTCAAAGTCGAATAAAACCGGAAGACGCACAGATTATTCGTCAAATAGAAAAATTATTATGAGAGCTTTGATCCAACGCTTACATTAAATCCTATTGAGACTCATGAAAAAAGAGAGTAAAAAATATTTTATATCGTGTAGCGATTATTAATAAATCAGGTCTTAATATTTTTTACAGAAAAACACCGCAAACCGGTAACAAAAAAACCCTCTCATGCCGCGAGACTTAATGCTTGGCAAATAGCTTTTAAAAGTTGTTCATTTGAGGTCTGGGACTTGAGCAACACCGAGCTAAGTTGAGATTTCATTTCACTCGAAATATTATGCGCAGTAAGCGCAATTATTTGTGGTTTCGGTTCTTTTAATAACGAAATGAGTTCTAAACCCCAACCATCGGGCAAGCCCAAATCGAGTACAATTAAGTCATAGGTCTGTTTCGACAAACGCTTACGCGCCTCCTGCAAAGTCTCTGCAGAATCAAGATCGGCAATCTCTCTACACACTTCGGAAACGACACGAATTAAATCTGTATCATTTTCAATATGCAGAATCAGCGGTCGTACCCGCGCACTGAGCTTAGATTTTTGAACACGCTGTAGCGCTGAAACATCCGGTTGAATAGTATCGTGTAAAGAGTTGTTTGCTCTTCCTTTGTTATACTCTGGGATGCAGAAGTAGAAAACTGAGCCCTTTCCTTGCTCACTGGAAAAGCCTATCTGACCAAACATCCGCTCAACAATTTCCTTACTAATTGCCAGCCCAAGTCCGGTTCCTGGTTTCTTGCGATTGTCGCTGGAATCGACCTGGGAAAACTTTTGAAATAATCGATCATGAAATTCCGGCGGAATTCCCTCGCCATGATCTTGAACCGAAACTCGGACTAAGTTCCCATCAATAGACGCCGATATTTCGACATCATTCCCTGCGCTAGAAAATTTAGCTGCATTCGACAAAAAATTCGACAATACTTGTAATAGTCTATTTTCATCTACATTTACATAGATATCATCCGTTGTTTCGCACACCCGAAAACGAACACCATATTGAGTACCGTATGCTTCATTAGCCACCACCGCCTTTTCAATAATCGGCATCAATGGTTGAATGATTAAGTCAAAACTCATCTTACCTGCCGCAATTTTTTCAATATCAAGGATGTCGTTAATAAGTGAGACTAAGCGCTCTGAGTTATTTTCTGCAATGCTTATCATCTGCATCGCTTTCTCCGGAAGTTCACCCAGTGCACCACCGGTCACCAGACCTAAAGAACCTCTAATAGAAGTGAGTGGCGTACGTAATTCATGACTAACGGTAGAAATAAACTCATTTTTCAGGATATCAATATTTTTTCTTTCGGTAATATCACGTACAATACCCGTAAACATACGACGACCTCCCAGCTTCATCTCGCTCACTGATAGCTCTAGCGGAAAAGTGCTTCCATCCTTACGTAGCCCAACTACCTCACGCCCAACACCGATGACTTTACGAACTCCAGTGCGTCGAAAATTTTCTAGATAATTATCATGTTCTTCTTGAAAAGGATCCGGCATAAGTAGACTGACATTATGTCCAACGATTTGACTACTCTCATGCCCAAAAATTGACTCTGCGGCCGGATTAATAGTCTCAATAATTCCGTAATCATTAATGATAATTATGCCATCGATTACCGTATCAACAATTGCCGCAATGCGTGCAGCGCTGTCTCGTAGTTCGTCCTCAGACTTCTTACGGGCCGTCACATCGCGTACAATCCCCGTAAATTTTTTCTGCTCTCCAAGCTTCATCTCGCTGACCGAAAGCTCGAGAGGAAAGGTGCTGCCATCTTTACGCCGCCCTTCTACTTCACGCCCAATACCGATGACGCGTTTTTCACCCGTCTGACGAAAATGTTCAAGATAACTATCGTGTGCTTCATGATAGGGTTCGGGCATTAACATACTGATATTATGCCCGATCACCTCATCCGAGCAGTAACCAAATATACACTCAGCCGCAGGGTTAAACGACTCAATTAAACCAATATCATCAATCATGATAATCCCATCGACAACGGTATCCACTATCGCACTAATGCGCGCCATATTATCACGCAGCGCACTTTCACTTTTCTTTCGCTCGGTTATATCTCGCACTATGCCCGTGAACATGCGCCGCTTATCTTTCATCATCTGGCTGACTGAGAGTTCTAACGGAAAAGTAGTGCCATCTCGACGAATGCCAAGCACTTCACGCCCGATACCAATCACTTTGCGCTCACCCGTTGCGATGTAGTTACTGAGGTAACTATCGTGTTCATCCCGATAATGGCCGGGCATCAAAAGATTAACATTGCGCCCAATAACCTCACTTGAAACGTAGCCAAAAATTCGCTCTGCTGCAGGATTGAAGGAATCAATAATACCCTGATCATCAATCGTCATAATGCCATCTACCACCGTATCAACAATAGCACTAATACTTGAAAGACTATCTTTAAGCATCGTTTCCGCTTCCATTCGGTGCTTGTTGTTATGCATCGCAAATAGAACATGGGCACATGAGCAGGATAATGGTTTTATAAATTCGATGAGAGAATCATCATATCCCTGATGACGATTGATCAAGGCTAACACACCCATCATCTTGCCACCAAAATAGAAAGGTATTCCCAAAAATGTGCTTACCTCTGGATGGCCGACACTATACTCTCCGTTGCGAGAGTCGCTCTGGGAGTTATTGGCAATCACGGCTTCGCCGCTTAAAACCACTTGTTGAAAGAATGAAGGCTGATTATAGAACGCATCTTTCAGCGAATCGGGTTTCTGGTATAAATCGCTCACTGATCCACGAGGGGTAACGGAAACAACACGCAGCAAAGAAATACCGGCCTCGGTATTACACACTTCAAACAATATGCCAAGTGTGCTCTCCGTCAGTGAAACCGCCTCGTTCACTATCTCATCGAATAAACAATCGTCGACCCCATTGATATCACGAATAAAACAGGACTCTAAGCGTCGAATCACCTCCTCCATTTTTATTTTTTTCAAATCCCCTTCACAAGAACCTTTCCCAACCCCTGAATTACCCATAACAGTACTGCCTTGTGTTTTTAGTTTGTATTTTAACGATTAACTGCATTATTAACAGACACCCAAAGCATGATAAATTTAACGCCAATAACACATATCTAAGTAAATTTACGTATTAATATAGTCTGAAACATTTATTGCACTACTCTGAAAACAGAGCAATTATCGTTGCTCTATAAATATCGGCAAAACAATGGGATTTATAAATGTTTAGACATCGGATTGAATAAGGAAAGAATATCTATACCCGTGGCGTTTGAGATAATCGCTACGGGTATATATTGCTATTTTCTAAAAACCACGGATAAGTGTGGTTGGGGATATTTACGGAATTTAACACCTGCATAATTTTCAAATAAATGGAATTTATATAAAACAAACTAGGCTTATTCGATTTCTGATTCAGCATTGGCAATAATAACTTGGTTATTATACACACCTTCTATTTCAACTCTATCGCCAAGCTGAGGCTTAAATTCACTAAGTTGGGAAATATCGATCGGTATTCCTGAAACTTCTATTTCCATGTTTGCTATTATAATGTTACTGACATCACCCTCGACGCTCACAATTAAAGCACCATCTTCAGGGTCATCTCGCTCAACACGAGTAGCAACAAAGCCAGCAACTGATGAAGCATAAAACACGCTCAGTTCTACAAAGTCATCGACTGCTAACTCACCTAGGTTCATTTGTCTAATAGGAGCATGATCATCATCCTCTTCATCGCTAAATGTTGTTGTAGGTATTATTGTTACCAGAGAACCTAATACCATAAACGTATTGCTACTGGTATCGACTGATTCAATATACGCCGATATTTTAGTATTTGACTCGATACGAATTTCTATTTTTTTTGCATTCATCACACCATCTGATCCCAGCGTACCATCAGCAACAATTTTCATTCCGTTTTGCAAGGCGACAGTATCAGGCTCAAATTCGGTAGTCGTGGTAAGTTGAATTTTTTGACCATTAAGCATGAATGACTCTGTCGTTGAAGAATAATCACTGACAAATCCTTCTAACTTTATTTTTTGACCTTCATCTATTATATATTTTTTTGTTCCATCACCTTCAAGCTTCACTTCAGTTGCCAATAATTCATTCTCTGCATTAAACCCTTGCTTGCTCTTCACCTCTACAAATAATCCATTAACGATTGTATTATTTGGAATACCAGAAAGTGTTGCATTATCATATCTAACCCATAATTCACCGATTTTAAATGTACTACTAGTAGCCTCTTTAATAATACCGGTAATTGCAACTTCATCCGCTGCATTATATGCAGCCGATTTCACTTCAATCCATGTTGCGTTAATATTTCCATCACCCGAACTGAACCCACTCACCGCGACAATATTGCCGGCTTGAACTTGTTCTACACGCGTAACAGAGGCTACCCTACTTTCAAATTGAGTTTCTGCTCCTACATGGATAGTTTGCCCCAAAATATTTAGGCTAGCACTGGTCGCAACATTGTTCGCCAATACTATCCCTTCAACATCAGTCGAAAAAATAATATGTCCCGCTATACCTGTTATACCGTCCGCATTGATAGTACCCAATATATTCACTACCATGCCCAATTTTAATTGCGACTCAATCCCTTCAACACCATCTAACGTTACCTTACTATTCGTGGTTTCAAATTTAATACCATTAACGAACACACTTCCGAATCCGGTTATCACACCGACCGTTTGATCATCAAAACCAGTCCCCGTAATTCCTCCACCTTCACTACAACTCAGTAGCAGAAAGGCAACCAAGATCAGCGCGATAATTTTTTTCCCTTGTTTCAGCATTTTTACTCCTCAGGGCCGTTATCTTCAAAATAATAAATGCCAATTCCAGCCGCTTTGTTATTCAAGTTTTTATTTTTGGGATTTGAGCCAGCGTCGTGTTTCGACATAAGCTCATCAAACCGAATAAGTAACGCCTGGCCTTTCTCTTCCAATAATTCGCGAACTTCAATACGTGCACTCTCTGGTAAATCGTTGTAGCAAACCTTGCGCTGAAAAAAAGCAGTGTTTTTCGAATAAATATTATGATCAATGGTGTCAATTAAGCCCGCAACATCGCGTCCAAGCAGCTTTAATTTTTGCGCCTCGCTCGCACTAGGGATATACCCAAGTTTTAATAATTCAACACTATTGTCTGTGAGCATACTCACAACCCCAACTTGTTCTAATTCGTCCAAAATAGCTCTCGGTGGAACATCTCCACTATATTGTTTGACCAGCTCGGAAAATGAAGGACTCACGCCTTCAAAAGGTAAACGTAAAGGTTTTCCCTTTTCAGCTCGATATGTCGCATCATGTATCCATCCAAAAATAACGCGCGCAGCTCTATTGTAATGTTCTTCTAAGCGCGAATCTGAACGAATATCAAGTAGCTTCACACGCCGAACGTCTTTTCGTGTAAGCCCCGTTATGGTGGAAACTCGAGAATCCGAAACCTTTTTTTTACCTTCAACCCCAAATTCACTTAGTGCGACATCGACATAAGCTTTTTTCGCAATATCACTAAAACCCGAGAACGGAATACCATTGCGCAACAAAATACGTGCTATAGAGCGACAAAGCCGATATATAGCCGAGGTTAATATTTTCTTGCTATCTTCAGTACCCATATAGTTTTACCAAGCATTCAAAATAAAAGGAGATAGTCTTTCGATGATCTCCTTTTATTTGTTATTCATTACATCTAATCTTCAAGCGAAATTTTTGATGCGCTAAATACGCCATCACTGAAGAAACCCTTTATTTCAACCTTCACTCCTTCTACAAACTGACTGCTAGAGTTAAGAGCACTCACATCGACCGTGATACCTGCAACTGTTAGCTGCCCATTTTCTGAAACAGAGTCTATATTTCCTTCAAGCTTCACTTGTCCATCATCTTCTGCATCTTCACGCTTAAACTTGGCCGCAAGCATTTCGCCGTTACTCTCTAAATAAGCTTTTATTTCTACGAAATCACCCACGGCGATATGATCAAGATTGAAGTATTTAATCGATTCCACATCATGTTCATTTTTGTCATCTTCCATAAATGTCAGGTTATTCACTTTAATAGTCTGCCCAAATACCAGCACAGTTCCCGCATCGGAATCAACGGACTCAATAAACCCTTCCATTTTTATTTCCGCTTTCTGACGAAATTTAATTTTATCCGCTACAAAGCGGTCATCGCTATCAAACTCACCTTCAACTTCTACTTTTGCGCCAACAATAACGCCATCGATAGAGCCGTATTCATATTCTGTATTCATATTCAATACAACCGTTTGTCCATTTATTTCAACCGATGTGCGATCAGTAGCAACGCTAGCGGTCACCACGCCTTCTATCTCCATCTCTTTACCGTCTTCCCGCTTTTCGCCTTTCCCTTTGTCACTTTCTAGTTCAATCTTGCTCGCCACGAGTTGATTATCAACATTAATACCCTCGGTACTCTTTACTTCTACATACATACCGTTCGCAAGAACCATGGTATCAAAATCTTCAAACTGTGCAGACGTGTAATCAATGGTCATTAAACCAATCACAAATGTACTGTCATTGAGCGCTGAGACTATACCTTTCAGTTCAATTTCTTCACCCTCCGTGTACTCAGCACGCTTCAACTCAACACGGGTGGCATAGATTTTCCCTATACCGGACGCATATCCACTGACCTCCACCATCTGGTCCAGCTCGACATCATCAATGACTCGTATCTCGGCAATATCACTCTCGAATTTTGTATCTAAATCAATAACAACGGTTTGTCCCATAACATCCATGGTACCTACGCCCGCATTTATATCTTTGGCCAGTACAATGCCCTCAACTTCATTCTCAAATATAATGCTTGCCGCTTGACCCGTTAAACCGTCTTCATTGATATTACCTTCAAGGGTAATATACATCCCTATCTTTAACTGGCTTTCAGCGCCCTCAGCATCATCAATATTAAACTGCGTATCATCTGTTTCAAACTCCACTCCGTTAATATATACACTGCCAAAACCGGTAATGACTCCAGCGCTCAAATAGTCTGTCTTCGCTTGCGACCCACTCGTTGAAAATAAGTCTTCATTCATGCAAGCACTCATACCTAAAGCTACCATCACCACCAAACTTGTTAATTTCAATCGACCGTTTTTCATATATTAGCTCCTATGTTATACCTGTATCGTTATTTTTCCAATTAATATTAGGAATATTTCCCCATATTTATAATATGGCAATACTATCCCATTAATAAGCATACTGAGTGATTTCATGACCTTTCTTTTAAAACTCTCAAGTATTTAAGCTTTTAAAAAATGCAAAGCCTTTTCTTGCACTAATACACATTAAAAACTCTTATTTATGTGTATATATTGATATTTTTAATTATCGAAAACTCTCAACTGGATACCAACCCCATTACAACGACCTCCGATAGATAGAGAGACACAAAAAACTCCGACACACTTTCTTGTTTGGTATATTTTTCCCAATATCTATAAAAGGGAATATAGTCCCAATTTTTTCAAATAGCAAGGAAAATCCTAATATTTTTACTTCGATAGCAAATATGGGATGGGTAGGCCTTAATGAGATTTAAGTAATTTAATAAAATGCCAGCAAAATATGCTTTACAATGACAGTCCGTCACGACAACTAAAAGAAGCATTCAAATAATGATATTTTCAGTAAACGAAACCAAAACCATCTACATATCCCGAACTAATCCAGAAAACCCTTTATCGACTTTTTCCAGACATGAATTCGAACTTGATGGGAGTACATGGCCGTCGGTGGAACATTATTACCAAGCCAATAAGTTTGAAGATGAAGCAATTAGGGAAACCATAAAAACCGCAGATACTCCCGAAGAAGCACGAAAACTGGCAAAAAAAAATAAGCGAAAAATTCGAACAAACTGGAAAAAAAACAAAATAACGTTTATGACACGTGCCGTTTACATTAAGTGCTGTCACCACGAAGACGTAAAACGCGCCCTACTCAATACAAGGACTGACGACATTATTGAAAACAGTCAGTACGACTATTTCTGGGGATGTGGGCGTGACCTACGCGGCGCTAATGCCTATGGAAAAATATTGATGGATGTGCGAAAAAAAATAAGCGTAAAGTAATGCTTAAACTTTACTTTTTTCGTGCCAATGTTAATCCATCGCCAATGGGCACTATGGACAAATCCACTCTATCATCTGTTTTCAGTTTTTTATTGAGCACACGTATCGCGATAGTATCTTCATCTTGCTGACTTTCATCGGCCACTGAGCCGCCCCAAAAAACATTATCAATCGCGACAACCCCGCCTTTGCGCACGAGTTGCAGGCAAGCTTCATAATAATTGTCATAGTTTGATTTATCCGCATCAATGAAAGCAAAATCAAAGCTTGATTTATTGGTTAACAATAATTTGTCTAAGGTTTCAAGTGCGGGTGCTATTTGCAAACTGATTTTGCTTCCTACTCCCGCTTTTTCCCAGAATTTTTTTGCAATATTTGTCCATTCTTCACTCACGTCGCAACAGGTAATCTTAGTATCATGGTCTGTCGCTAATGCCATTGCTAACGCGCTATACCCGGTAAACGTACCCACTTCTAGAATATTCTTGGCATTCAGCATCGTAACCAGGAACGCCATGAATTGGCCTTGATCAGGCGAAATTTGCATGGCTGACATATCAAGCTTAGCCGTTTCACTGCGTAATTCACACAGGATCTCAGGCTCGCGTAACCAGGTATCTAACATATAGTCATACAGTGAGTCAGTCATTTGCACAATTGTTTTAAGCATGGTTTCTCTTCGTCATATAGGTAATGAGTAAACAGCAGATATACCCGTAAATATAAGTATATTACTCCGGTCTTTTAGATCTGGCTACTCATGGTGCGAGCTATGTTAATATACCCAAAGCATCAAATGGTCAGTATTTTCCCTTGCAATATTAAAGTGAATAAAATGAATAATGGCTCTCCCGGTATGTTCATTCTTGCTATGTGGCGTAAGCTTAGCCCGTGGCCGGGAGGCTCTTTTTTATTTTCCTTTTTATTATCTTACACCGTGCCTTATTCCGGCACTTTAGGTGCTCGCATTATAAAACTACAGCCCGGTTCTTCTCATATTAGATTGAAAGACCGGCGCAAGGTACGCAATCATTTGCGAAGTATCCATGCCGTGGCTATCACCAATTTCGGTGAGCTGGCTTCAGGTTTAGCTTTGTTGACTGGTTTACCGACGAATGTGCGAGGCATTGTGATAAAAATTACGACTGAATACATTGTAAAGGCACGTGGCGATTTACATGCTACTTGTCATTGCCAACCACCGGAAGTTAAAACTGACTTGGATTACCAAGTAAAAGCAACCATAAAAGATGAAAACAACCAGGATGTCGCTATTGTTACCGTTATATGGCGATTAAGCCCTTATCGTTAGAGTAATACATTGATGAATGAGACAAGTAAAAAGTTCCTAGCAGACACTGGCATTGAATTACCCATAATCTGTGGCCCAATGTATCCATGTAGCAATCCTGAATTAATTGCAGCCACCTCAGAAGCCGGAGCCATTGGTATTATTCAACCTATTTCTTTAACCTATGTTTATGCTTATGAATTCCGCGCCGGTGTTCGTTATATTCGCCGTCTTACCGACAAACCTATCGGCATGAATGCGTTGATTGAAAAGTCATCCAAAAAGTATCATTTACGCATGATGCAATGGATAGACATTGCATTAGAAGAGGGTGTACGTTTTTTTATTACCTCTTTAGGTAATCCTATTTCGGTTGTTGAAAAAGTGCATGCTTGTGGCGGAATAGTTTATCACGATGTAACCGAATATAAATGGGCAGAAAAGGGCATCGCTGCGGGTGTTGATGGTTTAATTGTGGTAAATAATCGTGCTGGCGGTCATGCAGGCTCGAAATCTGCGCAAAAGCTTTTTACTGAATTAAGCACCTTTAATATACCCTTGGTAAGCGCCGGTGGGATATCCGATGCTGCTGATTTCGATTCAATGTTAGCAATGGGTTATGCCGCCGTGCAAATGGGCACACGATTTATTGCGTCTACAGAATGTCGCGCAAGCAATGCTTACAAAAAAGCCATCATAAATGCGCAAGCAACCGATATCGTATTAAGTGAACGAGTCACCGGAGTCCCCGTTTCATTAATTCAAACTGACTTCGTACGCCAGTCAGGTCTAAAACCCAATGTTTTTTCGCGCTGGTTATTAACAAAAAAACACAGCAAGTATCTAATGCGTACTTTCTATGCATTAAGATCTATCTGGCAATTAAAAAAGGCCGCCTTGAGTGAACACGCTTATTGGCAAGCCGGAAAAAGTGTGGACAAGATAAGCTCAATCGAAACCTCCGCTGATATCATCAGCGAACTGACGCGGGAGTGGAAGGCTTAGCGTTTCTAATATTCTCTTTGATTGCTTCTAAATCTCAAACGCCACGGGTATACATCCTCTCATTTTCACTGATAACATCGTATTCCTTGATTTTATTTCTAAGTGTTGTGTGATTAATACCGAGATAATCAGCGGTTTCTTGGATGTTGCCTTTATGCAATTCCAGTGCTTCGTTTATAAACTGTTTTTCAACAGCCTTGGTAAATGTTTTCAGATCTGTTTTTGTTTTATGGGTCTCTAATAACAGATAAGCCAAGCTCAAACGTCGCCAGAAAAAAGTCAAACCAATCGATAAATCGACAACACTATCGCGCAATAGATAATAAAAGGCGAGTGCCGTATAAATAGTAATTAACGACCCGACAATCACCACAGGAAAAGCATAAGGTGTTGCCGACAATAGAATAATAATGAAAAATGCGAGAATTAGCGGGACAAACGAGATCAAGCCAATAATGTTTTTTGAGGTCAACATCCGGTTACCTCGATTAGCCTTAATATTATTAAAGAGAATAGCCGCCGCCGCAATACAAGACACCAGGGCAAAAACATCGAAGCACCACGCCAAGGGGCCATCATTATGCATTAATGCGTTTTGCTCAAACCGATAACCGTCGACCATCAAGCCACTCAGATGAAACACAGTGAGTACGCCCGGCAATACATACATTAAATAATGTTTTATCGGCGTTACCGGCTTTTTAGATAGACTCACCGCAAACAACGTCAAGTGGGCAAAAAAGAAATAGGCAGTAATCAGATATGCATCCGCAAAATATTCACCAATGACCTGAGAATAGGACAATGCCAGATAAAGCGCCGCCTGGATGATATTCAGCAATGCGAGGTTGGAGAAAAGCAGTAAGGCCCCAATATTAGACTTTTTGACCAGCAGCTTACCCAGCAGATAACAACAGATGACGGCTGCAATAAATGGCAACGAGCTGTAAAACCATAAGTGATTCACCACTAATCCATTCCTTTGAGTATTGCTTATTTGTCTGTCATGAGTCCCCTACCGATATGCGAATATATTCTATCGGCAAGGGAATCATCCTTCAAGTAATCAATCGAGACAATAATTTACTAATGCCGCAAACTCATGAGGTTTTTCAAACATCGGACTATGCCCACATTGGTTGATGATAGTGAGCTGAATATTAAAATGATTAATGACCTCTAAGGTTTCAGCAAGCGGAGTAATAATGTCATCACGCCCCCATATCGCATAAATCGGACATTGAATTTTAGGCAATAAATTCTCTGCTCTCAGTTGATTGCTTTCCCGCATTAAACGCACAATATTCCGCGCATAATGCTTAAAACTTTCGGCAAGTTTTTGGGTCACCTGCTCGGTGCGCCTCTTTTTATCAAAGGTAATCAGCTCCACGAATTGTTGAGCTACCGTATAATAATTATGGTTCGAGATTTTAATTGGCAAAATCACTTCACCAAAACCGGCGGAGCCGGAAATAATCACTTTATCTACTTTATCAGGCACTTGGGACGCGATATTCAGACAGATAAAACTACCGAGGGAATTTCCAACCAAGGTGACCGGATGATTTATTTTTTCAAGCTCCTCGATAATTTTTATTGAAAGCTCGTCCACGGATGCGCCTAATTTGCACAGTGGGTCATCCATAACAAAGCAATGTGCTGCATTTGGAATATTCGGGTGAGTCTCTTGCCAAATCCATCCGCCTGCAAACATCCCACTGACAAAAAAAAGGTTTTTTGTATTGTCAAATTTATCAATTTTCATTTTGCTTATCCTCTAGATGTTAAACACAATCAAGTCGAAAAAAATCGACCCGCATTAGATTGTATTCTCCAAAGGATGTAGGGAAATACTGCTTAATCCAGGGATTAATAACAACACTTTGATTTTAAAGCGCTAAAAAAATCTGGCAGTCGCCTGAAGCAAGTCATGTCATTCTATTTTTCTCGAAAAAACTCGAACAAATAAAACCGCAAATATTTATTGAAAACAGAAAGTTGCTCTGCTACTAAAGATATGACTGAACGTGGTGTTTGGCATAACTAAACTGCTTTTAGCCAGGAGTGATAGCATGGAATCTTCCGTCATTGAACGTGGTTGGGATGAGCTTAGGCGAATAAGCACACCACCTCCAGATATTGCGCGAGAGCAGAAAAATCCAAATACGCACAATTTGAACCTCAACTATCCATTTCACGTCAATAACCTTAGATTTTGGTTGCCTGTGGGTGACCAAATATCCCTGGCTAATCATTCAGGTTTATGTCTCGTAATCAACAAATTATCCTACGATACGAATTTATACCCGGATATCTATATTGTGCCAACCAAAAGGAAAAGAGTCACCACAGACTATTACCTCCGAGTTCGTAAGATAAACTTTTGGCTCGAAGTCGGAATTATTATCATTCCAAGACTTGTGCAGACCACCAATGCGGGTCGGGCCGTACGCTACTATCTCGAAGTTCACTACCACAACCCGGATGTAAACGTTGGAATTAAGCACCAACCCACTAATACCGCACACTGCGAATGGATATTAACCTATACCGCAGTCAATGATGTTGAGTAGTCTCGGAGACTGTTTAATCAAAGGGTATGATGGATTTTTTCGAATATGTATTAATCACTTAATCCACTGGCGCAGGCTCTTTTACATTTTTGATATTCAGAGTCTTGTCTTTTATCACGTTATCTTCACCACCAAACACCTCGATCAACCGCGGAATAAAACATTTTAGCTCAAGCGCCATAATCGTGAAGTCTTCGTCAAATTGTGCCGCATAGCCATCGCTACCTTCGCTATCGGCTTGAGCTAGAACTTCGTCACTGAACTTGAGACGGTTTATTGAAAGATTTTGATTTAACACACACGACAAATTTTCTTGCCACGTTACCGCAAGCTTCACCACTTGTTTACCGGCGCTGATATGCGTTTGTATTTCTGCACTCTCAAGATCTTGGCGTTTGCAGCGAATTATTCCACCGCCTTCTACGGTATCATGTAACTCACACTCATCATTTATAATGATATCTGCAGGCACTTCTTCGCCCAATACCCAACGTGTCATAGTCGTCGATGCAGGCGTTTTTAGCGCAACCGGTGTCACTGGTAACGAAGCAATCGTCTTGCGCAAATAAACTAATAATTCTTCCGCTTTGTTGCTGCTACTTGCATTTATTAGCATAAAATTATCTGCTGGGGAAATATAAGCAAAGGTCAAATGGCTACGAATAAAAGCGCGCGGTAATAAATCCAGCAACACCTCATCCTTAATCATTTCTTTTTCTTTTTTAGCTAATTTTCGCGCTTGTGTTGCTTCGATTTCAGCAACCTTCTCATTCACAAACTCGCGCACGACACTCGCTGGCAGGATTTTTTCTTCTTTACGCGCACAGATCATTATATTGCCATTTGCAACATGGATTAACTCTTCGCCATGTTTGCCCAATGGCGTTGTCCACCCGTAACTCGCGGGTTGCAAACTACCACAGGGTTTAAAGCGCGCGGCCTGAAGTTTTTCGCCTAATTCTTCAGCGCTAAGAGTAAAAGCTTGAGTAAACTGATAGATTTGTACATTATTAAACCACATGAGACTGCCTTCCAGAAAAAGCATCGCATTATGTCGAATAGTGGCTGCCATCGCTACTAAAATAATATAACGACTCAGCGCGTCGTAAAACATAAGAATAACTGCTTATTTTTTCCGCTTAACCCGTGCCGTTGCCTGCGCTTCAAGCGGGTTATCCGGCCAGTGGTGTTTTGGATAACGACCCTTCATGTCTTTCTTCACCGCGTGATAGGAACTTTGCCAGAACCCTGCGAGATCTTGCGTAATTTGCACCGGACGACGAGCAGGCGAAAGCAAGTGCATGCGCACTGCCATTTTTCCATTTGCTATTCGCGGGGTATCAACAAGACCAAACACTTCTTGTAAACGTACCGCCAGTACTGGCGGAGATTGAGTATAGTCTATTCGCACAGGTGAACCACTGGGCACTGTAATATGCGTTGGTGCGAGTTCATCCAATTTACCTTGCAACTCCCACGGCAGACAAGCTAACAAAATAGCGAGCAGATCAAGTTTTTGCAGATGCGAAATCCGCGACATTTTTTCGAGATACGGAGCTAACCATTCCTCGAGTGTTTCCAGTAATGCCGTATCGGCAAAATTAGGCCAGCTATTATCGATATTCTCATGCAGAAAAATGACTCGTGCTTGTAACGCTAGGCTCGCATCCTTCCAAGGTAGGCACCTCATGCCACGGATGCGAATACCAGCAAGCAATGCATTTTTGATGGCATCACTCTCTGCCTCTTTCCATAATTGGTCATTGACAATGACTTCGCCGACACGAAATTGTTGACGCGCCAGCACACAGGAGTTTTTATCATCCCACTGAACAAAATGCTGGGTTTTCAGTAAATCGCGATGGTATTGCATGATGTGTTCGTAATGAATTCCAGCCGCTAAAAATATACGTGCATCACGCGCACCCTGAAGATGGGCAGCGACAATAAACACTTGCGTGCACAGCATATCCTCTTCACCCAGCAATGCGCCTCGTCCATTACTCAATAAAAACCGCTGACCCATGCCTTGGGGATTATTGTCACGCTGACGTCCAATGCGATCAGGATACGCATAAGCGAGCACAACCCCGGTCAATGCACTATCGTCTTGAATCGACGATGGACTACTACGGGATGATTGACCGAGTAGCTGGCGCATCCATTGCCTTGCCGTTGCATTGACTTGCCGCCGAGCACCTTGATCAATCTCACTGCGCGGTTGCCGATCACGTAAAGCTTCAACCCGCATACGCAAATCACTCTCACGATGACGCCCTTTTATCACATCGCGCTCACTTAATAAGGCGGCAATTTCACAGGCTAGCACTCCGACACCTATTTTTTTGGCACATAACATCATATGCGTCAATCTGGGGTGAGCACCCCACTTCGCCATGGCCTTACCATGCGCAGTAATTTGTCCTTTGGCATTAACCGCAGCAAGTTGTTGCAACAACGCATTAGCTTGGGCTACATGAGCAATGGGCGGCAAGTCTAACCAACGCAAATCGGTGACCTTTGAGACGCCCCATAACGCAAGCTCTAACATCAGCGGGACTAAATCAGCATCAATAATTTCTGGATTGCTATAAGGTAATAATGGAGTCGCTTGTGACCATAGCCGATAACACACTCCTGGCTGTGTACGCCCTGCACGACCAGCGCGTTGATCTGCACTCGCTTGCGATACAGATAAGGTAAGCAATTGCGTAAGACCTGTATTAGGATTAAAACGCGGTGTTCGCATTAACCCAGCATCAATCACTATCCGAATACCTTCAATCGTCAGACTGGTTTCAGCAATCGCCGTGGCGAGAACTATTTTTCGTTGTTGAGCCGGTGCAGGTTGAATAGAGGCATCCTGTTCTTGCGGGCTTTGCTGACCAAATAAGGGCGCGAGAATAATATTCTTAGCCAAGAGAGATTGCTGTAATGCAGAATTCAGCTGGCGTATTTCGCCAGCACCGGGCAAAAAAACCAATACACTGCCCTCTTCCTGCTCAAGCACATACAGAATATGCCGCGTGAGTTCTTGCATAAAACCGCGACGATCACGCGCAAAGTTACTAGCAACGGGAAGATAACGGGTTTCAACAGGATAACTACGCCCTGCACTCGTCAAGATCGGAGCATCATCTAATAATCTGGCGACCGCCTCACCATCTAATGTGGCGGACATGACAATTAACCTCAAGTCTTCCCGCAGGCCTTGTTGCGCATCAAGGCAAAGCGCCAAAGCCAGATCGGAATTGAGATTGCGCTCATGGAATTCATCAAAGATAACGACCGCATAATCTTCTAACGCAGGATCATCCTGTAATATGCGTGTAAGAATACCTTCCGTCACCACTTCAATACGCGTATTAGGCCCCACTTTGCGCTCAAGACGCACTTGATAACCAACGGTTTCTCCTACCGCCTCGCGCAAACTCGCCGCCATAAAACGTGCAGCGGTACGGGCTGCAATTCGACGTGGCTCCAGCATTATGATTTTTTTATCATTCAGCCACTCTGCTGCTAACAAGGCCAAAGGTATACGCGTGGTTTTACCGGCCCCTGGTGGCGCTTGCAATACCACGTTAGGGAAACGCACCAGGCTTGCGCTTAATGGCGCTAGCAATTCATCAATGGGGTAAGACATGCATTAGTTTTTAGCGATTTATAATACCAAACTTTCTGTTTTAGGCTGTGCTTCAATCCAACGTTGATGCACATCTAGGTAAACGTGTTTATATAATTCATCCACTGCATCCATTGCCATAAACTGTTTTGAAAATCCCGCTATTACCGGATCAATAACTAATTCAACGGTTTTGATAAAATGGGCGATTAAGGGACGTGCGTCTTCATCGCCTACCGAAATTCGAATAGTGGTGAGTGAAATACCCGCTTGCTTGAGGTTTTCTTCCGACATTTCAGAATGACTTGTGAGCGCAGGACACAACACCATGGTATTCGATTGACCCAGCGACACCATATGACCAAAGGTGGGTTCCAAGCAATCAAAAAAACGGGTAAATGTGATTCGATCAATATTGGTTTTTTCCAGGTCAATGGTAAACAGTGGCACGGGTAGTTCGAGGTACATATATTTTTTGCGCAAAACTGCATTTTCATTATCTTCAAGTGCATTGCTATTAACGGTCACCTCAGGGTGGGAGGCAAAATATTGCGAGAGCGCCAATGTGTTAATGGTTTTTTTAATCATGCGCAACTCCAAGGTACGCGAACCATTAATGACCTCAAAGGCTTTTTCCGAATCTAAGAAGGCTCCTTTTACATAATAGACATTCCAGAACAAAGTATCATTCCAACGATAGATTTTCTGCTTTCCGTTCGAGTCTGCCTTGTTTACTACATCGTTTTTAGGAATAAACATATTTTCATTCGGGCCTATCACGACGCCAGCGGTAGTGACACCGGTTCCGGTAATATCTTTGGTATAACTGTGGATAACAAAATCAGGCCGTTCTCGCACATTATCTCGAATAAGCGGCTGAAACAGAAAGGGAGTGGCCACCGTCGTATCACACATCACGGTAAAATTTTTTTTATGTGCTGCAGCGCAAATCCCAGCAACGTCCAACATGTAACCGTGGGGATTGCAAGGCGACTCTATATACACATAAATACGTCTTCCTTCTTTAAGGCGTTGTGCGTATTGTTGCTCTACCGCCGTAACCGCCCGTTGAAAACTGGCGACATCATAGCCGTCAAACCAGTGAATGCCTATATCCAAATTACTCGGCTTACCGAACCAGTCCACCAATAATTGGTAAGTCCCGCCATAAACATTGCGCGAGCAAATAATGATATCTTGATAACCCAGCACATGGCTTAAAATAGAATCAATGGCAGCCATGCCTGAATTAAAATTCCACGCCATATATTCAGATGATAAAGGGCCGCATTCAAGGTCTACAATATGATTTGCCAGACTGATCGACGTAGGATTAAGTAACCGCGAATAAACTTCTAACAGGCTCTCCTTGCCTTGAAAGGCATCATCTATCCATTCCGTACACGCATAAAGATAAGTTGCGGTACGAGTAATAACCGGTGTTGCTGAAAAAACAGCCGTTACATTATCAAATATCGGATAAGGGCCTTTGCTCATACGTGAAGACTGCTCAGGAATAATCGATTGATAGGTTTTGCGAAAAGGGTTTTGCAAAGTATCTAATAGCTTCGCGAGCTGAAAACATAAAAACTTTTTAGCATTAAAATAAGCGATTCGATCCTGGCGCTCTAAACGGCTCAATTCGGTTAACGAGGATTCCCACAAATGGTGAAGATCAATATTGGCTTGATAAATATCCGTGGATAAACGAAGCAGCGACTGTCCCATTTCAGTATTGGGATTAATAGAAAAATGCGCTAATTGCTCGTGTGCCAATTCCTTAATGCTTGATGCTGTTGAAGTCTTGCGGCGCGGGCTAAGTGTTTTGGCGATGTCAAAATCAGAGGACTTTTTAGCGGCTACTTTGCTTTTTTTGGACATAATATACATACTTCTTTTGGGTGAGAAGGAAATAGTGTTATTACAGCATAATATGGCACACTCAGGGAAACCGAAAATGAGCGTAGTCATTGCGACTGGCGCAAAGCATCACGTTGGTGTAAGTGTTGCAAAGACCCATGTACTGGATGATATTCATCAGATGCACAAGGAAACCATGAAAGCACTGATTAAAAGCCGCGCTGAACCGGGTATCTGGATGGAAGATATGCCTAAACCTAGGGCCGGTAGCCATGAAGTTTTGATTAAAATAAGCAAAACCGCTATTTGTGGAACCGATTTACATTTTTATAATTGGGATTCTTGGTCACAAGCCCACCTCAAAGTGCCTAGAATTATCGGTCATGAATTTGTGGGGCATATTGTTGCAATCGGCGCTGGGGTCGATGCTTATAAAATTGGTGACCGGGTTTCAGGCGAAGGAC
>JALUUH010000170.1 GCA_027021445.1 Gammaproteobacteria bacterium
TCTTTGTCCAAAGCCAGCAGGTCGTTACCCAATTTTTTAAAATGCTGCAATTCAGAAGTGCTAATATTATCCCTTTCATTTTTTCCGAAACCATATAGAAAAATCGCGCGATCATTTTCTCGGTACACAACGATTGTTCGAAATCCTGAACTCTTACCGCTATTCGGCTTTTTAACTCTAATTTTAAATAGGTGATTCCCTAAGTCTGAACTTGATAACCCAGCTTTCATATTGGCTACAGCTTCAATCAAATCCTGATCTTTCAGGTTAGATTTTTTAGACCACTTCTTAAACCATTTTGTACAAAATACACTCATAATCAAACTATAGCACAATGTGATATAGAGTCAACTGCAATTTATTAATGTATTGTTTTTATTGGACTTGTAGACATAACGTCTGCGATAACGCGCAAACGTAACTATGAGTTACTTTAAAACGCAATGCAAAACCGGACTGATAAAACTAACAACTCGCGCTTACGTTTGTCGCTGTTAATTGCATTGTTATACGTCTAAATTAAATGAGGTGAAGCATGAATATTATATCTAGCAGTTGCGGGAATGACAGTGTTGCTCTAATACAGTGGGCTAAAGAAAACGAGCTGAATAACGTAGTAGTGACCTATATTGATACCGGCTGGGCAGCTCCAAGTTGGCAGGAAAGAGTTGATAGAGTTAAGCGCTGGGTGGAAAGCATCGGGTTTGATTTTGTAACTATAAGCTCAATGGGGATGGAGAAATTGGTTGATATTAAAAAAGCGTTTCCATCAAATCGTTATCAGTTTTGTACTGCACATTTAAAAGGAATTCCGTTTTTAAATTGGATCGATGAATATGATAAGGATTTTAACAGTAAAGTCCTGATCGGTAAACGTCGAGCAGAATCAAGAGCCAGAGCTGAAACTCCAGAGTATATTGAAAACTCAGAATATCACGGAGGAAGAACTGTTTGGCACCCGTTGTATTTACATTCAGACAAACAGCGCGATGAACTTCTTGAAAAAGCTGGATTTGAAATATTACCACATAGGTCGCAAGAGTGTAGCCCATGCGTCAATGCCAATAAAGCTGATTTTCTATTACTTGAGCCAGAACAGATAAAGCGAGTTTCTGATGCCGAGGTGAAATTAGGTAAACCGATGTTCCGACCGAAGAAGTTTAACGCTGTTGGAATACACGGGGTTATTACTTGGGCTAAATACTGGAAGAGGAAAATGAGGCTAGAACCTGGAGAAATTGAAATAGGCACAGGATGCGACGGTCATTATGGTTGCGGTCTTTAGACGTATAACGACCCAAATAAGGGGTTTTTGAAAGTGGGGATTGGTATGCAAAAATGGAGCGAAGCGTAATGCGCATACCAAACCACGCTTTCAAAAATCCCTCTTAA
>JALUUH010000171.1 GCA_027021445.1 Gammaproteobacteria bacterium
CGCATCTAACGCCCTCATCAGGGGCTTTCAAAAGGGGCGCGGGTTTTGCGTTTTTTGCAAAACACGCGACGCTTTTGAAAGTCCTCCTGGATGAGTTTGTTATGTGCAGGTCACGCTAAAAACGCTAATTTTTTACACTACTAGCATTAAACAGAAATTTTCTTTCGCCGTGTTATACCAACTATAGCGAGTATACCAGATACAAATAACCATATAGCAGATGGAACAGGAACAGTAGTTACAGCAAAAAATCTTACTGATCTATTTTCAAGATCATCAATGCCATCCAGATCTGATGTATTAAAATCTCCAGCTTCCGCACGGAAAAAATATGAATTTCCTGGTTCTAATACTCCAGAAGGAACAGTAAATGAAGGTGCATCTGTAATTAGCCAGTCAGATGCCCAGATATTTCTAGAATTATCACCTGCTGCTATTACCATTCGGTATTTATCCGCATACTGAATGGTATCAAAAGAGAAAGTTGGCGTAACCCCAAAGTCAGAGATCGCTAGATTCTGGATTGCATCAAGTCGCCTTATGGTATCTATAGGATTATCAAGTAAACTAACCACTTCAGTTTGATTGTTTGTAACAGAAAACTTATATTGAAGAGGAGCAGAACCTTCGGCGACTGGAAAATAAATATGCTTATTATAGTCTTTTTTTCCTGTACGGTAATTTAAAGTGTATGAACCTATAGGATCAACTCCATTTATTTCAAATGCAGTTACTGATGCAATATTTTCAGGAACACCTAGAGGATCACTAATTTTCGCAGAAAGATGCAACCGCCAACCATCAGGTGCGTAAGGATGATCAATAGTTGTTTCTGAAATTGTTCTGACACTAATAATACTTGTTGCATGTACTTGCAATACAACCGACATAAAAATAATAGCAACTGAGAATATTCTAAATTTATTCAATAACATGATAGGCATCCTCCCCAAAATTCGTTATACAAATAAAAATTATTTACACTTTATCCAAATAATATTTATTATTCGAAGTGAATCATGAAATCATAATTACCATACTGTCAATATAACTTTAGAACTACCTGGCTGGGTTTAGTATTTCGTTAGTTGATAAGCCAAGTTACTTAAAGCACATAACGCCTAGCTCAGGGGCAGAAAAATGTGGCGGGGCTTTTGCGCCTTTTTGCAAAAGGCGCGACACATTTTTCTGTCCGCTGTAGCGCCTTGTTAGATGCGCGCCTGCCTCCGGCAGTGATTTTGGCACAACACCTTGTGCGCCACGAATAAAAAACCCTTTGCAAAAGCCACCGCAATGTACACTTGGTTGTGCCTGCCCGAAAGCACGGAGGGTGGTGCGGGTTTGTTTTCTTTTTGATGCCAATGAAATAAGGGCATCATGTTTGTCTCAAGC
>JALUUH010000172.1 GCA_027021445.1 Gammaproteobacteria bacterium
CGTATTTGCATACGGATCATTTGGGTACACCGCGTCGTGGTACGGACGAGAATGGTATTGTGGTGTGGACATGGGACAGTGATGCGTTTGGTGCAACGGCTGCGAATGATGACCCGGATGGGGATGGCGAGAACACGGTGGTGAATCTGCGGTTTCCGGGACAGTACTATGATGGGGAGACTAAACTTCACTACAACTACTTCCGGTATTATGATCCTGCGACTGGTCGTTATATCACCAGTGATCCGATTGGGCTGGATGGTGGAACGAATACATATGCGTATGCAAATGTAAATCCACTACGTTATGTTGATCCAAATGGTCAAATTTCTATAACTGACGCGATTGGTATCGGAATAATCGCATGGGGTGGATATGAGCTTTGGTCTCGTTACAGAGATCTCATAGACTGCAAAAAAGACTGCAAGAATAAGAACAAGTGCGATATTGATAATGGGAATACAAGTGGGTACCAACAATGTCAGGGAGAGTGTGTGCTTCGGTTCGGTGGAGGAGGAAAAATGAAACCTGGGCCTATAGGCCCTACACCCTAACATTCATTCCTTAAAAGTCATCATTCATGAATATATTGCGCGGCATAACTCTTTTTTTTATTGCGGTACTCACTGCGAAGGTTTTATATACTTCGATATTTGTATTGGTAGCAATAAGCCAATTGATTACCGAGCTAGCAGGAAATGAGCAGCAGAGAATAATCGCTTATAGAATAATTATCTCATACTCTGCCCTAGTTGTTTCGTTGGCATTAGTGAATGCTGCGATGATATATTCTGAAGTAAACCGAAAGAATACACTGAAATGGTCCTATATATCTTCTCCGATTGCCGTACTCCTGTATGGTAGTCACTTAGCATATGCTTATCTATTTGGTATCGAAATTATTGTTTTAGATGACTTTGCCAAGGGATATTTTTGGCTCCCGATAATAGGCCTTATAGTGACGGTTGTGCTGCATATAATTGCGTTAAAGGAGCGTGTCCATCTCATCAGACACGATTGATCGGTAAAAAATTCTGATTGCTTACTCTTTTTATAAAAGAAAACACCCCACCCAAGCCCCGCTCCGTGGGGCTTATTATTTTGCCTTTTGTTTTTAGTGGCTAACCGGCTTTCTGCTTATAACATTAAAGTAACATTAAAGTAACATTAAGCATTAAAGGGGTCAGAGCCCTTTAAAAGAGTCTCCTTTGTTGTTAAGCTCGAAAAATAAAAAAAGACACCCAGTGCGCCGAGATAAATCGGTAGTTAATCAATTGGTGAAAGTCCAATACACAGTAAGAGTTAGCCACTCGCTGTGGCCCCGAGTCATGGGCTGTTATCGTAAGAGACACAGTTAAGCGTTGACAGGGGAACGCACAGGCTCAGTATT
>JALUUH010000173.1 GCA_027021445.1 Gammaproteobacteria bacterium
TTGTTTTGGCAATTGACGCGTGCCCGCTTCTGCCTCTGCAACATCAAGTATGGAATTGATCATTTGTAATAATCGGTCACACTCCTCTATGGTATCCGACGCAGTGGACTTGAATCTCTGGGGAGAACTATCACTTGACAGTACCGATTCCGAAATTACTCTTATGCGTGCCAGTGGGCTGCGTAGGTCGTGAGCGATATTATCGGTCATTTTCCTCATCTCGGATATCAAGCCCCATATTCTGTCCAGCATGGCATTAAAGGTGCTAACGAGTTGCGTGATTTCATCTCCTTGTGAAGACACAGAAACACGTCGTTCAAACTTTCCTTTTTCTATTTCCGAAGCAATACGACTTACTTCTTTAATGCCCTTGACAGCGTGCCTTGCCATCAACCAACCGATAACGGATGAAAGGGGAACGACCATTAACAGCATAGTAATAAACACGCTGGATAATAACGCCATTATACCCTGTATATTTTCTGTTGACTCCCCAGTGTGCAGTAAAATATCGGGGGAAATCAGGTCATAAATAGTTTTAATTTCCTGTTCTTTTCCTGGCACACTTATGGATTGAAAAACAAATTTATTAGTGGAAAATACCTGCTTAATAAGATCTTGATTTTCGGGCAATGACCACCTGTGAGATGAATTAGGGCTATAAATCTGAGCACCGTTTTTGTCAAACAACTGAAAAAATATGTTTTGTTCTTCACCCGGTTTTATGTCGCGATTAATCTCTCGCTTAACTCCGTCTAGCCCTTCATTTTTGTACAATGTTTTAAACTCAACAATATCCTCACGAAGATCATTATCCATATTGTTGTTTAATGTCTTTTTTAGCAAAAAATAAGACGCACCAAACGCCAGCGTTATCAAGACAATAACAACCAGCGTGTACCAAAATGTCAGCCGGAACGCCAGAGTGTTAGGAAAACGAATCATTTTTGTTTTTTAAAGACATAACCAAGACCGCGTATCGTGTGAATTAAAGAGACACTAAAATTTTTGTCCACCTTTTCCCTAAGCTTGCTAATGCGTGCCTCTACGACATTGGTTTGTGGATCAAAATTGTAATTCCAAACACGCTCCATGATCATGGTTTTTGAAACAATGTGATCAGCATTACGCATGAGGTATTCCAATAATGCAAACTCCTTGGGTTGCAGGTCTATTTTTGTTCCTTCACGGGTGACTGTTCGCGACAGTAAATCAAGTGACAGGTCATGAATAGTTAAGCTGGTGCTCTCAACAACACTGTTGAAACGTCGTAAATGTGCTTGTATGCGAGCTAACAGTTCGCTAAATGAAAACGGTTTAATAAGATAGTCGTCCCCTCCGCTTTGCAGTCCTTTTACGCGATCATCAAT
>JALUUH010000174.1 GCA_027021445.1 Gammaproteobacteria bacterium
ATATTTCAGTTGTCAAAGAGCAACTTGAGCACCTGTTGGACGCTTGCAGAAAGTTTTTTGGCCGAATCTGTGGTTTTGCCCAGATGACAAAGGAAATCGCTTGCTGACTTTTTACGTGGGCATCAATTTTAATTTAATATTGCAAATAACAAGACCTGACCCCATATCTCACTAAAGCACTAAACTGTTACGTTCTTTAGGCTATGATGGCGCAGACCCAACACCTGCACCCTGTAAACAGTTACAAAAAATGATATTCTCATTACAGTTTACTGCGCAAAACCACCTAAATTTCGAATGTGTGCTATAATGTAATATATTGTAATATTTTGAAGGGGTCATATCATGAGTGTAAGAAGTATTCGCCTCAAGCCTGAAATCGAGGAACCGCTCGAGATTCTATCTAAAAAGTTAGATAGGAGTAGAAATTATCTAATTAATCAAGCAATTACAGAGTTTATTGAAAAGCGTGCTGTTGAAGAAGAACGTTGGACAGAGACTCTTTTAGCTTTAGAATCGGTTAAAAATGGGGCTGTAGTTGAAGAAGCCGAAGTCACCGATTGGCTTAAAAGCTGGGGGTCTAAAAATGAAAAAACACCACCAAAAACATGAAAATTGTATTCACTCCAGAATCAATACAGGATTTAGCTAGGTTAAGAAAATTTATCGAAATTAAAAATCCAGATGCATCGAAAAGAATTGCCGCGTCACTACTTGAAGGAATAAAAAAGTTAAAACGATTCCCATATGTTGGGGTAGAGGTAAGTAAGGCACCAAATCCAGAAATAGTTAGGGATTTAATTCTAGGAAATTATATAGTCCGGTATCTGATTCTTGGTAAAACAATAAGTATTTTAAGATTGTGGCATCATAAAGAAGATAGAAACGGATTATAATCAGCTGGAAGTGCTTTTCCAAGCACGATAAGCATTCAAATCTCATACTTGCAATACCAATGTGAGCCGCTCGGTAATTTTTTGGTAAAAGCAACGCTCACTGGTCCGAATTTCCCGGATGCGCTCCAGCAATGTAGAGCTTCACCAGGCCGCTGGTGTCCAGGTAAAGTATCAACGGCGCTCTTCAAGAACAGTTTTGGACAAAGGCTTGCCCTTTATTCGAACATCTCTCACACCTTGCGGCTTTCCGCCTGTCCATTTTGCACGGCCGGCAGCCATAAGGGTTTTTACAGCATTTCTTTTTGAGAGGGCTTGGTACATTCCAGGCGGGAGAGCAATCCATATAAATTCGCAGTTTTTTACTCAAGCCCTCAGTAATAGCCGGAGCTGTCACTTGTCATAACCATCCACACCAGGCCGAAAAACATTGGGATGCTCATAGCCAGAACATTTAGTGAAATAAACCGCC
>JALUUH010000175.1 GCA_027021445.1 Gammaproteobacteria bacterium
CATTACTCCCCCACGCCCAAACCGTTCCATCCTCTTTCAGCGCCACGGTAAAGGAATCCCCTGCAGAAATCTCTTTAACGGGAGACTTGATAACATAGGCTTCCGTTTTAGCGGTTTCTATTTTCCCCGCATTGTCAATAGAAAAAAACTTAAGCGTCATATCTGCATTAACATTGATAGCACCAGAATATAAAAGAGACGCCTCGGTAGGTTCGCTACCATCTAAAGTATAATATGTTTTGAAACAGCCGGAACCTGGGTCTATACAGTTCAATGTAAGCGTTTTTATTTGTAGAGAAGTATATGTTCCACCCACAATGCTTGCCGTTGTAGTAGGCGGTTTACTATCAATCAAATAGTTTTTTCTTACAATAGGTTCTTCAATGTTCCCTACTTCATCGACGGAGAAAAACTGTAATGTCGTATTTCCTTCAGCGTCAATTGAAATAGGAGCAGCATAACGTGTTGATGTAACCGTAGGCGTATCTCCATTCAACGTATAATAAGTTTCGGCGCAACCTGATGTGTCGCTACAGCTAAGCGTTACTATTTGAGGTGTGCCATAAGTTCCACTCTCGATACTCGCCGTGGTAACCGGACTTATTCGGTCTATGGTATAAGTTTTAGTCGTTACCGCTTCTTCATTACCCGCGTTATCAATAGAAAAAAACTTTAGCTCCGTCTTTCCTTCAGCGTCAATTGAAATAGGAGCAGCATAACGTGTTGATGTAACCGTAGGCGTATCGCCATTCAGCGTATAATAAGTTTCGGCGCAACCTGATGTGTCGCTACAGCTAAGCGTTACTATTTGAGGTGTGCCATAAGTTCCACTCTCGATACTCGCCGTGGTTACAGGACTTATTCGGTCTATGATATAAGTTTCAACCTGAACCTTTTCGTAAACGCCTAAACTACCAACTGAGAAAAACTTCAGCACCGTTTCACCCTCGGCATCAATCTCCAATGAATTAGCGGTAAGTGATGTAATCGAAGGAGTGCTGCCGTCCGTGGTGTAATAGGTACCCGCACAAGCCTGCTCATCAGTACAAATCAGTGTTACCATCTGCGTCGAATTATAGATTCCACCTTGTGGCGTAGCCATAGTTGATGGCGCCGTGACATCAATAATATATTCATTGGTTTTGATAATTTCAATATTACCTGCGACATCAATTGAAAAATATTTAAGAACCGTTTTATCTGATAACGCAATTAAGATCTCTTCTCCATATTGCATAGACGAAGTCGTAGGATTGCTATTATCTAGTGTGTAATAAATATTCGCACAATCAAACTCATCTGCACAACTCAATGCAACCGACTGAGGAGAACTAAACGTTCCACTACCAACACTCGCCATAGTAATGGGGGCGGTAATATCAATAATATAGTTTTCAGTCTTTATCAGTTCGGCATTACCAACACCATCGATAGAAAAAAATTTCAGCGTAGTTTCTCCCTCAGCATTAATAACCACTGGGCCTGTGTATAGCGATGATGCCGTAGGGTTAGTTCCATTAGTCGTTACATACGTACCCACACAGCTAGAGCTATCATTGCATGTAAGCGTTATTTCTTGAGTCGATTTATAGATTCCACCTTGTGGCGTAGCCGTAGTTAATGGCGCCGTAATATCAGAACTAGGCATCAAGTCATTATCGTCTTCAGGAATTATCGGTGCTGATGGAACGATATAGTCGATAATTTCCGGTCGCGGACTTTCTTGATCTTTCCACAATCCGGTTACCATCACATAAATTGTTGAACCCGCTTCGATATCTGGCAAAATAAATCTTTCAGCGGCTATATCAATCGAACGTGTATTTTCTTCAGCAAACCCTGGATCAGTAGACCAGTAAACCCGATAAGATGTAGCGCCCTCTATTGCCTTCCAATATACTTCGGTCTCATTATTTTCGTTATATTCAATGCTAAACTTGGGCGCTTGTTTTGGCGCTGCTTGTGAGGGATGACTAAGCTCTCCCCCACCACCGCAGGCCGACAGCAGAGTCACAAACATTGTCAACCCAAGTAATCTAAGCATTTGTTTTTTCACTCTTATTGATTCATCCGTTCTGCACTTACCACTTAAACTCAGGCCTCATTGATTAGAATACTAAGTTTAAAAAGTGTAACTCAAACGAAAACCAGCGCGTGTGTAATTATTATTCCAAATTGAGCCACTATAATCGATACTCATGGATTGAAATTTACTACTTGCAACGCCACGTATTTTGCGATTAAAACGATAAACAATCCCAAGCTCACCACCCCAGCTAAAACCATAACCGCTAATAACAGGCTCACTACTGAGATAGCTCAACTGCGACCGAACAACACTCCCGCTCACGCTAACGAAAGTACTTGCCTTTGGCCATAGGGTTTTTCCGAACCCAATACCGCCACCAAGTCCTTTAATATTATCCGCAAATGAACGACTCGTATCCTTGCTATTACGGTAGTCAATACGAAACTCTCGATATCCGGCAAATAAACTAAAAGAGGGTAAGATCTGTTGTCCCAGTGAAAAATCGATATCCCTACGCGTCATTGATACACTTGGCTCACCACTGACCCGATAGTCATCCAAAGATTGACTCAATCCTGCACTCGCGAAATATCGGTTATGACTATAACCTATTGCCATTCCCCCCCAGAGACCGGTCGCTTGATTACCAATGCCTGAGGACCAGCGTTCAATATCGCTACGCGCTTCAAGGTTAAATGCCGCCAAAACACTGAAAGGTATTAGCAAGAATAGCAATCCGACGTAAGGAACAAATGTCTTTTTCATTAATGTGATCTCATCAACGTGATCTCATACTAAAAACGCGGAAGAGGCACCCAAACATCCTCGACTAATGAAGGAATAGATGTTTCAGCTGGACTCTCCGAGAAACGATCAACCGGAGTCGTACGATTAATCGATAGTGTGACATTGGCAGCGCCTTTAGCACGGATAAAAATAAACTCACCTAATTCATCGCCAGCCCCGTACAGCACCCCTACCGCCGGAGTCTGCTGTACATTATTGGCCACTTCCTTGGACACATTTGTTGATAATTCAGACATGGTCAGCAATCCACTGTTATGGCTTTCCAATTCACTGAGTAAAAAATAAGTAAACGGAGAATGTCCAGAGTTGCGGTAATTATCATCAACAAACTCTAAGCCACCTGCCGCATAAATTTGCACACTTTTTCTACTCGCTAGTTTTTTGTAATAGAGATCGTCTGAAATTCCGCGAGGACGAGCACGGCCCCGGCTATTACCCCGCAATAAGCTGCCACTAAAGCAGGAGTCGGATATTAGTAGGGTATGTTTGGTTTTGTTAGAAATATGAATAAGCTCATCACGAATGACCGTGTTACGAATATAGGTGGTAATATCCTCACCAATCGCATCCACGGGAATCCAATATCCTCGATTCGTTTCCTCATCAAGATAACCATGTCCCGCATAATAGATAAGCACATTGTCATCCGGCTTTACCCGCTTTGCAAGATTTGTAAGCCCGAAAATAATATCCCGGCGCGTCGCATTTTCAATTAAGGTAACATCGTTAAAACCATAGCTTTCTTCAAGAAGCTTGGCCATCGAACGTGCATCCTGACGGGCGGTTTGCAAGTTTCGCCACAAACCTGCAGGATCTTGATAATCATTATTACCAATGATTAATGCTCGATATTTTCCCATTCCAAATGAACCAGTTTCTGTGTTGCGCGACAAACCTCGCTCCATCGAAAATACCACCTGGGTAATGAAAAAGAAAAGCGAGAAAAAAAGGCCTAGCCTAAGACTATCCATCTGCAAAAACCTCTGGATTTTTACCGACTTTTGTAGTTTTTTTAAACGCGTAACTACAAACATGCATTCAATATATACTGATAAGTGCATATTGCTATGAATAACGCTGATATGCAATAAGTGAAATTAATTCTTTAGACGGGCACACTGATCAAACTGAACGCTGTAAAGTCAACTTTTGTTTTCTATGACTCATACCTAGGAGGCTGTCCGAGAATAGACTGACCTACTGCGATCAATCCATCACTATTCTCAGACAGTCTCCTAGAGGCTGCAAGTGATCGTGCTTGCAGAATCTAGGTCGTAAGTAAATTCACCCCAAAGAAAAAGCCCGAAGGCCAGATAACCTCCGAGCTTAAGCAGCCTCTATATCATCTTCTGATTATTTACGAGCATCGGCACTGACTGCATATTTTTGAGTTTTTTTATCCGAAAATGTAAACATTTTTTTCACGTATTCATGGCCTAATAAATGGTGTAACACCGCAATGCCTGCATGACCCATCCAATATGTCCAAACAAATGTTGCCAGTATTTCATGCGCCTCTTCAAACCCCTCAACCAGCACTCCAGGATCACCATGCTCTGGGTAAAATAGAAATAACACACCACCGGTCAATGCGATTCCAGTCACTGCCAGCAAACCCAATCCATGGACCAAGCCCGGCACGCCACCTCGAACTCCACCCTCTGGCAGCTGTAGTTTGACCAAGCCCTTAATGTCCTTATTTACTTGCTGACGACCTTCCTTATCCCAAGGAAACAAATTTGCCAAACCTCCATCGGCCTGGCTAAACACCGACCATCCCCAATGAATAAGCACAATCACCAAAGCAGTCAACCCAACAATTTCATGGGCTTCAAACATCGCACCACCCAGTATTGATTGCTTATCTCCTGGCTCCTCCATCACCAAACTGATAAATAATTGTGTAGAAACAGTCAATACCAGCCCGACATGTAAAAATCTAGTCGCCAAACTCCAGTTTTTTGATTTCATTTTGCAACTCCTCTCGTTAATTAAAATTCAATAATTTTCTATCTGGACTCATTATCCGATACAGACATTTCCGGTCATTTTCCGAAACATTACAATTTGGTAATATTTTTAAGAAGAAGGGATAAATTTCGTGAATTCATTGCACGAGAAGACTAAGATAAGAACAACCGAGGAATAAAAAGCAAATGCATATTTTAGTCATAGAAGATGATGTAGAAGCAGCTTCCTATGTAGTAAAGGGACTCACCGAAAGCGGGCATTTAGTTCGGCATGCAGCGGATGGTAAAACAGGACTAGGAGAAGCGTTAACTGGTGATTATGATCTAATGGTCATCGACCGTATGCTTCCTGAGCGAGATGGCTTGTCGATAATCGCTGCTTTACGCGCTGCAACTATCGAAACTCCTGTTCTCATTTTAAGCGCCCTCGGAGAAGTCGATGACCGAGTAGAAGGATTACGCGCAGGGGGCGATGACTATCTAACCAAGCCTTATGCTTTTTCTGAATTACTCGCACGCATTGATGCTTTATCCCGTCGCAAATATCCTGAACAAATCACTCATAAACTGAAACTTGTTGATTTAGAAATTGACTTACTTAAACATAAAGTGACAAGAGCCGGAAAAATAATACCATTACAGCCACGTGAATTTAGACTATTGGAATATTTAATGCGCCATACAGGCCAAGTACTCTCACGAACCATGTTATTGGAACAGGTTTGGGATTACAACTTTGACCCTCAGACTAATGTCATTGATGTTCACATTAGCCGTCTCAGAACAAAAATAGATAAAGGCTACGACCAAGCACTTCTGCACACTATTCGCGGAGCAGGATACAGCTTACGTGAAACTGCTTGATGCATCCGCTTTTCGAATTTCGATACAATTTGCCATTATATTTACCGTAATTGCATCAGGCGCTCTCGTTTCAGTTTACATCATCACTTTTAGTGAAATAAAAGAGCAAATTGATCGCGAGCTTATTCACGAATTGAACGAACTTAAATCGCACCATGAAAAATTCAATACGACTGCACTAAAAGAACACATTAAAAACCGACAACAATACGGAAAACATTTACATCACTATTATGCATTAACCGATAATAAACTGAGATTGCTTTCTGGCAGCCAGTATCTCATTCCATTTATAAACCCAGCCTCAACCAATACCGGTGAGATCAACTTTTCGGATGCATTCAATGTGGAACATGAAAAAGATGATGACAACCGACTGCGAATTGCTAGCCTACAGCTAGATAATAAATACTATCTTGTCGCTGCACAATCCAATAGTTCTATTTCCGAATTACAAGAACACACAACGATGGCTATCATCATCGCAATCATTATCACCTTAACACTTGCATTTTCTATTGGCTTATACATGAGCAAACAGGCACTTGCTAAAATTAATTCAATTAATGAAGGATTGGAAAAGTCTATTACTCATAATTTCGCATACCCACTACCGGTCCCAAAGAATGAGGATGAGTTTCAAGCACTCATATTGAAACTCAACCTCATGCTAGAAAAAATCAAGGAACTCATCATTGGTATGCGGCAAGTAACCGATAATATTGCTCACGATCTACGCAACCCATTAACTCGATTAAAAAACCGCTTAGAAGTCACCTTGCTTCACCCACGTAAAGATACTGAATATCAATACGCGATGGAAAATGCCATTGAAGACTGTAATGAATTGCTAAAAACGTTTAATTCATTATTAAGCATCGCTCAAGCAGAAGCCGGGGTTAGAAGAGACAGCTGGCAACTAGTAGAGCTATCAGAACTTATTGATGACATGATCGAGCTATACCGTGTAGTCGCTGAAAAAAATGAATTATCATTGATTTGGAATAAAACCGAACCTATCAAAATCACCGGAAACCGTCAGTTGCTTGCACAATCACTTAGCAATTTATTAGAAAATGCGATTAAATATTCCAACAAAGGCGGCACCATATATTTAAGACTCTACAAGAAAGACAAGCACCCTGTAGTAGAAATTTGTGATACTGGCCCCGGAATACCAAAACAGCATAGGAAAAAAGTTTTAGACAGATTTCAACGTCTAGACAGCTCACGCTCCACTCCAGGAAGCGGCTTAGGTCTTAGCTTAGTTAAAGCAGTAAGCAAGCTACACTCAGCACAACTCCAACTGCAAGACAATAAGCCCGGTCTATGCGTTAAAATAATTTTTAATTTAGAAGGAATTTCAACGTGGCCACGAAATGAAGAGGATATGCAATAACACTTAAATCTCAATCGCTACGGGTATATACCCGTGGCGTTTGAGATTTAGGTTTTAGTGTGCGTCATATTCGTTTTGTGGCGAGGCGAAATGACGAGTAATAGTAGACTTATTGCGAGGAATTTCAACGTGGCCACGAAATGAAGAGGATGTGCAATAACACTTAAATCTCAATCGCTACGGGTATATATATCACCTTTGTCAACCATGCGCCGCAAACGCCGAACCAATAAAAACACTACAGCAATAACAACAGGAATTGCAATACCCGTTGAAATCTCTACATTAATATTGACACCCGTTGCCTTTATTGCCTTTAATCCATACGCCGTCAGTCCTACCAAATAGTAACTAAGTACGACGATCGATAAACCTTCTACCGTCTCTTGCAACCGTAGCTGAAGATGAGCACGCTGATCCATAGACTTGAGTAAATCACGACTTTGTTTCTCCATCGAAATTTCCACACGAGTACGTAACAACGATGAGGCTCGCTCAACTCTAAGCGAGAGCGTCTCCAACTTTTTGCTCACCAAGGCACAAGTCCCCATGGAGGAGGAGAGTCGTTGTTCGATGAATTCCTCAAACATTTGCAAACCCTGTATACGCTTCTCTCGTAATTCGGATACTCTGAGCTTAACGATGTCATAATACATAGATGACGCATTAAAACGCTGACTAGTTTTGGCAGAAATTCGTTCAATCTCAGCCGCTAATTGCGTTAACTTATTCAATAGATGCTGCTCGTCTTCCAAGCACTCAAGATTAATATTGTGCTCAGTCAATGCTGCTAAGCGCTCATCAAAATGAGATAATTCAGGGATGTAAGCACGCATTACCGGTACCGGTAGCATTGCCAACATGCGGTATGTCTCAATCTCTAGCAAGCGCTGTACTAAACGACCCGCTTGACGACGACGTAACTTCACATCATGGATTAAGATCCGGCCAAATCCATCGGTATGAATCTGGTTATCGGTCCAAACGATGGCATTACCCGCTGATACTTCGGAACCGATAACTGTATTCGAAGCAAATAACACTGATAATTCTTTCAAACTTCGTTGTGGACGTTCCCTATCATCAAGCGCAATATGAGTGGCAACGATAATCTCACCGGGAAGTGTCGCCAACCACTCTTGCGGCACATAGTTAATTGCCGGCTCAACAAAGGGGGTTTCGAACGGTGCACTATGGAAAAATGTATACGTAGAATATTCAGTATGACGCTCCCAGATTATTCGATATACACCAAACATCGCGCTAAAATGCGTACTGTGTACCGCAGGTGGACTCACTCCATAACGATCACAGAGCTGAGCAATTAGCTGACGTTCATTACTCGATTGATCATTATCACTCAACAGTACCAAATGCGATATTTGCGTACTCGCTTCTAATAACTCAATCGAGCCGGCGTGTAATTCATTATGTAATTTAAAACGCTGTTCGTGCTCAGCTAAGCCTAAAAGTTTATTTTTCAATGGGCCGGGTGCCTCAGCTAAAGGCTGTGACGAGGGTGTTTCACGATTCATAGAGATTATTTCATCCTTAAAAATGGCTAGATAATTACATCGCATAATGACCTAAAAATAGATTGACTGTGCAAATTAGCTTTTCTATTACTTTCACTATTAACAGACGATCTTAGCATAACGCACTTTCGATAAATTGTAGTAATACGGCATAAAAATACCCTGGTATCTCACCATAGATACATTACAACTGAATGACAATCAGGTATCAAAAAGAGAATTTGGACGCTATAAATAAAAACACGACTAAAAAAGTGAGTTTAACAAGAATGAGGAATCAATAAAGCAGATAAAATAATTTGCAAAAAAAAGGCGCCACGACGGGCGCCCCTTCTTAAAAACTTGGCTACACAGGAGTAACGTTAGCCGCTTGTAAGCCTTTTTCGCCACGCTCGGTTTCAAAAGTAACAGTTTGGCCTTCATCCAACGTTTTATAACCTTCACCTACAATAGCGCGAAAATGAACAAATACGTCTTCACCGCCATTTTCTTGTGAAATAAAACCAAAGCCTTTATCAGCGTTGAACCATTTAATAGTACCAGTTAATTTAGACATGATGCCTCCTAAAGAATAATAATTATATGCGTAAGCACGTAAAAGCCAGCGGAGTATTACTTATATAACGACAAACAAGTAAAGAATGACGATCTTCAGGACAACAGGTCTTAAGAATTGAAGAAATGTAGCGAAGTGTTTCAGTTTTAAATTGTTGCAAAATAAGCAGATATGTTTCAGCAGGCCAGATGACAGGTTAACAGAAATAAATGAAAAGTATAGCTTTATCTTCAACATAAGCTGTCAAAACAGCCATATCCAGAACTTAAAACCTCTTAAATTTGGCCTTAAGCCTTATTTTAATCGTTTTGTACTCTGACCCAAACAAAACTCAAGTCCTTTATTCACAAGCCAATATAGTAATAACAACCATGCAATAAACGAATTAACATCCGCGACCATGCCCTCGCTCCATGATGTACCGTTGCTATGTTTCATCTAAAAACCATAGAAAACCTGACCAATATGCACAATAGTGTTTATTAGAAACCCTATAAACATAACATGAGTAAAATGCCTGAAGAATTAAAAGTAGTCAATATTGTTGCCGCGATAACAATAGGCTCTAAAATCAAGAAGATCACTATACATAATTTATGCATGTCCTGCTGTATTGCGCGATTGAATTTCGAAATAAAGCCCTTCGAACACGCTGTCCTTCAACTGTCTGAAGACAACGGAAGAGAAACACCCAGCTTTTACGCTCCCATTAAAATCACGATCGAAACGGTTACCCAAAACGAATCAGATCCAGAGGCTTATTACGCAAAAATAAAATTCAATGGCATAGTTACCGCGAACCAAGGCGTTGTTCAGTCATTGCATTCAGAAAAACCCAGCCCAGACACACAAAACCACACCTCTACGAAAGACACTACAAGAATCCTGTCACAGGGAGCTACCAACAGTCCTTCTAAAACCACTTCTGGCATTTCCGCCTCCAAATTAAATTCTGTCAGCGTAACGCCTGTTCGCTGTCATATGTGCTCGCAGAAAAAAATTCCTTTTTGGTCCTTACAAAATCGTACTATGCTGAGCAAAACAAACATATTTGGTGTTTCTTCCTATACAGAAGCGATGCCAAGAAGAGATTTTTGTGACTTTAATTTAATTCGTGTAATCGTTTGTCCAAAATGTTTTTTTGCATCGAGTGATATTTTAGATTTTAAAAAAGAAAATGGCTCACAAGGCTTTTCAAGAGCACCTTTTGATAAAAAAGCTATTTCTAAGCAATGGGATAAAGGTATTTCAGCAAGAAAAAAGTTAGTCGCGCCACACCTAGATGGATTTTTCGACGACGAACGAAACTTGGAGCAAGCATTGCTATCATACGATTTAGCCATCATTACTGGTGATGAAATGTTTAAGAGCGATGAAATGCTGGATCCAAAACGCAGAAAGTATCACCTTGCCCGCAAAGCAATATACTATATGATGACAAAAGCAGAGCTATTAATAAACAATGAAAACACTGCCGCAGCAGAGAAAATATTGCAAGATGTCATAATTCGATTAGAAACTATTTTTCCGTATTTACAGCATGAGCCTAGTATTAGAGCAGGATTTCTATTAGGGATGCTCAGTCTCTATTTTGAAGACTATCTGAAACTCGGACAGTATCTCACTTTTTTACGCGAGTTTAATAAAGATGGAAAAATAGCGGAGGACAGCGAAGAATATAAAACGTTAAGCACTAGCCTTAAAAAACTAGACGAGGCTTATCAGAATAGGGCCGAATATAGTAAAACCAATCTTACGCGCTTTGAAAAACCCTTTTAACCAATTCAGCTATTTTTTGTTCCGCGATGATGATTTCAGAGCTTGATGATAAATATTGGAAAAAGCGGTTCGGGTAGACTCTTAAAAGAACGTGACAAGTTGATTTGACATTGGCGCGAAAATAAGTCGAAATACCCGAAACTTACATATATGCAGATCCTATAATTATGACAATACTTAGTGGTTCGTGGAACAATATTCCACCGTTGGACGAAGCAAGGTCTCATCCTGCCGTAGTAACTTTTCAGGACGAAATATATACATTTGGCGGTGGAGGCCCAAATTTCAAAAGCTTAGATAGCACTGTGGTTTTTAACCCCAAAACCAATCAATGGACTAGCCGCACACCCATGCCAACAAAAAGATCAGGGACGGCTGCATTTTGCATTGATAATGCGATTTATATAATCGGCGGTGGCTATAAAAAACCCGATGGTAATTTTCAGTTTCTCACAACCGTTGAAATATACTATCCAGAAACAGATACCTGGGAAGCAGGCCCCAACATGCTGCAGCCACATGATTACCCAGCCGCTATTTTCCATGACGACTATATATACATACTCGGAGGTCACCACCCTAACGCTTGCTTGGGCGGCCCTAAAACTGATCCCGGATTTGAATTTTGCGAACGCTGGAAACCAGGAATGACTCAATGGGAAAAACTGGCTGATCTCCGCAGTCCTCGATTTGCTGCTTCCGGATTCGTTTTCAACAATAAACTAAATGTTGCAGGTGGAATTGGTTTCCGAAAAGAAGGTTTTAACAACTTTGATTTCATCGAGACTCTCGACCCTGGTATCGCACAAGCTGAATGGCGAATGTCTGAAAACTTCAAGCTTCCATGGCCCGCAGCGGGTCAGGGCATGTGTATCGCGCAGGAACATCTATTTTTCTTTGGCGGTTATAGCACAGAAAATATTCATGACCGAGCGTCAGTGATGCCAGAAAATGATGGAACATGGATAACACTTCCTAACATGCCAATGGCTAGAGCAGCCATGGGCGTTAGCATCTGCGAAAACTCAATTTATCTTATTGGCGGATGGGCCGATGATGGCAGAACACCTCTTAGTTCTGCGGTAAAATACAGCTGGAAATGATCAACGCAACAAACCTTTTCAGTGCACGACTAGCGAACTTAGATCTCACTTTTGGATAACGAAACACTTCTGCGCTATAGCCGACATATTATGCTGAATGAACTCGAGTACGAGGGACAGCAGAGGCTATTACATTCACGAGTTTTAATCCTTGGTATGGGCGGTTTAGGCTCCTCCGCTGCAATGTATCTCGCAAGCAGCGGTATTGGGCACATTGTAATATCTGATTTTGATACGGTTGACATTAGTAATCTACAACGTCAAATAATCCACTCAGAATCCAGTATTGGCAAACATAAAACAAACTCAGCGAAAGAGGCATTAAGCAGGCTAAACTCAACAATTCAAATCACTACGATCAACACAAAATTAGATCTAAATGCTCTGCAAAAAGAAGTCAGTAAGGCCGATGCGGTATTAGATGCAACAGATAACTTCAGCTCACGTTTTATGATAAACCAAGCCTGTATACACGAAAAAAAACCGTTGATATCGGGCGCGGCTACTCGCCTGAAGGGCCAAGTCAGCGTGTTCAGGTTAGATCAGGCCGGAAACCCATGTTATCAGTGCTTGTATGATAATG
The DNA here is from genome assembly GCA_027021445.1 of Gammaproteobacteria bacterium. Classification (GTDB taxonomy): domain Bacteria; phylum Pseudomonadota; class Gammaproteobacteria; order S012-40; family S012-40; genus JALUUH01. The sequence goes on from JALUUH010000175.1 coordinate 12,626, forward strand.
AAGACATAGAGTCTGCGCATAATGGATGCGCTCAAAATGGTGTATTAGCACCTGTTGTTGGGATCATTGGCAGCATCCAAGCCACAGAAACGATAAAAGTATTAACGAATATGGGTAAGGATTTAAACGGCAGACTATTAACACTTGATGCGCTCAATATGAAATGGAAAACGCTTAAGCTGCTAAAAGATCCGTTATGTCTCGCTTGCACCCATTAGAAACGCAATTACTTAACGTGACAGGTTAAGCATAGCTCACTGCCCGCATTAGCTGAAACCCTCGAAGTCACTGATACAGGCCTAGCTACACTGGGTTCCACTCGACCTACTCTTAAAAAACTTGGAGAAAACTCACCGAGGGTACTGCCTTCAGCAGGCACACCATGGGGATCGTGACAAGACGCACATTCTACCTCATAACCTTCCCCGGTATCGTATAAACGCACTTCATTTGGATCCGCATGATTATTACCATTTTGATCAAAGAAGGCTATTTTTGGCCCCAAGACATCAGGCTCATTATAATCAACTCCCGCCCCAAACTCAGAAGGATAACGAACCCCAATAGGGTGATCGTCGCCTAAAAAATTATACGCTGCTTGCAAGACACCTTGCTCATCATCGCGCGCCGCATATTCCCCGCCAATAACAAATAATCTAAAGTCTGGAGCCGCAGTTGGTGGTAAAGATGTAGGATTGTGACACGCAACACAAAGTGTACCGCCACTATTCAAACCTGCATGCCCCTCACCTCCCGCATCGCCCGGCCCAGGCATCCCGAGTTGATTGCCACTCCATTGATCCAGAAAGCCAGAGTTAACCGACGTTTCCTGAGCTTGACTATAACCTGCGCGAAAAGCCCCTGCTAATTGCGTTGGCATATTAATAACAGAGTCTATCGCTGTAGCGCCGTCATGACACGACAAGCAAGTCAAGGAATTCGGTCCTGGCTGGGTTATATCCTGCTGGGCTGTACCACTACTAAAAAGCGTGTAATTTCTTTGCGTTACCGTTCTATTCCATAACGGCGCAGCAACCGTGGAATTTGCTCCGTGGGGAGTATGGCAATATACGCAGACTTCGTAATAATTATTGCGATAAGGATCCATTACTGCTTGATTTGGAGAATACGACATCGTTAAATTATGCCGTGTATTGGCGATACTACCCATATTCGATGCCGCAGTATTGCCTGAATCAGCGCCTTCAAACCATCCATCCGCAATGGCATTTCCAACCCCGAGCAACCCGAGCAAAGTCATTGCGTAAAAAACAACTTTTTTTTTCTTTTTTGCGGACATAATTCGGCGAAACAATTTCATAGACGGATTACTCTTGGACTCCATTGTAAATCAATGTATATCTAGGAGCCTGTCCTAGAGATAGAAAACCTACTGCGAACAAACCTGGTTTGCGTACATTTCCCGATCGAACTCGTTAAATAGCAACGGCTATTCGCCTCATTTGATCGAAAAATCTACGCTAATCAAGCTTGCTCTCGTGACGATCACTGTTCATAGGACAAGCTCCTAGTGACATATGCCCGCTAATGTACGAGACCCTCACAAAAGTGTCAAATCAAACTCAGTATTCCTATATAATTCAAGCCGCTTTTAGAATAACACGCTAAGATACCGTCTTTAATTGCAGCGAACAAACAACGAGAACAAAATATGATCAGAATAACAGGCCTCAGCAAAACCTATGCTTCGGGTACAAAAGCAGTGATAGATCTTAATTTAACCATTGAGGAAGGGGAGATCTTTGCTCTACTTGGGCCTAATGGGGCGGGGAAAAGTTCTGCGATAAAAATACTAACGACTCTCAGCGGATTTGATAACGGTCAGGCAATGGTCGCCGGGTATAACGTTGATAGCGAGCCCAACAAAGTTCGCCAGTCCATAGGTTATGTTGCCCAAGAGACGGGTGTCGACTATTTTCTGACCGGGCGTGAAAACATGAAACTGCAAGGTCATCTTTATCGAATGACTAAGCAAGATATCATTAGCCGTATTGACGAGCTATCAAGCTACTTTGATCTTGTCAAACCTTTAGATGACTTAGTGTCTAGCTATTCAGGAGGCATGCGGCGAAAACTTGATATCGCAATGGCCTTAATCCATCGACCCAAAGTCATTTTTTTAGATGAACCGACACTTGGGCTGGACACCAAAAGTCGTCATAGTTTGTGGAAATATATTGAGAAACTTAACACAGAACTTGGGCTAACCATCTTATTGACAACACATTACCTTGAAGAAGCTGACAGTTTGTCTCATCGAGTAGCTATCATTGACGCAGGCCAAATTAAAATTATTGATACACCAGAAACCTTGAAAAGCAACATCCACGGTGATGTTGTATCACTCGAGTTCGCTGAAAACACCAACAGCACTGACGAACTTTCTTGGGAACTCAAACAACAAGACTTTGTTAAAGATACTGTATGGGAAAACGCCAAGCTGCATTTATATGTAAACAACGGCGCAGAATCAATTCCAAAAATAGTCACCTTTACCAACAAAAATAATGTAGAACTTAAAAATATTTCATTCTCCCGACCAACACTTGACGATGTTTTTATCCAATACACAGGCAATAGCCTTGATGGAAATAAAGAGGAAGCGGGTGAACAGTGGTGGGAAAAATGGGCCGGAAAAGGAGGCGGAGGAAAATGGAGTAACAAATGGAATGAAGCCGAAAAAGACTCTCCCAACAGTGTGGAGAACGAGCCTAAGCCTGACGAAGATTGGAAAAAATGGCAGTCATCTGAAAAAAATACGACTGAAAATACTTCCGGAAAAAGTAGCGGCAATAACGACTGGAAAAAATGGCAAAACAATGGCAATAACGACACAAAGTGGCCATAGCATTTTTTAGCGTATAACTAAACGACTTAAAACTTTTTGTATGAAAAACTATGCATATGCACTCGCTGCAAAAAAACCAAAGGATAACTGATGATCGCGGATACTTGGCACTTATTTAATAAATATATGAAAATTTCAATGCGGATGCCATTGTGGTCATTATTTTCATTAGTTCAGCCACTGCTCTGGCTTTTTATTTTTGGTTCATTATTTCAAAATTTCGCTCATCTACCTGGTTTTCCTACCGACTCATATATCGATTATTTTGTACCTGGCGTCGTGATAATGACTGTTTTATTTGGTTCATCATGGTCCGGGGTAAGCCTATTACGTGAAATCAGCGCTGGAACCGTGGACAAAATGCTAGTCTCTCCTGCATCACGATCCTCCATTGTACTCAGTCTAGTACTTCATTCAGCCGTACAAGTTGTTGCGCAGACTCTTATCGTACTCCTTGCCGCATGGATGCTAGGCTCTAGCTTAAACGTGAATCCCATCTATATACTGCTTGCGATGCTAGTTGTGCTACTACTTGGAGTCGCATTCGCTGCGATTTCCAATGGCCTCGCAATCATGCTGCAACGTGAAGAACCTCTAATCATAATGGGTAACATGATGACGTTACCCCTGATGTTTTTTTCAACTGCGATGGTTCCAAAACAGTTTATGCCTGAATGGATACAATATATTGCGATGATAAATCCGGTAGAGTATGCCGTATCTTCGGTAAGAGCTGTATTGGTCGGAGAAGTGGACTTAGTTGTTTATTCGTCAGGACTTATTGCTATCCTGGTTTTTGCTATCGCAACTTTAGCGTGGGCTATATCAGCATTTAAGGGATTAAGGGACTGAGGAGACTATCTAAGAACATGCCCACACAACAACTCTAATGTAAGGAATTGGGCCAAAAGGGGACTTTATCCAGACTCTCCCCAGGCTCCCCCACCTGGCGTCTCCATTTTTAGTCGCTGTCCGGTCTTGGCCTGAAAATATGTTTTCCCCGGCAAGAGTTCGCCGTCCAGTGTATTTCTGCCGCACTTACCCTCGCCCCCTCCATTTAAGCCCCACGGGGCGTGTATTCTTCGCTCGGTAAGTAACGTCACTGCAACTGGCTCAAGAAATTCAAACTCACGAATCAAGCCATTTCCACCAAGATGCTGACCGACGCCTCCCGAACCTTCTCGGAGCTGGTATTGGGTTACGCGCAAAGGATAATGCATTTCCAAAGACTCAATAGGTGTATTAAGTGTGTTTGTCATATGCGTATGTACGCCACTCAAACCATTGCAGTTGCTAGAGGCGCCCATGCCTCCTCCTATTGTTTCGTAATAATCCCAACAGAATTTCCTATTAATGGCTCCCATTGCGACATTATTCATGCTGCCTTGACTGGCTGCCGCCATATGAGCAGGAATTGCTTTTGCTAGTGCACCCATCACTACATCAACAACACGCGTACTGGTCTCCACATTACCTGCTGCAACCGCAGCAGGCCTTCGAGCATTTAGCAAGCACCCGCTGGGAGCCTGAACTTTAAGCGGACGAAACACACCGGCACAAGCGGGAGTATGGTGTGGCATTAAGCAACGAAATACATAAAAAACAGCTGCCACAGCGACCGACAATGGGCAATTGATATTCCCTTTCACCTGAGCATGAGTTCCATCAAAATCGACTAACAATGTTTCATCTTGCACGATAATGCACACATCAATATTGATTTCAGTTTGCCCAACTCCATCATCGTCTAAGATGTCACAAAACTTATAACAACCATTAGGAATAGCAGAAATTGCATGCTTCGCTAGCGTTTCCGCATAATCATTTAGCGCCGTTATCCCTAGCTGATAAAGTGGCGACCCCAGCATGGAAATTAATTCCTGGATACGCTCAACACCTATTAAATTAGCACTTATCTGGGCACTAAAATCCGCACGAGCATGGTTTGGTTTGCTCGTTTTGGAAACTAAAGTATTTAACAACGATTCATCCAATACACCGGCACGGATTAAATGGGTGGGAGGAATCACTACTCCTTCTTCATTCAGAGAAGTTGAGAGCGGCATTGAACCAGGTGTACTAGCACCAATATCCGCATGATGTGCACGATTTACCACAAAACCCACCAATTGCCCAGCATCAAATATCGGTGCAACCAGCGTTATATCCGGCAAGTGCGTTCCTCCGAGAAAAGGATCATTCAAAATTAGCATGTCCTGAGGATTCCAATCCACATTTGCCACCACGAACTTCATCGCATAAGCCATACTGCCGAGATGCACTGGAATATGTGCAGCCTGAGCACATAATTCGCCCTGAGCATCAAAAATTGCACAAGAAAAATCTAAGCGATCCTTGATATTGGGAGAGAATGCTGCGCGCCTTAACTGTACCCCCATTTCATCACAAACAGCGGCAATGCGACTGGAAAAAATATTTAGCTCAATAGGATTCATTTTCGCGATATTATCATATTCAATCAAAAACCGAGAAAGCGCTTGCATTAAATCACACTCTCGAACTAGACTTAGTCTAAATAATTCATTCAACCCAAGTTCATAAAAAGAGGACTATTTGCATGGAACACCAATTACCCCAATTACCCTACTCAATAGATGCTCTTACTCCCCATATTTCCCAGGAAACACTGGAGTATCACTATGGGAAGCATCATCAAACCTATATTACCAACCTAAACACGCTAAAAAAGAACACCGAATATGATGATTCAACACTTGAAGAAATTATTATGAAGTCTTCAGGTGGTTTATTTAATAATGCGGCTCAAATATGGAACCATAGCTTTTACTGGAATTGCCTAAGCCCAAACGGCGGTGGCAAACCTACGGGGGCCATCGGAGATGCTATTAATCAAACCTTTGGCTCATTTGAGAGTTTCAAGGATGAGTTTTCTAAAACAGCAATAACAACCTTTGGGTCAGGCTGGGGCTGGCTGGTCAAGAAAGCCGATGGATCACTGGCGTTATCAAGTACTAGCAACGCTGGAACACCCATGCGAGATGGCGATACCGCCTTACTCACCTGTGATGTTTGGGAACATGCTTACTATATCGATTACCGTAATGCGCGCCCAAAATATGTAGAAGCTTTCTGGGCTCTGGTTAATTGGGATTTTGTTGCAAATAATTTCAGCCATTAAAATCGCTATATCTTCGCGAAAAAACCAGAAAAATACTTAATTTAACCCAAATACACAGAAATTTGGGGTTTTAATATTGCGATACAACGGCACTCCTTATAAAATTAAGCGTTCTTACTAGCGGTCTCATTTGAGGCCGCTTTTTTTGTTTTGGAGACTGAAGAATAAGATGACAAGCTCACTAATGACAACCTACGCATCACTTCCTGTCGCTTTTGAGCGTGGAGAAGGCGTTTGGCTGTTCGATGAAAACGGTAATAAGTACCTGGATGCAGTTGGTGGTATTGCGGTGTGCTCACTAGGCCACGCACATCCAGAGATAGCGAACGCCATCAGCGAGCAATCCCGTCGCCTTATTCATACCTCAAATTTATATCAAATCCCATTGCAACAAAAACTTGCTGACAAACTGACGACTCTCGCCAACATGGAAAGGGTATTTTTTGGCAATTCAGGTGCAGAAGCGAATGAAGCCGCCTTAAAAATCGCGCGATTATTTGGGCATCAACACAATATAGATAACCCGACTATCATCGTCACCGAAAACAGCTTTCATGGCAGAACGCTAGCGACACTTTCCGCAACAGGTAATAAAAAAATTCAAGCGGGTTTTGAACCCTTAGTCTCCGGATTTGTTCGCGTACCCTATAACGATATTTCAGCTATCGAAAATCTGGCAAATAAAAATCCAAATATAGTGGCTATATTGCTGGAACCCATTCAAGGAGAAGGCGGGGTCAACCTCCCCAATAAGGGTTACCTCGACGGTATTCGAAAAATATGCAATGAACAAAACTGGTTAATGATGCTCGATGAAATCCAAACAGGTATTGGCAGAACTGGAAAATGGTTTGCTCATATGCACAGCAATAGCAAACCCGACGTGATGACCTTAGCTAAAGCTCTGGGCAATGGCTTCCCTATTGGGGCTTGCTTGGTGAGAGACAAGGCATCCAATATATTACAACCCGGAACACATGGTTCCACTTACGGAGGCAATCCACTCGCGTGTGCAGCAGCACTTGCCGTGCTAAATACATTTGAAAAAACCGATCTTATTTCAGACTCAGCAAAGCAAGGCACTAAATTACTGCAAACATTAAAAACCGAACTAAAGTCTATTGCTGGCATTAAAGATATCCGCGGCCTAGGCCTCATCATCGGCATTGAACTCAACAGACCGTGCGCCAAGCTAGTCCAAATGGCCCTCGATGAAAACCTTTTAATCAATGTCACCGCTGGCAATATAATACGTTTATTGCCTCCTCTTATTATTAGTGATGAACAAATAATCCAACTTTCAACGACACTCAAAAAAATTATTAATGCTTTTTATGCAAAGGATATCAAGTGAAGCCACGACACTTTTTATCTTTAAGGGATTTATCAAGCGCCGAACTTAACGGCATTATAAAACGCGCAATAGCACTCAAATCGTTGCAAAAAGAGGGCGTTATTTACGAACCTTTGAAAAACAAAGTCCTTGGAATGGTTTTCGAAAAGTCATCAACTCGCACTCGAGTATCATTCGAAACAGGTATTATTCAACTAGGCGGGCAAGCAATTTTTCTGTCTCCACGCGACACACAACTCGGTCGTGGAGAACCCATCGAAGATTCAGCGCGTGTATTATCTAGCATGGTCGATATCATCATGGTTCGAACATTTGAACACAGCAAGATTGAAAAATTTGCGCAATATTCCTCAGTACCAGTAATCAATGCGTTGACTGATTTGTGTCACCCCTGTCAATTACTTGCGGACATACAAACCTTTGTTGAACACCGGGGTGATATTAAAGGCAAAACAGTGGCATGGATTGGTGATGGAAACAATATGTGTAACTCCTATATCAATGCGGCTATTCAATTTGATTTTCAATTGTCCATAGCTAGTCCGCAAAACTTCGAACCTTCGAAAAAAATACTCAACCGATCTAAAAAACATATCCATCTAGCAGCTACACCCGAAGCCGCCGCAACTGGCGCGGATCTAGTCGTCACCGATGTGTGGGCTAGCATGGGTCAGGAACACGAGCAAACTGAACGAATTAAATTATTTCGCACTTATCAAGTTGATGAAACAATAATGCAACTCGCAAAACCAGATGCACTGTTCATGCACTGCCTGCCGGCCCATCGTGGTGAAGAAGTTTCTGACAACGTCATTGATGGTGCTCAAAGTGTAGTATGGGATGAAGCAGAGAATCGACTGCATTCCCAAAAGGCCTTACTAGAGTTTCTCATGGGCATAAATTACGAATAACAATGAGTACTTTATTAGAGCTAGAATCTATCCGCTGTACTTATCAACGCTCTATTGCCGTCAATGATCTGTCATTATGTGTTCGTGAAGGAAATATCGTATGCTTGCTTGGGCCAAGTGGTAGCGGTAAAAGCACTATCCTAAGAGCGATAGCAGGTCTTGAGCCACTGACATCTGGGCAGATATTATTAAACAATGAGATCATTTCTTCTCAAACGATATTTCTTCCTCCCGAAAAACGCAAAATGGGTATGGTGTTTCAAGATTACGCCTTATTTCCGCATTTAACAGTCCATGAAAATATTTGCTTTGGGATGCGCAAACTTTCAAAATTTAAACGTAAACAGAAATCAGAAGAATTACTCGCCGTAGTAGGGATGGATAACTTCAGTGAAAGATATCCGCATGAACTTTCCGGTGGTCAACAGCAACGTATTGCATTAGCAAGAGCACTGGCCATCAAACCAAAACTCATCCTAATGGATGAACCTTTCTCAAATCTCGATATTGAACTTAGAGAACGCTTAAGCCACGATGTTAGAAATATTCTTAAAGCGCACAATATGACGTGTATCATGGTTACTCACGATCAAGCTGAAGCCTTTGTTATTTCTGATAAAGTTGCTGTCATTAATCATGGAAAACTACAGCAATGGGATACCTCTTACAATCTTTATCATGATCCAGTTAATCGATTCGTTGCCGAATTTATTGGTCAAGGCGTCTTTCTTCCCGGCGTATTACAAACACCCGAAAGTGTGCAAACTGAAGTGGGACTTATTTGTGGTGATAGAGCCTATGATTGGCCGCTGGGAAGCAAGGTTGAAGTGTTGATCCGGCCAGATGATGTGAAGCTTTCACGCGCTGGCAATCTATTCGCGACAGTTATAAATAAATCATTTAAAGGTTCGGAAATATTATACACACTAGAATTACCCACAGGATATAAACTATTATCTGCTTTACCTAGCCATAGTGATCACAATCTCGGAGAATCAATTCCAATAAAACTCGATTTGCATCATTTAATTGCCTTTCAATAAAAAAGGCGAGCTATTATCAGCTCGCCTTTTTTCTAATTACAGCGTTGAAACTATTAGTTCAAACTACCTAAGTAATCAGAAACAGCGTCAATCTCTTTTTCAGTTAACTTCTTAGCGATATCAACCATCATATTGGCAGGGTCATTTTTCCGCTCCCCCTTTTTAAAATCTCTTAGTTGCTTGGCCAAATAGTCTCTAGTTTGACCACCAATTACGGGAAAAACATGGTTAGTCGCAGACTTACCTTTTCCTTTAGGACCATGACAGTTTACACAGGCATACAGACCATTTTGTGGATTCCCCTCCATGAAAATTTTCTTGCCTTTCTTAATGCTTTTTTTGTTACTCGGTGGCGGCATCATAAAGTTTTTCGCGGCCATAGGCTTTAGGCTTGAAAAATAAGCTGCTATATCTTTCAGGTCTTGAGCATCACCCGCAAGCCCAGCCATTGCAGTCATGGTATCATTGTGTCGAAGCCCTCTTTGAAAGTCCTCAACTTGCTTGATTATATAGCCTGCTTTTTGTCCAGCTAAATTGGGGCACTCTGGATTAACACTCATGCCATCCGCACCATGACAACCCTGACAAAGCTCAGATTTAGCTTTACCAGCCTTAGGATCTCCTCCTGCATATGCCCCCCCCGCTACAGCAAATAATGCAAGAATCGCTGCAACTAACTTAACTTTTTTTATCATATTCTTTCCCTTATCGCCTTGGTTTTTGATCGGACGTTTTAGGTTCTCTGACCCGCTTACGCAGTATTGAAGGCTGTATTTTAAATAGGTTCTTGGGGATGTAAAGGATTTATAAACAAAAATTTCAGTGGTTAAACCTTATAGTGCTCAACTAAGCAGCAGTTTGATTTGAAAAATGAGTTTTCCAGGCTTTACGAAATAGATGTGGAATCAATAAACGAATGGGCATGCGCAAATAATGAGAACGCACATAAAGCAACCATTTCGCAATTCCTGACAAGCCATTATTACAACTTGGATGATTTGGCATCAACGCCTTATCGAATAGTCTATCCATTAGAAAAATCAGCCTAGGTTGGCTATTCATAGACAATGTTTCGATTTCATCTGGAACTGGGGTATTAAGAATACGTTTTGTATAACGAATGCCATAATACAATGGCCGCTGTAAATTCAGCTCCTGCCCTCTTGCGATTAATTTCGGCCAAAATTTAGCGTCCTTTGCCGAAAAATGCTTTATAAGCATATCTAAATCAAATAAATCTCTAAGTCCGTGATTGAACTCACCTTCATAAAATAGGTGTGTCATGCTGTGCAACACCATGTCCGTAGGCGACAAAACAAATACATTTTCCATATTTGCCACCGGAACCACTTCATCAAACAACTTATGCGGCTCCGGCCTATGCTTACAAGTTTCAGGGAGAATCGCATGATGCACATCCAATACACTCTTTCGCTTAACATGTGTTAAAGGCGGAATCTCATGCATCCATTTCCGATAATACATCTGGTCGTATTCATCTGTAGATTTGTCCACCCAAAGAGCACGCTTTAAAAGAAGCTCTGACTCATTGAGTTCCGCTTTATGCACCAGTAAGTCGATATCACTATACAAACGACCTAAACCATTCGGCAACCCTGCGATAGTATAAGCGGCTCCTTTTAAAAGAATGAGGGGCTTGTTATCGTTTTTGAATATTTCTTGAAGTGTGCCGATCTCCCACTGTATGAAATTCGAATGCGCCCTAGCGACATTGATTGCCGCTTCATATTTTGAATGCGGAAAAGTGGGTTTAAGATTTTCAGTTATATCCAAACGTTTAAATAACCACCCTAGAGTAGCAAGAAGATCACTGCCTTCGGCTTGACGCATAACAAGCTCTTGCTCTTTAATGGATAAGTGAGTGAACACGTGTGGGTTTGAAATTACTTTGGTTAACAGACTATTAGACATTCTTACTTCTTTCAGTAAGGCGATTAACAGCTTTAACCGCATTTAAAATATCAGAATAAGCTAAGCGCACTACTCGACTATGCTCCAATATTTTATTTATCGCATCAAAGCCTTGGAGACCAAACACATTAGAGTTAAATGCATTATTCAGCAATTCAATGTGCGCGCGACCTTTATTTTCATCGATTAAACGGGTTGATGATTTTTTATCATATCTAGGAAATAAAACCCACTTTATAGTTGATATACGGCCGGAGGCATTAGAGGCCCGTAGATGTGTTAAAGTACCTTTGGAAGTATTGTGATAGATATTACCGAATGCAGCATCAGAGTATAAAGAACTGATTACTTCTATTGATTCATTTTTCAAGCTTATTGGCTTAGGCATTGGATGCACCTTTCCATCAAGTACATCGACTAAGGCCAATTCATCGGATATAAGTGACCATCCATCATGCACTAACGCAGCGCAGAATGTGCTTTTCCCTGCGCCAGGAACCCCCGGCATTAGTATTGCCTTTCCTTCCTTTTCAATTATAGCTGCATGGAATATTAAGTATTGGTGTGCACGATTTGCTATGCACCAATTTAGGCCCCATTCAAACAATGGGTATGCATGAGCGAGTGGTAAAGGTTCAATCGGTTGATAGCCATCTATTTCAAAATAGGCTTGCGGCCGAAACCAGCGCCTAATGCTTTTGGGCGCATTAATACTAACGTGAAAATCAACAAACGCATCCTCAGTAATACAATGATGGTTTGAATATAGAAAATAAATATTAGAAATGACTTCAGAAATAGAAGTTTTGATGTTTACACAAAAACATCCAATTTGAATATTAAGCCCCTGCTTAATTTTTTTTTTAAACGTATCTTCGTCTAAATTATTTAAATTCACTTAAGCGGTGTTCTCAATTATTTTGATGTTAATTAAGGTAAGAAGCAATCTTTGGAATTCGTGTTCATTTAATGGTGCTCCGAGCAGCGAAGTTAAAAAACTTCTAACTTCATTCTGCCCAGTATTAGGCTTAGCTGCCAAGAAATTCAACAAATGAATAGTTGTGAGACTGACGAGGTGAGTATTATTAGGGCCTTCAACAAACACCAATCCATCATATTCCCACTGTTTGATGTGTAGAATTCCCTTCGATGTGATACTATAACAGGTAGTGTGTTCTAAGTTTTCCAACACCCGTTAAAAATCAAAAGCTTGAGTAGCATTATTCCAATAAGCAGATTCAACTTTTCCATACGCATTAAACATACAAACAACATCCTCAGTAGTTCCCGCAGGGTATTGATCGAGAAAGTTTTTCAGTTCTATTAAAGCAGTAGGATCCGGCCATAAACTAGCAAACGCATTATAAGCCAAGTTGTAAGCAGCTATAATATCTAGTGATGAATACCCTAGATATCCTCCATCCGCCTGATGTGCAGACGCATTTAAAACACCGGCTATCGCATGAAGTGTCGCAATTTTTAGATTATTGTCAATGCCACTACCCGCATCGTTAACCGTATTCATAGCTTGGATCAGCGTCATACCGTTATAGGGGTGCTTAGAGCAATCAAATATACCAAAAACCTGACAAAAGTTTTGCTCTTTATAATAGGATGTGATGCTTGTCCAGTTATGTTTGCTCTGCATCCAATAGCCTGGCGAGCAACCAAAATTACATTTTGTTGCATCCGGATGATGTGATGCATGCGTATGTGATAAAACGGCTGATGGTGAACAACTACTGCCCCATGCAGGACGACCAGCCACCGTCAGTAATACAGGGGCCGCAATCAATCCAAGCCTTCCTAGCTTTCTTTTTGATAAGTCTATTTTTTTATCGTGATTTTTTGCGTTTTTTTCCATGTTTTTTGCCATTTAGTGAAACGTTGATAACGGTTGAAAACATTATTAACTAAGACCAACAAATCCAAGTTAACAAACCTCAAGCATCAGCTCTTGCTGCCTAAAGCACATATTATGCCTTCGTGATTTTGTTCTTATATTTTATATAGTTATATCTTAAAAACAGTCCTGTAAAACTTACTATGTAAATATAATCGACAAGCTTATTACATCTTGATTTGCAGGCATTTTAAACTTAAAGAGTGAAATTTTACTTAACTACCCCAGTATATCTTGCCAGCATATTATAGCAGCACCCCCTTAATACAGTATTAGTATAACACCAATACTTAGAAGCTAGCAGTTAGAATAACAGCGAGTTTTACTAAAATTCTTTTGTTCTTTTGGAGGGACATATCCAGAAAAAAAACCCCCGTTGAGTGAACAACGGGGGTTTTTAT